>CAMNJY010000053.1 GCA_946541745.1 uncultured Prevotellaceae bacterium
TCCTGTAGGGGGAGGGGCCGGGGGATGTTCAGAAGGGGGTTACTTCTTGAACAGGTGGGGGATGAACTCGTGGAGGCCGCGGCGCCAGGTGAGGAACTCGTGGCCGGTGCCGGCCGACTCAGAGGCTTCGACCTTGATGCCCATCGAGCGCAGGCTGTCGACCAGCGGCTGACCCTTGATGAAGTCGTCGCTGCCCCAGTTCATGTAGAAGTAGTGTATCTTCTTGTTGAACTCGTCGGCATTTGCAAAGACACCGTTGTAGGCCGTCTTTACGTCGAGGCCGAAGATGGCTCCGCTGAAAGTACCCATCCAGGCAAACTTGTCGAGGTTGTTGAGCACCACGTCGAACGTCTGGTGGCCACCCCACGAGAGGCCGGCCATGGCGCGGTTGTCGCGGTCGGTCTTGGTGCGGAAGTTCTGGTCGATGTAGGGAATGAGGTCGTTCAGCAGCACGGGGTAGAACGAAGCGCCGTACTGGCTGCGGCCGGCCCGGTTGTCGCCGCCGCCGAAGGGAGCCTTGATGTCGCCGCTCTCCATGACCACGAGCATGGGCACGGCCTCGCCCTTGGCTATGGCGTTGTCCATGATGTGCTGCATGCGTCCCTGTAGGGTCCAGCTGGTCTCGCCCTCGCCCATGCCGTGCTGCAGGTAGAGCACGGGGTAGCGCTTCTTGCCCTGCTCATACTCGGCGGGGGTGTAGACCATGACGTGGCGCCACGTCTGCTGCTCCTGGCTGTAGTAGTAGATGGAGCGCACCTGGCCGTGGGGCACGCCCTGCTGCGGACGGTAGTAGTCGCCCTCGGGGCCTTCGGGAATCTCTATGCCGCCGGCCTCGCGGTTGCAGCCGAAGAAGGTCTCGGTGGCCGGGTCTATGAAGTTGACGCCGCCGATGTTCATGAAGTAGTAGTGGAAGCCCACGGGCAGCGGGTCGGTGACGGCCATGAAGCCGCCCTGGCCGTCGGGCTGCATGTCGTACTTCTTGTTGCAGATGTCGAGCACCACCTTGCGGGCCTCAGGGGCCTGGATGCGGAAGTAGGCGCGGCGCTGCGGGTCGACCTTGGGGAACTGGTTGCCGGGGATGGTGGTCTCGGCGGTGACGGCGTCGGCCGGCACCTCTATCTTCTTAGGCATGTCGATGTGGGGCCGCCTGGGCTCGTAGCCCAGCAGCTGGGCCATCTTCTCGCCGTAGCGGCAGCCCAGCTCGCGATAGCCGGCAGCGTCGAAGTGCAGTTTGTCAGCCAGGTTGGTACAGCCGTCCGACGATATGACCTGGGCCGTGTGGATGGTCTTCGGCAGGGCCTGTATCTGCTTGTTCATGGCCAGGCATTGTCCCTGGCCGTTGGCCTGCACCACCTCGCCGGCCAGCAGGGGCACCTCCTCGGGCTTCAGCTTCAGGTCGCCCAGCAGGCGGTCGTAGACCTGCTGCACCTTGACGGCCCACTCAGGGTCGCCGGTGTTCGACTCGCCCTGGTGCATGAGCACGCCCTTGATGACGCCGTCCTGCTGGGCCTTCCTGGCCAGCGTTACCAGCCGCTCGTAGGGGTTGTTGCCGTAGGCTTCGAGCATGCCTTTCATCCAGCCGGGGGCCGTCTTGACATAGTCAGCTATCTGGTCGGGCATGAAGCCCTCAATCCTGATGCCGCCGATGGCCACATGGATGACGCCCACCTTCTTGTCCTGCGGCAGTGAGGCGATGAGCGTGCGACCGAACCAGTCGGCAGGTGTCAGGCCGTTGTTGGGGCGGCACAGGGGCGGCACGGCCTCGCACCACTCGCCCATCTTGCGGCCCCGCTGGGGGTCGTCGACAGCGGGCATGAGCAGGAACCGTGGGCCGGGGCTTTTCAGGTCCTGCGCCTCGGGGCGTGCAGCACCCTCCATGTTCGACTGTCCGAAGCACAGGAAGATGTAGAAGTTTTCGTCAACGGCGGCACTCATAGGGCCCGCCAGTGCCAGCAATGCCATTGCCAACAGCGCTTTCATTGTTCTCTGGTGTTTCATTTTCACGATGGTTTTTATGGTTATTGATTCAGTGCGTCACTTCACCACCACCTTCCGGTACTTGCCGTCGGCCGAGCGGACGATGTTCACGCCGCGGCGCACGGCCGGCTGGCGCACGCCGCGCAGGTTGTAGACCTCGGTGGTAGTGCCCTCGGTGTGGGTGAGCTGCGGGTGGCCGATGCCGACGGTGCCGGAAACGGTGTTGACGCGGCACTCCAGGAGCAGGTACTCGTCGAAGGCACCGCTCTGCGACTCGTTGGTGAAGCGCACCACGTAGTTGCCGTCCTCGGCAATGGTGAAGGGCAGTGTGCGGTTAGCGGCCGACGCCACGCTGGCCGACGTGTTGCCGTTGGCATTGGGCGAGGCCGTCAGCACGGTCGATGCGGCCACTACGTCGCCCGTCGCAGCGTTGACGATGCTCACCTTGTACTTAGGCGAGCCTTTCCAGGCGGCCATGGCGTAGGTCAGCTTGTAGTCGCCGGCCTTCAGCTTCAGGGCCTTGCCGCTCACCCGGCCATACTCGGCACAGTCCTCGCGCCAGTAGAGGGCGCGGCCCTGGTGGCCGGCAAAGCCTGTGAAGGTGCGGGCGCCGCTGGAGTAGCTGGTGGGCGCCTGGTGTACTTCGCCGTTCTCCTGCACGCAGCGCCAGCCGGCGGGAATGGTGCCCGCCGTGACCTCTGTGAAGTCGAGCTTGTAGACCGCCGAGGCATCCTCGAACACGGGCTGCAGGGTGACGTTGTCGTTGGGCATGACGAAACGGACTCTGAACAGTGTACCCTCAGAGCCGGGCGACAATTCGTCGGTGGGTTGGATGGCGATGGTCTTTTCCAAGGTGTAGAACACGGAGTTGACCACGCGGAGCTGCTTCAGGCGGTAGCCCTCCTGGGCGGTGACGTTGAGGGTGACGGTGTCGCCCTCCTGGGCCTCGGTCTTGTCGGCTACAACGGTGCCGTTTTCGGCCTCACGCACGCTGATGGCGTAGGTCATGGGGGCTGCGTCGGTGGGATGATAGGTCACCTGGTCGATATACATGGGCAGCGCACCGGTGTTGGTGATGACGAGGTTGTTCTTGCCCACCTTCATGGTGGCGGGCACGCGGACGGTCTTCCACTCGTTCTGGGCGGTCTTCTCGCAGGCAACGGTCTGCGTCACACCGTTGATGAGCACGCGGATGTTGCCGCTCTTGGTGGTACAGGTGTAGCGCACGCCGACGGTGTAGTCGCCCTCCTGGCCCTCCTTGAGACTGAGCTGGTGGCGCAGGGCGCCGCTGGCGGTGGTGCCCATGTCGGCAAAGCCGTTGCCGGCATGCCCGCGCACGTTGGGATACCAGTTGTAGGGGTCGGTGACGCAGCTCTTGATGTTCTTGAAGTCCATGTCCTCGGCCTCAATGATGATGGGTCCCCGGTAGGGGGCGGGCTGCTTGGGCTGTGGGAGGTGCCGGGGCTGAGGCAGGGCCTCGGCATAGCCGTCGGAGCCGGCAGCGGCAGAGCGGTCGTTGGCGCCTTGGCAGCGGACGACGAGGTCGACGGCGCCGTTATGCTTGACGGTGACGGTGTAGACGCCGTCCTCAAAGGTGTCGGCGGCCGAGGCCAGGACGGTGGAGGTGCCCACCTTGTGCTTGGTCAGGGTGAACGAGGGCTGCGAGGTGACGCCGCGCACAATGATGACGTCGGTACGCTGGGTGGTGGTGTCGCTGCGGTAGTTGTTCAGGTAGAAGGTGATGCTGTCGGCATATTCGCGGACGAGACCGGCCGAGAGCTTGCCGTACTGCAGCTCCAGCTCGTCGCAGGTGTTGTAGTGCAGGGGTATGACGGCCTGGGCCGACGTCTTCTTATTCAGATAGGTGTAGGGGGTATAGGTGACCAGCTGGTTGCGGAAGCGGTTGACGTAGAGGTCGCCGGTCGACACCTCGGGGTACTGGGCCTTGAAGTCGTTCACCTTCTTGGTCTGCGTGCCCCAGCGCGACGTGCGCTGCGACTTCTTCACCTGGACGGGTATCTGCTTAGCCACGTCGTCGTAGAGGCCTATGACCAAGGGGATGGTGCCGTAGCGCCCGGTAGACTTGAAGTAGCAGAAGTTGTCCATCCACTGGCCGTTGCCGCGGTTGAAGGGGTCGGTCTGCTTATAGAGGCCGTTGTAGAGGTCGCCCCAGGTGGCATAGCGGTCCTCGTCAGACCCGCTGCTGACGTCGTTGACGACCACAATCTTGGTCTTGCCGACCACCTCTTCGCGCGTAGGTATATACAAGGTGCCGTCGAGAATCTTCTGGAACATGTCGAGCCACACGCCGTTGAAGTTGGTGAAGCGCTGCCAGTTGCGGCGCTTGTAGCCTTCGACGGTCGTCTGGCTCACCTCGTGGAAGCACTCGTCGCGCCACGTCAGCTCGGGACCGTCCCAGACGGCACCGCCGTTGACGCACGACTGCTCCATGACGGTGCCGATGCCAGCGGCGGCGGGGTACTTCTTGCCATGGCCCTCGCCGAGGATGGCGTCGAGGGCACCGTTCCATCCGCAGTTGTCGTAGCGCACGCCGTAGTTCTTGGCCAGGCCGGAGACGAAGGGGCCGAAGGTGACGCTCTCGTTGTTGTAGAAACACGACGAGGTGGTGTACTTATAGAGCCAGAGGATGGCCTCGGGGTAGTTGCGGCAGGCTGCCAGCAGGTCTTTGTTGCGCTTCATCTGGCCCATGGGGTTCAGGGGATGGCTCCAGACGTTGCCGCAGAACGACACGGTGAGGAATCCGCCATAGCGGTGCGACATCTCGACGAGCTTGGCAAAGAGGGCCCAGCGTGAGGCCTGCGTGCTCGACGACTTGTCGCCGGCCTCGTCGAAGCCCCAGAACTGCTCGGCATAGTTCCAGCCGAGGAAGTTGGGGAACTGCTTGAAGAAATACTCAAACGTCACCAGGTCGTCGTCCTGGATGTGGGTATGGCCGCCCGAGGCCGGCTGGCAGGTGAACCACATGCCGTTCTGCTGGCACACGGTGCCCCACGACTTGTAGGTCTGGAAGGCGTTCTGAGGCATCTTGTAGACGTTCTTGTCCTTGTCGTAGCCGCACGACAGCGACAGGTTCAGGCAGACGTAGGGTTTCACCTCGTCGGGAATGAGGTCGATGATTTTCTGGGGGTCGGCTTTGTACCACACGTCTACATGGATGAACCACAGGGGGTGCTCGGAGTCGACGGGACGGCGTTCCTGGGCCGTCAGGGTCTGCGCCAGGGCCAGCAGGGCCAGCAGCAGGAGGGTAGTAACTTTTTTCATGCGCGATGTTTCTTTTCTTTGCTTTTTCGAGGTGCAAAGTTACGAAAAAACGGCGGGCCAGTGGCCCGCCGTCCGTTTCATAAAGATTGTATTTTGTCTCAATCTGTTTTTACTTCAACACTTTCTCCACGCGGATGGTTCCGTCGCTCATGTGCTTCTTCACCACGGTGACACCCTTCTGCTTGGCAACGGGCAGGCGACGGCCGTTCAGGTCGTAAACCTCGATGCTGCTGACCTTGGCGTTCACCTCGTTGGAGGCAATGCCGGTCTCGTAAGCCATCGCGTAGTTGAAGCCGGGAGCAGCGTTGGACAGGAATACCTGCACGCGGTCGAACATCATCTGGGCAAGGTTGTTCCACTTCACACCGATGGTGAGCTGACCGTCGACCACCTCAACCTCGTCGAGGAAGTTCTCGTGACGTGCAACATACTGACCCTGGTAGTCGATACGGCCGTCGGCAGCAAACTCCTCGGGCTCCTCCTGACCTGCCTCGTAAACCGGGGTGGCAGAGGTCTTCACGTAGTAGCGGTTCTGCTCGTGGTTGGCTTCCTTCTGGGCGATGGTCTCCTCAGAGTCACCTTCCTTCGGGCTGAACTCGTCGCTCCACTCAGCGCAGTCAACCATGACAGTGTACACACCGGCGGGCAGGTCGGTGATGGTCTGCTCAATGCGGTTGGCCTGGTGGTACTGGGTAATGAGCAGGTCCTTGGGCAGACCGTCGAGGTCGCCAGGATAAGAGCCGTTCCAGGCGTTGGTCAGGCCGGGGTTGCCCTCTACGGCTACCCAACCCGGGCAGTTCTCCTCCGTCAGGCCTACACCGGCTTCCTTCCAGGCGTAGGTGTTCGGGTTCTTCACGAATACGGTGAAGTTGTACTTAGGAGTGGTGGTCGTCAGGGTCTCCTCGTCAACAGTCTCGGGGAACAGGTTCTCACCGTTCTTCATCTTGCCATAGAACTCAATCATGAGGCGGTGCTTGATCTCGTCGGCCAGTGCATCGTCGTCGGTCACGGCGTTGTTGGCACGGGTTATCAGGTCGTCATCCTCGGCAACACCCAGCTGCTTCAGACCCTCGACACCCTGACGGATGCGGTCGACGAGCACCTTGATACCCACGTCGGAAGAGGTCTTGGACTCACCCTCGGTGAACATGTAGCCGGCCACCTTGGCGGCATTGCTCAGTTCGTTGACGGCCTCGGCCAGAGCGGCGTCGTCGGTCAGCTTGTCAAAGAAGTAGTTGTAGTTGTCCTCAGCCTCGGGATCGGGATTCTCGGTCCACTCCGAGTAAGCGTGATACTTCTCGTTGAGCGACTTCAGCTCGGCGAAGAGGTCGGTAGCGGCAAACTTGGTCTCGGCATTGTCGCGGACAACGTCGATAGACTTCTTGATAGCCTGGTCGTAGCTGTCGCAGTTAGAGCGGTGGTCCTTCAGGGCCTGGGCGGCGGTGTTCAGCACCTCGGCACCCTTGAGGTAAGCAGAGGGAGCAGTGTAGCCTTCCTTCTCGGTCTCATACTTGTTGATGGCGTTGTCGAGCGTGGTGAAGGCCTCGCCGGCATAACGCTCACCGTTGTTCTCGTCGCGAACGGTCTTGGCGTTGGCCAGGGCCTCGTTCAGCTTCTGGGTCTCCTCGATACCAACCTGGTTGGGGACGTAGGTCACCTTCACATTACCCAGGAGGACACCGTTGGCCCAGTCGTTGTTGGCCTCGTCGCCGGCGGCGTTCTTAGCCACAATCCACTTCATGAAGTAGCGGCCGGAGGCATCGGGGATGAAGGTCTCCTCGAAGGCGGTAGACTTGGTGATGGCACCTCTGCTCTCGCCCATGTTGGGATTGTTCTCCAGAACCTCCTCCATGACGATGTTGTCAGACTCGTCGATGACCTGGAACTTCAGGTACTGGCCGGCAGCAGCCCAGCGTGCGGTGTTGAACGTGATCTTGTACTTCTTGCCAGCCTCGAACTGCAGCTCGTGGCCCTCGCTGTAACCATACTCGCAGTACCATGTACGCATGTAGAGACCCTTGGTGAAGTCGCCACCGTCGGCAAACGTCATGATGCGGTTGCCACTGCTATATGTAGACTCCGGGGTACGCGTTTCGGCGGGATCGCCATCGGCATACAGGGTGAAGCCCTCGGGCACGCCGCCGTCGGCGCAATCCTGGAAGTAGCTCACGGGCAGGAGGTCATAGGCCACGTCGGTCGGGTCGTACTCTACCTTACCCACGTTGATGGTGTACTCATACTCAGAGAAGTCAGAAGCGTCGAGCGGCTGCTCGCAGTAAATCTTCGTTACCTTAATAGCGTGGGCACCAATGGCCAGGTCGCCGGTACCGGTGCGGGTGAGGGTCACCTCCTTGGCGAAACCCTCGGCAGGCGTTACGGTGAGCTTCTCCTTACCGATGGTAGCCTGAATCTGTGAGCAGTCGGCCTCCTTGTCGAAGGTCAGCTTGAACTCCTTGATGTCGACCGGCAGGTTGAACGAGCCATCCTCAGGATCAGCGGCAACGACAACGGGCTTGACGAACATATAGGAGTACTCATCCTCGAGCGTACCAATCTCTTCGTTCAGCGTAGCCTCAACGGTGAAGTCTTTCACGTCGCCACCGGGGCCGGAGGTGTAAATCAGGTGATAGGCAGCGTCCTTAGGATTGGTGAACGATACCTCAACGGTAGCGTCTTCGTCCTCGATGGGATCCTCGGGGTAAACATAGAAGCGGCCGTCGTCATAGCCTTCAACGGTGAGCAGCGTCATGGGCTCGCCGTCAACAGTAACCTTCATGCAGTCGTTGGGGAAGATGAGGCGGGGCATGCCGCTCTTCTTCACCAGGTCGGGAATGTTGGTGTCGAAGCCAAGGTCGAGCTTGATGACATCCAGATTGTACTCAGCCGTGGTACCATACTTGTAAATCTCAAACTTGATGTTGTCGAAGTAGTAGTTGTTGGCTGTGGGGTGAGAGTCGTCGTTCAGGTTGAAGGCCACAGAGAGGAACTGCTTGTCGGCCTTAGACTGGTCGGCGGTAACCTCGCCCTCCTTGGTGAAGGTCTGCCAGTCGGGAGTGAACTGAATCTTTCCGAACAGGTCGTAGTGGATGTAGTCGCTGGGCTCGGCATGGGCCTGCGTGTCGGCACCGGCATTCTCGTCGGCGCGGTAGTCGAAGCTCACGCGATACTTGGTACCGGCGGGAACAGGCTCGTTGAAGCGGAACCAGAACTGGTTGTCCCACGGGTCGCTCTCCTTGTCGGTAGTAGCAACAACGATACCGCGGCTGCCGTTCACACCGATGCCGTCGGTAATCTCCGACTGGTAGGGAGAGCTCTTGGCGGTCTTGGTGAAGAAGCTCGACACGTCGTCGCCTTCCATGTCGCTGTTGTTGATCAGGTTGTTCCAGCCTACCACCTGAGCCTTGCCCTGGCGCACCAGCTCCATGCTGGTGACGGTGACATTTTGCCAGTTGGCACCTTTAATGGCATGCAGGCGCACGTAACCCTTGTCTTTCACAATCTGCTTCAGGTCTACAATCAGGGTACCCGTCTCGCTGTCGTTGGTGAAGTACTTCGAGCTCCAGCCGTCCTTCGGATACTCTATCAGCTTGGAGGCGGCCTCGTCAGCATTCCACTGACCCTCGGCCACGTCGCGGTTCATCAGCACGCGGGGTGTACCCTCGGTGTAGGTGATGATGAGCTTGGTGTAGAGCGACAGGTCGGCACCGTTGATAACTTGGGAGTCGCCGTAGGGCAGGCCGGTAGGCTCGCCCACGACCCATGCACAGTCAGCCGCGTCACCCTGCGAGCCTTCAGCACCGTATGCGCTCCATGTGGTAAACGGCACCTCCTGCAGCGAGATGGTCTCGTCGGCATTGGCATTCACTGCGCCCACTGCTATGAGCAGCCACGCAAGAATCATTGAGTAGGTTTTTCTCATGTTTTTTTAGTTTTTTGGTGAATAAATTGTTGTTGTTTCGCGATATTTTGCGTGCAAAGTTAAAGCCCTCCGCTGAGAAGGGCTTTATCATTTGTTTCATAGTGTTTCAAATTTGTATTTACTGCCGCGAAAAAGGGTTTTTGAAACGAAGTTAAAACGTGAGCACCTACCCTTCGGCCTCATCGTTGGCCCGCTCGGCATACTCGGTGGGCGAGATGCCGAAGTGGCGGCGGAAGATGGTCGAGAAGTGGGCCAGGTTGCCGAAGCCTACGGCATAGGCCACCTGGGTGACGTTGATCTTCTGCTCCTTGAGCAGGCGGGCGGCCTGCTCAAGGCGTATGTTGCGTATGAACTCGCTGGTCGAGATGCCGGTCATCTCCTTCATCTTGCGGTGCAGCTGGGCACGGCTGATGCCGACCTCCTGGGTGAGCATGTCGACATTGAAGTCGCTATTGTTGAGATGCTTGTTCACCACCTTCATGATGCGCTCCATGAGTATCTCGTCGTTGCCCTTGACCTCTACCTGCTCCACCTTGTCGGCCTGCAGCTGGGCACCGCTGAACTTACCCTTCAGGCGCTGGCGGTTATGGATGAGGTTCTCAATGTTCATGCGCAGTTCCTCCATGTCGAAGGGCTTGGCCAGGAAGGCGTCGGCGCCGCGCTCCAGGCCCTCTAAGCGGTTGGCGATGTCGGCCTTGGAGGTGAGCATGATGACGGGGATGTGCGAGATGTTGATGTTGGTCTTGATCATGCGCAGCATGGTGAAACCGTCCATCTCGGGCATCATGACGTCGCTCACCACGATGTCATACTCGTTGGTCAACAGCTCCTTCAGGCCTTCGCGGCCGTTCTGGCAGGTGCTGCACTTATAGTATTTGCCCAGTTCGCCGGCAATATAGTTGGCCAGCTCCTGGTCGTCGTCCACGATGAGCACCTTCAGCTTGCTGCGCTGTGCCGAGGCGGCCGGGCGCTCCACCGACTCTATGGGCACCATCGGCAGCTGCTCTATCTCCTGCTCGGAGAGGTGGCTGTTGCCAAGGGGCAGGGTCACGGTGAACACGGCGCCCTGCTGGCCGTCGGTGCGGCTGCCGGCCTCGATGGTGCCGTGGTGCAGGTCGACTATCATCTTGCACAGGTTCAGCCCTATGCCCGAGCCGCCCTTCTGGTAGCGACGCGAGTTGCCGCCCTGATAGAAGCGGTCGAAGATGTGCTTCAGGTTGTCGCCGTCCAGGCCCACGCCCGTGTCGGCCACCTGCATCTGCACATGGTTGTCGGCGGTGGTGCTGAGGCTGATGTCGATGCTGCCGCCGTCGAAGGTGTACTTGAAGGCGTTGGACAACAGGTTGGTGACCACCTTGTCAAACTGTCCGCAGTCAACCCAGGCGTCAAGGCGTTCCAGGCCGTCGTGGTTGAAGTTGAACTTGATGTTGCGCTCGGCGGCGTTGTACTCAAACATCTTGCACACGCCGGCCACGAAGGCCACGAGGTCGGTTTCCTGACAGTGCAGCTGCATCTGCTGCTTGTCTATCTTGCGCACGTCGAGAATCTGGTTGACCAGGTTCAGTATGCGGGTGGCGTTGTGCTCTATGGTGTCCACGTCGCGGACGGCTTCGGTCTGCGCCTCGGTCAGGTGGCGGCGCAAGTTGGCCAGCGGGCTCATGATGAGCGTCAGCGGCGACCGTATGTCGTGGGTGGCGTTGATGAGGAACTTCATCTTCTCCTCGTTCATCTGCTCATTGGCACGGCGGCGCCATACCAGGGCCACGAGGGTGAGCAGGCCGCCCAGCAAGAGCAGGTAGAGGATGTAGGCCAGCGTCGTGCGGTACCACGGGGCGCGCACCTTGACGGTGATAAGCTTTTCGGGCGAGTAGACACCGGCCGACTGCGCGCGCACCTTTATCTTGTAGGTGCCGGGCTGCAGGTGGCTCAGCGTCACCTCGTTCACGCCCTCGGCCTTGCGTATCCACTCGCCGTCGTTGACGCTGTACTCAAAGGTCACGTTCATGGGGTTGTCGAAGTTCAGCTGCGAGAAGGCCAGCGTGATGGTGTGGTCCAGGTAGGACACGGTGAAGTGGTCGGAGGTCATGACGGGCTCCTCGGTGACGGGCACGCCGTTAGACACCGTCCGCGTGTTGACAAACGAGGTGCCTATCTGCACCGCCGTCAGCATCACCTCGTCGACAGAGGCCTTGCGGCTCTTCACGTCGCGCGAGCTGAAGACGGTCAGTCCGTCGTTGTTGCCGAAATAGATGAGGTCGTTGTCGTCGGCGTGCATGCCCACGCCGACGACGTACTCCTTCTTGGTAAGGCCGTTGCCGTTGACGTGGCCGAAGAACTGTTTCTCGCTGGCGTCATACTGCCAGATGCCTAACGACGTGGAGCACCAGATGTCGCCGTCGTTGGACTGCACAATGTAGTTCACCGTCTTGTCGCTCAGCTGCGCGCTGCCGGGAAACGGTATGGTCTGCTGCTTGGCGTGCTGGTAGAGGAAGAGGCCGCGGTCGGTGCCGATGGCGATGTTGCCGTCCACCAGTTCGCAGATGGAGTAGCACATGACGCCGGGAAGCTGCTGGTTCCAGCCGTGCGAGAGGAAGGAGTCCGTCTGCGGATCATAGCACGACACGCCGGCGGCCGTGCCCATCCAGATGCAGCCGTCGCGGTCGGAGGTCATACACAGCACCCAGTCGTTGCAGAGATGGCCCACCTTTACCGTGTCGCGGCCCACGTTGCGGAAGTTGCGCAGCGTGCCCGTCTGCGGGTTGTAGATGCAGAAGCCGCGCGAGAAGGTGGAGATATAGATGTTGCCGGCATTGTCGCTGGTCATGTCGTTGAAGCGGTCGCAGTCGAAGTTGACCTTCAGCGCCGAGGCCCCCGTCACGGGGTCGTAGGCAAAGAGACCGTCGTCGGTGCCCAACCAGAAGCGACGCTGGCGGTCGCGGAAGATGAACTCGGCGGCATCAGGGGCCGTGGGGTGGGCCACCACGCGGCCGCTGGCGTCGAAGCCGTAGACACCGACGCCCTGCACCGTACACCACGTCATGCCGCCGTCGCCCTCGCAGACCGAGCTGACGGACGAGCCAAGGTTGATGCCCTGGGTCTCGAAGCTCCACTGCTGGAACTGCATGGGCCGCTGGGGAATGAACACCAGACCCTTGCGCTGCAGGCCCAGCCAGAGGTTGCCGTGGCGGTCGGCCAGTATGCTCCACACCTTGGCAGTGCGCATGTCGACGCCAAAGACGTTGACATCGTAACGCTCCAGGCGGTTGGAGTTGTTGGCTATGCGAAACAACCCGTGGCCGCGTGTTCCTATATATATATGGCCATTGCCGTCCTTACAGGCCGTACTGAAGAGGATGTCCTTGCCGGCCAGGGCGCTCACGTCGATAGCCGACTCGGCCATGACGCCGCCCTTGAAGCTCATGATGCCACGGGTGCCCACCACGAGCACCTCGTCGCCGCGCTCCACAATGCCTATAGGCTCGCCCTTAGACAGAAACTGGCTGAACTTGCCGTTATGCCGCATCACGATGACGTTGTCGTAGCCCGTCTTCCAGAGGCGGCCCTGGCTGTCCTCAAAGACCTGGTTGAAGTACTGGTTGTGCTGCACGTCGGCAAACTCGCTGGTCGACGTCACCTTGCCGTCGGCGCTGACGACATAGGCGCCATAGCCCGCCGTCGATACCACAATACGCCCGTCGCGGAGCTGTGTCAGGCTGTTCACGCGGGGCAGTACGCCGCTGGGGAAGGGGTAGTGAGCAAAACCGTCGGCACCCTCGTCGTAGCAGTCCAGGCCGCGGTTGGTGCCTATCCACATGCGCCCGTCGCGGTCGCAGAGCATGCTCACCGACACGTTGTTGCACAGCGACAACGGATCGTCGTCGTTGTGAAGGAAGGTCTGGAAGTGATAGCCGTCGAAGCGGTTCAGCCCGTACTCGGTAGTTATCCAGAGACGCCCATAGCGGTCCTGGCACAGGTTGGTAATAAGGCTGCTCGAGAAGCGGTCGGAAGGAATAAAGTGACCCGTCTGGCCTCTCATTGCGCCAGACATGAGCCATATCGTCAGTAGTAATAGTGCAACTTTTTTCATAGTTACCTTTTAGTAGTCATTCAATCTTTCAGAGCGCAAAGATACACATTTTTTACAAATCAAACAAATTTTAGGCTAAAAAAACAAGCGGTTGCCGATATTCTCATACAGACAACCACTTAGATTAGTTTACCATAACTAATTCTTTCTACAAAAACTAACTACTAACTATAACTACTAACTATAACTAATAACCTTATGCGTCAATTCAGAAGGGATGCGGAGAAACACTTTTCTGCCGTTTGCTTTCTAAACGCACTGCAAAGGTAGGCATTATTCTTCATAATGGCTATCGTATTTGTTTCGCTTCATTTATTTTTTGTTTAAAACGCCTGTTTATACTTATTGAAAAGGTTTTTTGACCAACAGAAACTATTTAACTGAAAAATTTGTAAAAAAAGGGGGCGCGAAGCGGCTTATTATGAATTAATTGTGTAACTTTGCACTTATGGAATGGAACAAGCTGAGGGCCTACCTCATGAAAATAGCCATGCCCCTGCTACTGGGCGGAGCCATCCTCTACTGGATGTACCGGGGCTTCGACTTCCAGACGGTGCGCCACGTCATGCTCCACGAGATGAACTGGACGTGGATGCTGCTGTCGTTTCCCTTCGGCATCATGGCGCAGGTCTTCAGGGGATGGCGCTGGAAGCAGACGCTGGACCCGGTGGCTTTTGCGGGGAGCGAGGAGCGAGGAACGAGGAGCGAGGAACGAGGAGCGAGGAACGAGGAGCAAGGGGCGAGCAGCGAGGTGCGGAAGAGCACCTGCGTCTACGCCGTCTTCGTGAGCTACGCGGCCTCGCTGGTCATACCGCGCATAGGCGAGTTCACCCGCTGCGGCGTGCTGAAGCGCTACGACGGCGTGTCGTTCTCCAAGGCGCTGGGCACGGTGGTCACCGAGCGGGCGGTCGATACTGTCACCGTCATGCTCTATTCGGGCATCATACTGCTGTTCGAGATGAGCATCTTCGGCACCTTCTTCCGCAAGACGGGCACCTCGTTCGACCGCATCCTGAGCGGTTTCTCGATGACGGGCTATCTGGTGACGGCCGTCTGCGCCGTGGCGGCCTTACTGCTGCTGCACATCCTGCTGAAGCGGCTTTCTATTTATAATAAGGTGAAAACAACCATGAGCGGCATCCTCGATGGCGTGCTCTCACTGCGCGGCATCAAAAACCTGCCGCTCTACCTGGCTTTCACCGCCGGCATCTGGGGGTGCTATTTCCTGCACTTCTACCTGACGTTCTTCTGTTTCGACTTCACCGGTGACTTAGGCATTGGCTGCGCCCTGGTGTGCTTCATCGTCGGCAACTTCGCCGTCGTTGTGCCCACACCCAACGGTGCCGGTCCCTGGCACTTCGCAGTGAAGACAATGCTGATACTCTACGGTGTGGCCGACGTCCAGGCACTTTACTTCGTGCTCATCGTACACACCGTGCAGACGCTGCTCGTCATGCTGCTGGGTGTGTGGGCGTGGCTCAG
>CAMNJY010000054.1 GCA_946541745.1 uncultured Prevotellaceae bacterium
TAGCTTATCTAAAAACACTTAAATCTGACTGCGAAAATAAGAATTATTGCTGAATAATCAGTATCTTTGCACACTAGGACTAAACACTGGACGGCATCGTGAAATTCTTCTAAGCTGTTGGTGGAAATAAGTTATGGAACAGGGAAAGAGAGCAATAGTCATGGGTGCTTCATCGGGTATCGGCCTTGAAGTGGCGAAGATGCTGATGCAGCAAGGTTGGGCGGTGGGTGTAGCTGCCAGACGGGTGGAGCTACTGCAGGATTTAGGGGCTGCTGCCGTTGAACGTATCGATGTAACGGCTGATGACGCTACGGAAGCCCTTCAGCGGCTAATTACGAAGTTGGGCGGCATGGATCTCTATTTCCATTCATCGGGCATAGGCAAGCAGAATCGTGAATTGGCAGCGGACATCGAACTGGCTACAGTGCAGACTAACGGCATTGGCTTTACACGGATGATAGGCGAGGCATACCGATACTTTGCCAAACAGGGAAGCGGACACATCGCAGCCATCACGTCGATAGCAGGAACGAAGGGACTTGGCCCTGCACCTGCTTATTCGGCCACGAAAGCCATGCAGAACGTTTATCTGCAGGCTCTGGAGCAACAAGCATGTAGCCGTGGGCTGGACATACGCTTTACCGACATTCGTCCTGGCTTTGTAGATACAGCCCTGCTTGCAGGCAATTTCCACTATCCGCTGATGTTGCGTCCAGAGAAGGTGGCACGGGAGATAGTCAGTGCCATCAACCACCGTCGGCATATTCGGGTCATCGATTGGAAATACCGCGTTCTCACTGCCCTTTGGCGAAGAATCCCACGGTGGGTTTGGAGGAGAATCAAACTGTGAAAAACTTGCAGACGTAGGGGAAATATGGGAAAAATGTAAGAAAAGAAAATCGCTAAGCCCTTTGTTGACAAAGGTTTAGCGATTGCTTTCGAGTTAAGCTCGTACCCAGAGCCGGGGTCGAACCGGCACGGGTTGCCCCACTGGTGTTTGAGACCAGCGCGTCTACCGATTCCGCCATCTGGGCTCTAAAAGCGGTGCAAAGATACTAAGAAAAAATGAACTGGCAAAAAGTTTCAGCTAAAAATCTTAAAAATACTTGCAAATATCATATTTATTGTGTATCTTCGCCCCAAAATAGCGTTAATTATAAATCTGACATTATGGAAATATCGGAAAAGCACTTTTGTGTCATCCTCGCCGGCGGCAAAGGCCGTCGCCTGTGGCCCTGCAGCCGTGAGCAGAAGCCAAAACAGTTCATTGACTTCTTCGGTTCGGGGCGTACACAGTTGCAGCAGGCCTATGACCGCATGCTGCATTTGGTGCCGCGACAGAATATCTACGTCAGCACGCAGGTGGAATATGCTCACTGGGTGACTGAGCAGCTGCCTGACTTGCCGGCCGAGAACGTGCTGGCTGAGCCAGTGGCGCGCAATACGGCTCCGACGGCGGCCTGGGCGGCCTACCGCATCTCGCACGTCTGCCCTGAAGCCTGTATATGTATCATCCCCTCCGACCAGGCCGTGTTTGGCGACGAAGCGTTTGAGCACGACGTGAACGAGTGTTTCGACTTTGTGGCTCAGAAGGACTGCCTCATAGCCATGGGGGTGAAGCCTACCAGGCCCGAGCCCGGCTACGGCTACATACAGATAGGCGACCCGGCGGGGCCTGAAGACCTGTACCAGGTGCAGTCGTTCACGGAGAAGCCCGAGCGTGACTTTGCCCGCCTGTTTGTGGAGAGTGGTGAGTTTCTCTGGAACACGGGTATTTTCCTGTCGAACGTCCAAAATCTGGTGAAGAGCCTGCGTCGCATCCTGCCCGTGGTGTTGCGCCTGATAGACAAGGAGGGCATGACGGTAACACTGGAGCAGGAGATGACGTTTGTAAAAGAAAACTTCTCCAAGTTCCCGCACCTCTCTATAGAGAGCGGTCTGTTGGAGAAGCCTCATGATGTTTACGTGATGAAGTGCAACTTCGGCTGGGCCGACCTGGGTACGTGGCACTCCATCTACGAGGGTCTGCAGAAGGGCGAGGGCGACAATGTGGTGGTCGACTCAGAGGTGATGCTGGAGGACTGTCGCGACAATATCATCAAGATGCCTAAAGGCCATCTGGCCGTCATCAACGGCTTGGAGGGCTACATCGTGGCAGAGTCTGGCGACGTACTGATCATCTGCAAGAAGGGCGACTCCTCGGCCCTCATCCGCAAATACGTGAACGAGGTGCGCCTCAAGTATGGTGAGGCGTTTGTGTGAACGCCTGCTGTATCTTGTCGGCAATGGCCCTGAACTCATCCTCGGTGAGCTTCAGCTTCTCCCGGCGGAAGTCGGCGTCGGCCTCTGACTGCATGGGAATGAGGTGGATGTGGGCGTGTGGCACTTCAAGTCCGAGCACTACCTGTGCCACCTTGCGGCAGGGGAAGGCCTGCTTGATGGCCTGGGCCACGCGCTTGGCAAACTGCTGGTAGCGGGCCAGCTCGTCGTCGTCCATGTCGAAGAAGTAGTCTACCTCGCGACGGGGTATGACCAGAGTGTGGCCTTTGACCAGAGGGTTGATGTCGAGGAATGCGTAGAACTCTTCGTTCTCGGCGCATTTGTAGCTGGGTATTTCGCCGGCAGCAATCTTTGAGAATATATCCATCTTGGGTAATTTACAATTTACGGATTTACAATTTATGGATTTACCAGCCTTAGCCGACGGTGATTTTGTCGATGCGGAGCTTGATGGTGCCGCGTGGAATCTTGATTTCCACCTCGTCGCCGGCCTTATGGTTCAGCAGGCCCTGAGCGATAGGGGTGGTGATGGAGATTTTGCCCTCGCGCAGGTTGGCCTCGCTCTCGCTGACGATGGTATAAGCCATCTTGGCCTTGTTGGCCAGGTTGGTCATCTCCACCTTCGACAGAATCTGCACCGAGTCGGTCGACAGCCTTGAGGTGTCCACTATCTTTGCCTCCGAAATGGCCAGTTTCAGCTGGTTGATTTTTGCTTCCAGGTGCCCCTGAGCCTCTTTGGCGGCGTCGTACTCGCTGTTTTCACTGAGGTCGCCTTTGTCGCGTGCTTCCGCTATGGCGGCCGATGCCTTTGGGCGTTCCACGCCCTCTAAGTGTCTGAGTTCGGCTATCAGTTTGTCGTAGCCTTCTTGTGACATGTATGCCATAATGTACTATTTTAATATTTACTATTTACCATTTATTATTTATTATTTTAGGCAGACAAAAAATAAAGAATTCCGACGCATGCTTCAATGTCGGAATCCTTGGACTACCATGTCTTTGTTATCGTTGGCAAAGGTAGGGAATATTTTTGATACCACCAAATTTTCAGACGAAAAAATGATGTTCCAGTCTCAAAATAGCTTCTTTGTCAGGATGATACGCTGCTGTCAGGGCGCATGCCGCTCTGCCAGATTGTAGACGGCCTGCATGCCGCTATAGAGGATGAGTCCTGAAACCAGGCCTGCCGCGATGTCGATGGCGTAGTGGGCACGTATGTAGACGGTGGACAGGCACATCAGCAGCAGAAAGGGCAAGACGAGCCAGAACAGGCGTCGGCTGCCGCTGCGCCAGGCTAACAGCAGCAGTATGAACGTTATGCCGACATGGCTGCTGGGGAAAGCCGCCGTCGGCCGTTCGCCGGCGTTGTGGGCCTGAACCATGAACTGATAGAAGGGGCCGTCGGCATAGCCCGGCATGGTCATCATCTCGTCGTGGGTCATGAAGTAGTCGCCGACGTCGGGAAATACGCCCCGGGCTATGTTGTCGAGCCCGGCGGCGAGGTAGTAATATTGCGGTCCGGTGACGGGCAGCAGCACGTAGACCGTATAAAAGGCGTAGAACGATGCCAGGATGACAAACGCCGTGCGTCCGAACTCGTTGTAGCGCCACAGGAAATAGTAGGAAGCAACAATGGTGATGAGCAGGAAATAGCTGGAATAGCTCATATACATCAGTTCGCTCCAGAGGGGGGCAGTCCATTGCTGGGCGAAGACCAGGGCGGGCTGGAAGCCGAAGACGGACTGCTCGAGCGACGCAAAGAAGGGGTCGAGGTTGGGGAAGATGCAGTTCAAGCTGTACGTATCGGGATACCACCACGACAACAAAGCCATCTGCAGCGCCACGCGGCAGAATATGGTAAACCGGCAGGGCACCATGCGGTAAACCGCCCAGAGGGCTGCCGTGGACACCACAAAGCGGAAACGCCCCCAGAGCATGGGCTCGGGGTCGGGCAGCTTGGTCCACGTGAAGAGCATGAGCAGCAGCGTCAGCCCGCAGTAGGCCATGACCACCCACTCAGCGGCTATCAGCCCCCGTCGGGGCTTTTTGTCAATCTCAAACAGAAACTTAATCCACTTCACTTCTCACTCTCTTTTGTTCCCAGTCTTTCACAGCCATCCGTTCTCCTTATACCATTTAATGGCGCGGTGTACGCCTTCGGGCAGCAGCACCTGGGGGCGGTAGCCCAGTTCGTCGATGGCCGGTTGGATGTCGCAGCGCCAGTTGCGCTGGCGCAGTATGTTGTACTTGTCGTTGTTGAGGGCGGTAATCCTGCCCGTCATCCGGCCGACGTACTCGCCGACGAAGGTCACGATGCGCAGCACCCAGACGGGTGCCGTGATGCGAATCCACCACGGACGGCCCAGCTCCTCGTGGATGAGGTTGCTAAACGTGGCCGACTGGTACACCTGCCCGTCGCTGAGGAAATACTTACGCCCCGTCTGTCCCTTCTCTATGGCCAGGAACACGGCCTGCACCACATCGGTGACGTAGACGAAGGTGATATCCTGACGCTTGAAGCCCACGGCAAAGTCGCTGTGCTGCTTGATGCTCTGCGCCATCAGGAAATAGTCCTTCTCGCGTGGCCCGTAGACCCCCGTGGGTCGCAACACGACATAGGGGAATGCGCCGCCAAGACTGTCGAGCCACTGTTCAGCCTCCAGTTTGCTGCGGCCATACGCCGTGTTGGGCTGCGGGGTGTCGGTTTCACGAATCTCCCTGTAGGGCTGCTGCTCACGAATGGCACCGAAGACGCTGAGCGAGCTGATATAGACAAACCGCCGCAGCGGCATCTTGAGTTCCATCAATGCTGTAACCAGGTTGATGGTCCCTTCGGTGTTGATGCGGTGGAAGTCATTCTTGTCTATACACTTGGTGACACCGGCAGCGTGGACGACAACGTCGAACGACTGACCGGCAAGCTGACGCCTGAGGTCGTCTTTCGACCCTAAGTTCAGCTCTATGAAGTTGATGCGGCTGTCGGTCAGGTAGGCTCTTGAGCTGCTGCCGCGCACGGCGGCCCACGTTTCGAGCCCCCTGCTGAGGGCCTCCTCCACTATGAATGAGCCTATGAATCCGCTGGCTCCGGTAATCAGGATTTTCATTGTTTCGCAATTTTGAGTGCAAAGGTACGAAAAAAACGGCAAAAACTTTGGCTTATTAAACTTTTTGCCGTATCTTTGCACAAAATTTAATAAATATCTTATGACAACAATTATTGCAATCGCTGCTTTCGTCGCTGTGGCTCTCGTAGGCTGGTGTATCGCCGAGGCTAAGGGTAAGTATGTGACTTACAGCAATAACGAGCAGGAGCAGGCTGTGCTCGACCAGAACCGGCGCCAGCTGGAACAGAACGGCTATGACGAGCTGAACATCAAGGACGTCATACGCACCATCGCCACCACGGGCTACAGTGCCGTCTGACCTTCAGACAGCAGGTAAGGCACGCACTGACGTATCTCTACAGGGACAGTTTCCACGGTGAGGCTGTCCCTGTCTATTTGTAGGCGCACCATGCAGGCCCTGCTGTTCAACGGTTTCGGCTGGTCAAAGATGAAGTTGCCTACGCTGTAGTAGATGTGCCGGCCCTGCCATAGCTCAATGGTCTGCAGGGTGTGGGTGTGGTGGCACACCAGGACGTCGGCGCCGGCCGCGATGAGTCGGTGAGCCTCTACCCGCTGCCGGGGTACGGGCTTCAAGGTGTGCTCGCCCCCCCAGTGCAGCGAGACGATGATGACTGCCCCGGGGTCCTGGCAGCGCAGCCGGTGAACGCGCTCCAGGAGCGAGTCCATGGGTTCCTGGCTCACGCAGGGCTGGTCGGTCAGATAGGCAAAGTTTTCGAGGGCCAGCCTCAGCGATGCCACCAGCCACACCCGGCGCGGCTGCGAGGCCAGGAGCATGGGCTGCGAGGCTTCGTCCATGTGGCGGCCCGCTCCTATGGCCACCATGCCTGCCGCCGTGATGTTGCGCCAGGTGTCCATGAGGCCCTCCCGCCCCTGGTCTATGCTGTGATTGTTGGCCAGGTTCAGGTGGGTAAAGCCGTGGCGCTGCAGGGCCGTCAGCCATTCAGGCTCGGCGCGGAAGATGTAGCGCTTCTGCACCGGGGCCACCACCTTGGTGGCCGGACACTCCAGGTTGCCCACCACGACGTGTGCCGACTGCAGCACGGAGTCGATGCCGGGCGAGAAGAGGGCGTCGATACCGTGGTGCCCGATGGCGTGGCGGACGCCGCGGTCCAGCAGCACGTCGCCGGTCATCACGACGGTAAGCGGCCCGGACGGGCTCCCCGAGCCCCATGAGCCTAACAGGCCCCATAAGCCTATCAGGCCCCATGAGGCCCATGAGCTAACAGCCCGAGCTATAGAAAATCTCCTCATTGACGGCAGGCTTCTGCTTCAGCGGACAGATGATGCGGTCCATCCACTGGGGCACTCCTTTTCGGGGGTTCTTCTGCAACAGCTGCTGCCACTCCTCGTCGGTCAGCCGCTGTTCGCCTATGGGCCGCGTAAACTCGCGGTAGGAGAGCACAGCGCCACGGGTCAGGTACAGATAGCCGCCAATTTCGACCACCACATATATTTCGTCGGCCGCTCCTACAGCTTCATATAGTATCGACTTCTCTGGGTTGTTGTCGGCATTGGCCGTATAGACGTCGGCCACCAGGGCCACCTTGCGGTCGGTGCCCTGCACGTCGTCCCAGCCCATGAGATACTGGTCGGGTTCGCGTATCAGGTTGAGCGAAATATTCTCAAACGTGGCACCCACACATTTTAGCTGGTCCATCTCCTCGTCGGTAGGCATCTGGCCTTTCAGCTCTTTCTCGCTGACCCGCAGCAGGAAGTGGGCCTCCTCGGCCATGCGCTCCGTGGCTTCCTTTATCTTCTCGGTCATCATGCCCTGGCTGGTCAGCAGTTTGGCGGTATTGTCGAGCAGTTCTATGGCCTTCTGCCAGAAGGCGACGTTGGGTTCCACGTAGCCTTTCACTACCGGGTCGGGGGGGCCGGCCCCGCCACACTCGGCCCCCATGGGCTGCTTGGCGTAGAGTATGGCATCGTGTTTCAGCTCGGCCCATGAGGCCAGGGCGGCGTTCAGGTTCTTACGGCTCCACTCCGGCGTCACCATGAAGTAGGGCATGTCGTCGGTCTGGCTGTTCACCGTCTTCAGGGCCTGCAGCCACTGGTTGGCAATGGTCTGCTGCCAGTCCACCTCGTTCATGCGCTGTTTCATCTTCTTGAGCTGCGAACCGTAGTCCTTCCACTGCCGGCTCTCCTCCATGAGCAGCTGCTCGGCGGCGCCTACCCCCATTGCGGCCATGACGTCCAGCCCCTGCGGCGTAGCCCGCTTTGTAGGTTCCGAGTCGTAGTCAACCATCTCCAGCAGCACCTCGCCGTCGGGCTGGTACCGCTGGGGCAGCAGGCACACCTTGTTGCGGCTGGTGCGTAGGTCCTTGGGCCGTATGCGGGTTTGATTATCGCCCATTTCATCGAGCTTTTTCTTCAGCTGGTCCATGGCCCCGGCATCGTCAAGCAGTGCCGTCAGCGGCTTGCCCGTCTGCTTCAGGCAGTCGGCCACCTGCACTATCGACAGGTTGTCGGGCTGTCCCATCAGGTAGGTCAGCAGTTGGTTGATGCGCTGGTAGGTCTTCATCACCGTCGGGTGGCGGTTCATCTCGTCGGCAATGACGGCTGCTATCTGCACCTGCTCAGGCGAGTCGAGCCCGAAGGGCACGCTCTGCAGCCACATCATGGCGCGGAAGTAGCGCTGCAGCCGCTCGCTGCGGGTGTAGTGGCCCCGGGGGCGGAAGAGGCTGTAGGGGAAGTCCACCTCCTGGTACTCGCCTATGAAGTTGCTGGTGGTGTTCTCCGCCCGCATCACCTTCTGCACCTCCTCGCTGGCCTCCTCCTGCTCGTCGGTGATACCGTTGGGCTTGCTCTTGCCGGTCAGCAGTTCGTAGGCTATGCTGAAGTAGACGGCAACGTGGTGTGACAGCCGTCTGAGGGTGGGCGTCTGGCCCGTCATCGACTGGCTGTGCATGTTGATATACATGTCGAACACGAAGTCGCGCACGAGCGAGTCGAGCCGCTGCTCCTCCATCTCGCGCAGCATGCAGTCGAAATAGAGGTGATAGAGCTGCAGATAGAGGTCGGTGGTGACAAAGGACGGGAACTGGCGGTAGTCGTTCTGCTCATAGACATGGAACAGCTGTTCGTTATCAGCCGGCACGATGGCAAAGCCGTCCTGCGCCAGCTGCCGTGCCAGCTGGGGGGCGAAGTCGGTCAGCTGACGGGGGTTGGTCAGGTTTGCCACATTGACCTTCAGGCCCTCGTCCACCTCAAAGTTCTGCTTCCGCAGCTCGTCTTCGCGCTCCTTCAGGCGCTTCATGAAGTCCAGCTCCTCGGCGGTGTACTTCACGGCCGACACCTCCTCGCTGGCCCGGTAGTAAAAGTCGCGCCACGACTCGTTGTCGCGCTCCTTCACCGTGCTGAAGTCCACAGTCTCGTCATATTTCCACATCAGCGAGTCATACCACGACGTGGTGGCGTAGACGCCCCTCAGGTAGGCATCCTTGAAGGGGTAGCCCTGACGGGCGGCAGGCGCATGGCGCAGCACCCGCAGGTCGGCCAGGCTCAGGCCCGTGATGTCCATCTGGTAGTCTAAGGGCTGGTTCAGCTTCTCCACGTCGATCTTCGTCACGGGCGGTTCCACTACAGCGCTCTGTTTCTGGCTGCAGGCCGTTGTCAGCACGGCCAGCCATGTCAACAGTAGAATCTTTTTACTCATTGCTCAAAATATTTAGTTGCTGTTTCTCGGTTTACACCTTTTATTATAAAGCGGTCGAAGGCCATGCCGAACCCCGCCCACCGGTATTCGGCCACCACGTAGAGGCTGTCGGTGGTGGTTTCCAGGCTGCGCAGCCGTCCGTCAACAAAGCGGAAGTCCTGCAGGATGCCGCCAAGTTTGGAACCCATCCACATAGGGCGCACGTGGCCTTTCACCTGCTTGAAGATGAACAGACGTCGGCCCCGCTCGGGATAGAAGCGCGTCGACTTGACTACGCCCACCATGGCGTCGTTGCTTCCGTCGCCGTCAATGTCGCCCGTCTGCAGCCGGTAGACGGGATAGGGCAACCGCCACTCGTTGAGCCAGTACAGGCTGTCGTGCCCGCGCTTCAGCTCGTAGCTTTGCGCCATGCTTGCCGTGCCGCCTATCATCCAGCCGGCGATGATGGCGCTTATAGCCCGTCTTCTGCTCGTGGTCTTCATCTTTTTTCGCGTCAACGTTTCTTCTTGTATATAACTGATAGCTATTGTCACTGTCTGCCAGGTAACGCGGGTGTCCTCGCCCGCATCTGTGGCGGGCGAGGGTGCCCGCGTTGCCGGTGTCGGCTGCAAAGTTACAACAATTATCTGAATTTGTCACAAAAAATATAACTAAAACACGCGAAATCTCTGTCTGGGGCAAAAAAAGAATGATTTCTTTTGTTTTGAGGCCGACTTTTCGTAACTTTGCAGCCGACACTGGTAGCGCGGGCACCCTCGCCCGCATCTGTGGCGGGCGAGGGCGCCCGCGTTACCAGGCAGACAGTGATAATAACTATTAGTTATATAGAAGAAGTTTTATTGCAAAAAACATGACGCTCATGACCATCATGAAGGAAGACGAGAAATACATGAGACGGTGCCTGCAACTGGCACGCTGCGGGCGCCGTAACGCCCGCCCCAACCCCATGGTGGGCGCAGTCATTGTGAGTGACGGCGGGCGCATCATCGGCGAGGGCTACCACGTGCGCTGCGGCGAGGGCCATGCCGAGGTCAACGCCTTCGCCTCGGTCAGTGCCGCCGACGAGGCCCTGCTGCCGCAGGCCACGCTGTATGTCAGCCTGGAGCCGTGCTCCCACTACGGCAAGACGCCGCCCTGCGCCGACCTCATCGTCAGCCGCGGCGTCAGGCGGGTGGTGGTGGGCTGCCTGGACGACTTCGCACAGGTCAGGGGACGCGGCATACGACGGCTGCAGGAGGCCGGCATCGACGTCACCGTGGGCGTGCTCGAGAAGGAGTGCCGGTGGCTGAACCGACGCTTTCTCACCTTCCACCGCCTGCACAGGCCCTACATCCTGCTGAAATGGGCACAGACGGCCAACGGATTCATGGACGACCACTACCGCCAGATAGCCATTTCGAGCGACTTCACCCAGATGCTGGCCCACAAGCTGAGGGCCGAGGAGGACGCCATCCTCGTAGGGCGCGTCACCGCCGAGCGCGACCACCCGCTGCTCACCGTGCGCCACTGGCAGGGCCCGTCGCCCAGGCGGCTGGTGGTCGACCATCAGCATCCGCTCAACCTGGAGAGCCTCCATGCCCACGGCGTGCAGTCGCTCATCGTCGAGGGCGGGGCCCTGACGCTGGAGTCGTTTCTGAGAGACGGCCTATGGGACGAGCTGAGGGTGGAGACCAACCTGGAGCTGACCGTCGATGACGGTACCCGTGCCCCCGGGCTGCCGGCCGGGGCCACGGCCTACAGCCACCGGCAGTATGGCCGCAACCTCATCGTCAACTACCTGAACCCAGCCGTCTGACCTGCACCCACCATGGCTTATCTTGGCGAACTCATATCCATTGGCGTGGCCTTCTCATGGACGGCCACAGCCCTGCTCAGTGAACTTGGCAGCAAGCGGCTGGGCAACCTCACGCTCAACGTGCTGCGACTGGGGCTGGCCCTGCTTTTCGGTGCCGTCATGTTCTGGGTGGTCACCGGCTCGCCGCTGCCGGCCGGCGCCACGACGGAGGCCTGTCTGTGGCTGTTGCTGTCGGGCGTGGTGGGCTATGTCGTTGGCGACTACTGCCTGTTTCAGTGCTACATCATTATAGGCTCGCGCTACGGACAGCTCTTCATGACGCTGGCGCCCCTGGCGGCGGCCGTCACGGCGTGGATAGCCCTGGGCCAGAGGATGACGCCCATGAGCATCGTGGCCATGCTGGTAACACTGGCGGGCATAGGCATGTCGGTGCTGGGACGTACCGGCGACGGCCACCGACACCGCCATGTGTCGCTGCGACTGCCGCTTGGCGGCGTGCTCTTTGCCATAGGGGCTGCCGTCTGCCAGGGCGTGGGACTGGTGCTCAGCAAGGTGGGCATGGACTGCTATCAGACCGACGCCCTGCCGGAGTGGATGATACCCTTTGGCGCCAACTTCTTCCGCTGCGTGGCCGGCGTGGCGGGATTCGCCGTGCTGCTGCTGTGGCGCCAGGGGACGGCACCCCTGCGCCACGCCCTGCACGACGCACGCGGCATGGCCGTAGCCACGGCCACCACCGTCTTCGGACCCTTTGTAGGGGTGGGCTTCTCGCTGATGGCCGTCCAGTACACGGCGGCGGGAGTGGCCTCTACGCTGATGGCCATGACGCCCATCATCATCATACTGCCATCCTATTGGCTTTTCCGCCAGCCCGTCACGTGGCGTACGGTGGCCGGGGCTGTCGTCTCGGTCGTTGGCGTCAGTCTTTTCTTCCTGGAATAAATGAATATGAAACAGTTTCTGACCTTGATCACAACAGCCCTGCTGAGCCTGACGGCAGGAGCCGTAGACTTCAACGAGTGGTTCGACGACCGCACCCTCAGGCTTGACTATATCTTTGGCGGCGACAACCACTCACAGTACATCTTCTTCGAGCAGGCCTACGCCACCACCCCCTGGGCCGGGCGCCGCTCACACATGGACGAGACGATGCTCAGGGGCAACGGCCAGCTCACTGTGAAAGACCACGAGACGGGCCGGACGCTCTACGTTCACACCTTCTCAACACTCTTCCAGGAGTGGCAGGAGACCGAGGAGGCCACCCGCGTGCAAAAGGCCTTCGAGACGAGCTACAACGTGCCCATGCCGCGCCGCAAGGCGGACATCACCGTCACACTGACCGACAGCCACAACCGCATCGTGGGACGGATGACGCACACCGTGGACCCGGCCGACATACTGATACGCCGGCTCAAAGGCCCGGCCGACGTGCCCTGGCTCTACGTGTGGAAACCGGACAGCACGGCCGACGTGGCACGCCGCATCGACCTGGCCATCGTGGCCGAAGGCTACACAGAGCAGGAACGGACGAAATTCTATGCCGACTGCCAGAGGGCCGTCGGCGCACTCTTTGCCCACGAGCCGTTCACGTCGCTGAAAAACCGGTTCAACGTCGTGGCCGTGGCACCGGCCTCTGAGAGCACTGGCCCCAGCGTGCCGAGGAAGGGCGTGTGGAACAGGACGCCGGCGGCCACACACTACGACACGTTCTACAGCGACCGATACCTCATGACCCAGGACATACACCGCCTCTACGACGTGCTCAGCGGCGTGCCCTTTGAGCACGTCATCGTTCTGGTCAACACCGATGTCTACGGCGGCGGTGGCATCTACAACCAGCTGCTGGTAACCACCAGTGACAACGCCACCTTCAGCCAGGTGCTCGTCCATGAGTTCGGGCACAGCTATGCAGGACTGGGCGACGAGTACTTCTACGACGAGAACTACGGCGAGGCCTATCCGGCCGACACGGAGCCGTGGGAGCCTAACCTCACGACGAAGGTGGATTTCCGGCAGAAGTGGGCCGACATGCTGCCCGACCCTACCGGGCGGGTGGGACTCTACGAGGGCGGCGGCAACCAGTCGAAGGGGGTTTACAGGCCGTCGCCCGACTGCCGCATGCGCACCAATGAGTCGCCAGACTTCTGCCCCGTCTGCGCGAGGGCCATCGTCCGTCTGACCGACTTCTACTGCAATGAATAGCTGAACTTACCCGCCTGTAAAAATCCAGGCCTTGGATTTTCCAAAAGGGAGTCCCTTTTGAGTGAAAGGGACTCCCTTTTGTAGCAAACGCACTCCCTTTCATCGCTTTCTTATTTGTATCATCTAAAAGAAGGGAAACAAACAGCCTGCCCCCACTGCCCTGCCTCTGCCATCTCTCATCTTTTATTGCTTGGCAGTGCGGGCAGTGGGGGCAGGCTATAATTTTGATAGCCATCCTACGCACATGTGTTGCCTATGAGGCAGAAGGCTAATGACCTTTGACCACTACAGCAGCTTCCTGATTTCGGCGTCAAGGTCCTTCATCTGGCTCGAGCGCTTTACAAGGTTGTTCTGACGGTCAATCAGGAAAAACTCGGGCAGTGTGGGAACGTTGTAGAAAGCCAGCAGCCGTGACTGCAGCCCCTCGCCGTCGCGGACACAAATCCAAGGCAGGGCAGCCGTCATCTGCTTCCAGAAATGCTCGTCCTGGTCGAGCGACACCTGGTAAATCTCCAGGCCCTGGGAGTGGTACTTGTTGTAGTATTCGCGCAACATTAGGATACGCTTCGGCGAGTCTTCAAGGCCGAACAGGTGGAAGTCCAACAGCACCACCTTGCCCTTCAGGTCGGTCAGGCGGCGACGCTCGCCGTGGTTGTCGGTCAACTCTACCTCGATGACGCCCGACTCTACCACCTTGCTCTCGTCCAGGGCCTGCGCCTCCTGCTTGGCGGCCATGATGCGCACGTTCTTCATGCCCTCAATGGCTATGTTGTGCAGGTTCTCGCCACGGAGCGCACCGGGGTAGAAGGTGTCCCAACTGGTAGCCACGGCGGCAAACACCTTGACGTCGTCGGCATTGTTCTTAGGGTCGAATATCAGCCAGGGGCCCAGCGTCTGGAACAGGGCAAAATAGGCATAGCTCTTGTAAGGCTCCTTGAAGATGTAGTCACGCTTCACCGCCTCCTTGTAGCTCTGCACCATGCGCTGCAGCGAGTCGTTGATGACGTTGGGTGGCAGGGAGCGGTTGCGCTCTATCTCCATGGCCTTTGAAAGCAGGCCTATCTGCTTCACGGCCAGCTCCTTGATCTTCTCGTTGTCGGCAGAACCGCTCACCTCGTACTGTGTCGACATCTGCGGATACTGAGCCTTGACGGTCACCGTCTCGGTAGAGTCGATGGCCACGTTCACTATCTGGTCGTAAATGCGCAGACGGTAAAACTCAGGAGCATCGCTACCCGCGCCGCTGAACGAGAAATGACCGTCACCGTCAAGCTGCACGGAGTCCAGCACCTCTATGCCGTTCAAGCCTACATTCTCAAAATAGAGCACCGAGTCGGCAGCGCCGGTCACTTCGCCTTCTACATGAAACTTGTTGCCACTACAGGCACTTAGCACCACGGCCAGAGCGCCTGCTATGATGATTCTTGATGTCTTTTTCATATCTCTATCACGTTTTCGCATGCAAAGGTAGCACAAAATTCATAAAAAACGAAAAATATTTGCCGATTATTCGTTTATTCATATTATAATATGTACCTTTGCACAGTTTTAGCGCCTATGCGCACTATTTTTTTATTTAGAGATGTTTTTTTAATCAAAGATGAACGTAATTACAAAAACCCTTCAACTGGCCGATGGACGCACCATCACCA
>CAMNJY010000055.1 GCA_946541745.1 uncultured Prevotellaceae bacterium
GCAATTTCTCGGAGAACCTGCTGAAGACCATGAACATGATGACCGAGGTGGACATACTGCTCATCAAGCAGATAGAGCTGAAATATCTGACCAAGATCAAGAAGCTGTTCTATCAGCTGGCCGAAGAGGGTCCCAAGGCTCCCAACGTGAGCAAACTGGCCAACGACATAGAGACCAGCCGGGCCACGGTGATGAACTACATCAAGTATCTGACCGACGCACGGCTGCTGAACATGATATACCCCGTGGGCGAGGACTTCCCCAAGAAGCCCACCAAGGTGATGCTGCACAACTCCAACCTGCTCTACGCCATCTACCCCATCCACGTGGACAAGCAGACGGCCATGGAGACCTTCTTCGTCAACTCACTGTGGAAGGACCACAAGGTGAACCAGTCGGGGCGCGACGCCCACTACTTGGTTGACGGCAAGCTGAAGTTCCGCATCTGCGATGCTGAGAGCCGCGGCAAGCAGCGATACTCCCAGGACGTCATCTATGCCCGCTACAACACGGAGGTAGGCAAGGACAACCAGATACCGCTCTGGCTGCTGGGCTTCCTCTACTGAAAACTCAATCACAACTATCATAGAAATGGATGAATATATCGTTTCGGCACGGAAATACCGCCCAATGTCGTTCGACACGGTGGTGGGACAGCAGGCCCTGACGACGACGCTGAAGAACGCCGTCAAAACCGGCAAACTGGCCCACGCCTACCTGTTCTGCGGACCGCGCGGGGTGGGCAAGACCACCTGTGCCCGCATCTTTGCCAAGGCCATCAACTGCCAGAACCCTACCAGCGACGGCGAGGCCTGCAACGAGTGCGAGTCGTGCCAGTCGTTCAACGAGCAACGCTCACTGAACATCTTTGAGCTCGACGCCGCGTCGAACAACTCGGTGGAGCACATCAAGACGCTGATGGAGCAGACCCGCATACCGCCACAGTTAGGGCGCTACAAGGTGTTTATCATCGACGAGGTACACATGCTTTCCACCGCCGCCTTCAACGCCTTCCTGAAAACGCTGGAAGAACCGCCCCAGCACGTCATCTTCATACTGGCCACCACCGAGAAGCACAAGATACTGCCCACCATCCTGAGCCGGTGCCAGATTTACGACTTTGAGCGCATGACGGTGGCCAACACCGTGGCCCACCTGAAGCACGTGGCCGAGAAGGAGGGCATACAGTATGAGGAGCAGGCACTGGCCGTCATCGCCGAAAAGGCCGACGGCGGCATGCGCGACGCCCTGTCGATATTCGACCAGGCAGCGTCGTTCTGTCAGGGCAACATCACCTACCAGAAGGTGATAGAAGACCTGAACGTGCTCGACTCTGAATACTACTTCCGCCTGGTAGACTACAGTCTGGCCAACAAGGTGAGCGAGGTGATGGTGCTGCTGAACGACGTCATCAACAAGGGCTTCGACGCAGGCCTGCTGATACAGGGGCTGGCCCGCCACGTGCGCAACGTGCTCATGGCCCGCGACGCCCAGACGCTGCCGCTGCTCGAGGTCAGCCAGCAGCAGCGCCAACGCTACCAGGAGCAGGCCGTAAAGTGCCCTATACCTTTTTTATATAAGGCCCTGCAGCTGATGAACCAGTGCGACATCAACTACCGCCAGTCGAGCAACAAGCGCCTGCTGGTGGAACTGACACTGATTGAGGTGGCCCAGATTACCCAGCCGCAGGACGAAGGCCAGGGCAGTGGGCGTAGGCCCAGACGACTGAAATCCCTGTTTAAGAAACTGATGCAGCCCACGCAGCCGGAGAAAGCGGCCCCGCAGGTAGCCGCTGCTGCTAAGGAGCATCAAGAGACGCCGGCTACACCGGCAGCAACGCCAACACCGGCCGCCGTCCAGCCTAAGCTGAAGGTAGGAGCCATAGGCATGTCGTGGAACAATCTGCGGCAGATGTCGAAGCCTAAGAAGATGAACATACTGCCCGGCACCCCAGGCTCAGAGGCCGCTACGCAGAAGGAAGAGAACGACACGTTCAGTCAGGACGACCTGGAACTGCAGTGGATGTCGATGTGCAACCGCATGCCGCAACGGTTAGTGGGTATTGCCATGCGCATGAAGAACATGACACCCGTCATCAAAGACATGCCGAAGGTGGAGGTGGTGGTGGGCAACGAACTGATAAAGGCCGAGATGGAGAAAATACGCGGAAGCATTGTCAACACGCTGAAACTCTATCTGCACAACAGCCACATCGAACTGGCCATCAATGTGGACGAGAACCGCGAACACGTCAAAATACTGTCGCGGCGCGAACAGTTTGAAGAGATGAGCCGCCAGAACCCCTCGGTGGAGAAACTGCGCGAGGTCTTCGGACTGGTGCTGGCATGAGGAGATTGAAAATTGAAAAATGAAAATTAAAGACTGAAAATTGAATACTGAGAACTGAGTGAGAAAAATATGAAGATCTTGAGAAATGTGACGGCAGCGGTGCTGAGAGTGTGCGCCCTGCCCGTTGTAAAATACATTGCCATCGTGGTAACGGGCATCGTGCTGGTAGTCTTTGTAGGCGAAAACAGCCTGCTGGCCCATCTACGCTATACGAACCACATAGGGGAACTGAGCGACGAGATAGATGAATACACCGCCCGCTATGAGAACGACATGCGGCAGATACGCGAACTGAACCGCAACCCCAAGGCCATGGAGCGCATAGCCCGTGAACGCTACTTCATGAAGCACGACGACGAGGACATCTTTGTGCTGAGCGACGACCCCCGTGACCCCCACTCCATCGTCAACGACCATGAGACAGCTGAGTAAAGTAGAGAACGCCATCTTCCTCACAGGAGCCTTGCTCATGGTGGTGGGAGCTGGTGCCAGCCTGCTGCAGTGGTGGGCGGCGCCATACGTCTTTGCCGCCGGTGCCGTGGGGTTTACCACCATGCAGATGCTACAGCGCTATGAAGGCAGCAACTTCGTCATACGCCGCCTCAGGCGCATCGTGCTGCTGAGCGACGTGCTCTTCCTGGTGTCGGCCCTGCTGATGTTCGCCAGCCAGGGCAATGCGTTCCACCTGGACCACATCACCTACCTGCAGTACGTCTACCAGAAATGGGTGCTCACACTGCTCACGGCGGCCATCCTGCAGCTCTATACAACCCACAGAATAGGCAATGAACTGGAGAAAGAGGCAAAAAAACTATAAAAGTTTACCTTGTTGTTTTAAATTGCGCAAATTTTTTTTCGTACTTCAATATAACGTTGTACATTTGCAGCGTATTGTAAAAGCAGATATATGAAAAAAGACATTTACGCATTGGTAATAGTATGTTTCCTGCTGTCGTGCGCCGAGAGTTATTCGGTGCAAGGCTCCTCGTCGGTGTCGGCACTTGACGGCAGTAAACTCTACCTGAAAACCGTCAAGGACAACGAACTGAAGAACATTGACTCCTGCGAGGTCGTCCACGGACAGTTCCGCTTTGCCGGACTACTGGACACCGTCCGCATGGCCAACCTCTTCATGGACGACGAGAGCATCATGCCGATGGTACTCGAGAAGGGCGAAATCAGCATCAAGATTGACAATGCGTCGCAATCAGTCGGCGGCACCCCGCTCAACGACAAGCTGTATGAGTTCATAGATCTGCACAACCAGCTGGGCAACCAGATGGCGGAGCTGTCGCACAAGCAGAGCCAGATGTTGCTGGAAGGCATCGACGAGAACCTCATCAACAGCCAGCTCAACACCGAAGCGGCCGAGATAGCCCGCAAGGAGGACAGCCTGGTGACCAACTTCATTGTCGACAACTTTGACAACGTACTGGGTCCGGGGGTGTTCATGATGATTACCAGCGGGTTTCGCTATCCCGTACTGACCCCGCAGATAGAAGACATCATGAGCAAGGCTACCAGCAAGTTCAAGAACGACCCCTACGTGAGAGACTACTACCAGGCGGCCACCGAGAACCAGGCCCGGCAGACGGGCATGCACGACGTGGCTCAGCCCGACAGCGGCAACAGTGCCGCCGCCCCCTACCCCACTGACGGGAAAGCCGAGGGCGACAGCGTAGCCTCGCAACTACCATCACTCACCAACGTACCCCAGAGCGATGACAACACTGATTAAGGGCGGTACCATCGTCAACGAAGGCTCTACCTTCGACGGCTCTATAGTCATCGAAGACAAGGATATACTGACCATCACACCAGGCTCTAAGCTCCCCGATGCATCTTTCGACGAAACGATTGACGCAACGGGGTGCTTCGTTTTGCCGGGCCTCATCGACGACCACGTACACTTCCGTGAGCCTGGACTGACGGCCAAGGCCGACATCGACACTGAGTCGAAAGCGGCTGCGGCCGGGGGCGTCACCACCTATTTCGACATGCCCAACACCGTGCCGCAGACCACGACCATAGAGGCCCTGGACGACAAGTTCAGCCGGGCGGCGGCAAAGAGCCACGTCAACTATAGTTTCTTCTTTGGAGCCACCAACGACAACTGGCCGCTGTTCAGCCAGATAGACACCCGCCGCATACCCGGCATCAAGCTCTTCATGGGCTCGTCGACCGGCAACATGCTCGTTGACCGGCGTGAGGCCCTGGAGCACATCTTCGCAACGGCTCCCATACCCGTCATGGCCCACTGCGAGGACACAACCATCATCAACCGCAACTTGGAGATGGTATGCCAGCGGTGTGGCGACGACCCGGACGTGGTACACCACCCCGAGATACGCAGCGAAGAGGCTTGCTACCAAAGCACAAAGCTGGCTGTAGAGCTGGCCGCCAAGTACCATGCCCGGCTGCATGTGGCCCATGTCACGACGGCACGCGAACTGGAACTCTTTGACAAGCCCGCCGGCCAGCAGTTGCCTCTGATTACCGCTGAGGCGACGGTCAGTCACCTTTATTTCTGCGACCGTGACTACCCCCTGTACGGCACACGTATCAAGTGCAACCCCGCCATCAAGACCGAGCGCGACCGCGAGGCGCTTCAGGCAGCTCTCAGCGACGGGCGCATCAGCGTGGTGGCTACCGACCACGCCCCACATCTGCTGTCCCAGAAGGAAGGCGGATGCGTGAAGGCTGCCAGCGGCATGCCGATGGTGCAGTTCTCACTGCTGACCATGCTCGAGATGGTTGACCACGGCGTACTCTCCATGGAGCGGCTGGTGGCACTCATGGCCCACCAGCCGGCCCGGCTGTTCAATGTCGGCCGCCGGGGATTCCTGCGGCCAGGCTACCGTGCCGACCTTGTCATCGTGAGGCCTGGCAGGGCGTGGACGGTGACCCGGTCCTGCATACTGAGCAAGTGCGGGTGGAGCCCCATGGAGGGGCACACCTACCTGTGGAAGGTGGAGCGCACACTCTGTAACGGCCATACCGTTTTCCATAACGGCCATGTGGACGACACCTACATAGGCGAACCTGTCAGTTTTGAACGTTGAAAGCCGAATATACCATAGACGAAGTGGCTCCCTACATCAACTGGATTTACTTTTTCCACGCATGGGGAGGAAACGGGATGACAGTGCACGACCGCCAACACCTCAGGGCTGAAGCCGAAGAACGGCTGCGACAACATGCCAGCCACTACCGTACCTACGCCCTTTTCCGACTGATGGACGCTTATAGCGACGGCGACGACATCGTGGTCGGCGACCCGACAAGCCGGGACCAAGGACGGATACCCTGCCTGCGCCAACAGCAGCAGGGCAGCGACTATCTCTGTCTGGCTGACTTCATTACCCCTCTGCATAACGTCACAAAGGGTTCACCACTCAGCCAGATAGGTCTTTTTGCCGCGACGGTAGATGCCGGCATGGAGACTGACTTCGACGGCGACCCCTACGAGAAGATGATGATGCAACTGCTGGCCGACCGGCTGGCAGAGGCTGCCACGGAGCGCCTGCACCAGGAGGTAAGGCGGCAATACTGGGGGTATGCGCCTGACGAGCTGCTCAGCATGGCCGACCTGATGGCCGAACGGTGGCAAGGCCTGCGCCCGGCAGTGGGCTACCCCTCGCTGCCCGACACCAGTCTGAACTTTGTGATTGACCAGCTCATCGGCATGAGCCAGATAGGCATCAGGCTAACGGAGAATGGCGCCATGAAACCCCATGCCAGCGTCAGCGGACTGATGATGGCACACCCGAAAGCCCGGTACTTCAATGTGGGCAAGATAGGCGGCGACCAACTTGCCGACTACGCACGACGAAGGGGCGTGCCGTTGGAAATAATGCGTAAATTCTTAGGAGGAAACTTATGAACCCAACAATGCTGATGATACTCTTCTCGCCGGATACCTATGTATGGGCACTCGTGACGCTGATGGTCCTGCTGTCGTGTGGGTTGCGTCTGCTCTGGCGACGCCTGCGCCGGCCGCTTTGGCGATGGCTCGGACTGCTGCTGGTGGGTGCCGGCTGGTATGTGCTGCTATATGGCACACTCGTTGGTTTCGGCCGCATAGAGGTGCGCCATGTGGAATATGCTTCGGCCGACCTGCCGCCAGCCTTCGACGGCTACCGCATCCTGCAGTTCAGCGATGCCCATGTAGGCACCTACACGGGATGGCGTGAAGACATCCTCAGACGGGCCGTTGACACCATCAACGCCCAGCAGGCCGACCTCATAGTCTTTACCGGCGACCTGCAGAACAAGGTGCCCGACGAGATTGAGGCGCACCGCCAACAGCTGAGCCGGCTGAAAGCCCCTGACGGCATCATCTCCGTACTCGGCAATCATGACTATACCGAATATTCCGACCGCTCGTCGTTTGACAAAACGGCAGACATGGGCCGTACCGTCAGTGCCCAGTATGAGATGGGGTGGCATCTGCTGACCAACAGCTGGCGGCGCATACGCCGCGACTCTGCCAGCATCTTTATAGCAGGAATGGAGAACGACGGCGAGGGGCGGTTCCCCCAGAAGGGAAAAATACAGGAGGCCCTGGAGGGACTGAGCCGCAGGACCTTTGTCGTCATGCTGGAGCACGACCCCACGTCGTGGCGGCGAAAGATACTGCCACACTCCCACTGCCAGCTGACCCTTAGCGGCCACACCCACGGCGGCCAGTTGGAGGTGCTCGGACTGTCGCCTGCCATGATCCGTTACCGTGAGTGGGGCGGCATGTACTATGCCGGCGACCGGGCTATGTACGTTTCGAAAGGGCTTGGCGGGGTCATTCCCATACGCTTTGGCACATCGCCTGAAATTACTGTCATCACTCTAAGATTAAGAAAATGAGAAACTTACTACATATCTTATATTGCATCTATCAGTTGCTGGTAGGCGTGCCCGTAGTTGTCATTGCCACTATCATCACCGCCATCGAGGTCGGCATAGGCTGTACGCTGGGCAATGGACACTTCTGGGGATATTACCCCGGACGCTGGTGGGCAAAGGTCATACTGCGCACACTGTTGCTACCCGTCAAGGTGGAAGGGCGCGAGCACCTGGAGCGTGACCAGTCATACGTCTTCGTAGCCAACCATCAGGGAGCCTTCGACATCTTTCTCATCTATGGCTACCTGGGGCGCAACTTCAAGTGGATGATGAAACACCAGATCAACAAGATACCCTTCGTGGGCTACGCCTGCCGCAAGTCGCACCAGATTATGGTCGACAAGCGAGGCGTCAGCAAGATTAAGAAGACGTATGAAGACGCACGCAACATACTGCGGGAGGGCTACTCCGTCACGGTGTTTCCAGAGGGGGCACGGACGTTCACCGGCCACATGGGTGTATTCAGGAAAGGGGCCTTCGCACTGGCCGACGAACTGCAGCTGCCCGTGGTGCCACTCACCATCAACGGCTCCTTCAACGTGCTGCCGCGTATGCGTGACTGGCGGTTCATAAGCTGGCATCCACTGCGGCTTACCATTCACCAGCCTATATACCCGGTAGGACAAGGCAGCGAGAATGTCACGGCCACGCTCCGGCAGGCTTACGACAGCGTCATGTCGGGACTCGACAGCGAATATCAGGGCTATATGGAGAATCCCGACCAGTAAAAAAGGCGTTATTTAGACAATTCTTTTCGCTATGTCGGGAAAAATGCCTAACTTTGCACCCATGAACGAAACGACACTCCTTTCAGAACTCAACGAGAGCCAGCGCGAAGCGGTGGTCTACTGCGACGGACCGTCGCTGGTCATCGCCGGGGCCGGGTCGGGCAAGACGCGCGTGCTGACCTACAAAATAGCATGGCTGCTGGAGCACGGGCTGGCTCCATGGCAGATATTGGCGCTCACATTCACCAACAAGGCAGCGCGCGAGATGAAGGAGCGCATAGGACGGCTGGTAGGACAGGAGCGCGCCAGATACCTGCAGATGGGGACATTCCACTCGGTATTCTCACGCATACTGCGGGCCGAAGCCGACAAGATTGGCTTCAACTCCAACTTTACCATCTATGACCAGGCCGACGCCCGCTCGCTGGTGAAAACCATCATCAAGGAGATGGGGCTGGACGACAAAATCTACAAGCCGGCATCGGTGGCCGACCGCATATCGATGGCCAAGAACCACCTGATACTGGCCGGGCACTACGGCGAGACCGCCTGGGCAAAGGACGACGCCGCCAGCAAGCGTCCGCAGATAACTCATATATATACAAGGTACGCGGAGCGGTGCCGGCAGGCTAATGCCATGGATTTTGACGACCTGCTGGTGCAGACCTACGTATTGCTGCTGAACCATGAGGACGTGCGCCAGAAATATGTCGAGAAGTTCCACTTCGTGTTGGTCGACGAATATCAGGACACGAATTTCGCCCAGCAGGCCATTGTGCTGCAGCTGACACAGGAGCGCCAGCGTGTCTGCGTGGTTGGCGACGACGCGCAGAGCATCTACAGTTTTCGTGGAGCTAACATCGACAACATACTCAACTTCAGACAGTCATACAACGATGCCAAGCTCTTTAAGCTGGAGCAGAACTACCGCTCTACACAGCTTATCGTCCAGGCCGCTAACTCACTGATAAGCAAGAACGAGCGCCAGATACCCAAGGACGTTTACAGCCGCAACGAGGAGGGAGAACGGCTGACGCTGAAGCCTGCCTACTCGGACAAAGAGGAGGCGATGATAGTGTGTCAGGACATCAAGCGCATACGCCGGGAGGACCACTGCGAATACAGCGACTTCGCCATCCTGTACCGCACCAACTCACAGAGCCGTTCTTTCGAGGAACAGATGCGCAAGGACAACATACCCTACCGCATCTACGGCGGACTGTCGTTCTACCAGCGCAAGGAGATAAAAGACGTCATTGCCTACTTCAGACTCGTTGCCAATCCCGACGACGAGGAAGCCTTCAAGCGCATCATCAACTACCCCACCCGTGGTATCGGCGGCACCACGGTGGACAAAATCATACGCGCTGCCAACGACTATGGTGTCAGTCTATGGCGCATCATTGCCGAGCCCGGACTCTTCCCGCTCGACGTCAGCAAGGGCACCATGACCAAGCTTGCCGCCTTCAAGGAACTGGTGGAGGCATGGCGACAACGGTTGCTGACCGACGATGCCTACGCCCTGGGCCACGACATCATCATGAGCAGCGGCATCAGTCGCGACATCTACAGAGGGCGCAACCCTGAAGACATATCACGCCAGGAGAACCTGGAAGAGTTCTTAGGCGGTGTACAGGACTTTGTGGAAAGCAGACGCGAAGAGGACCTGGGCAACCAGGTCTACCTGCCAGACTTCTTGCAGGAGGTAGCCCTGCTGACCGACCTGGACAGCGACAACGGCGAGGACAACAACAAAGTGACGCTCATGACCATCCACGCGGCCAAGGGCCTCGAGTTCCCTACCGTGTTTGTCGTGGGACTGGAGGAGAACATCTTCCCGTCGCCCCTGTGTACAAACAGCATGCGCGAACTGGAGGAGGAACGGCGACTGCTCTATGTAGCCGTGACACGCGCCGAGAAGCACTGCATACTGACCTGTGCACAGAACAGGTTCCGTTATGGCCGCATGGAGTACGACACCCCCTCGCGCTTTATCAAGGATTTCGACCCGCAGCTCATTCGCGTGTTGTCGGAGAACGGCAGTGATGACAGTCGCTACACCCGCGGTTACACGCAAACCTCAAGCCGGGGCCGCGACTGGGTGCAGAACCCCAGGCCCGTGGCTACACAGTTCAAGGCCGATGCCATGCCCAGGTTCAAGCCCTCAAGACCCTCAACACCGCCGCCCGCCCCAGTGCCGTCAACGGCAGGAGAGACCAGCGGTCAGCTGCGCGAGGGTTGCACCATAGAGCATCAGCGATTCGGCATAGGCACAGTGACCAGAATAGAAGGGAGCGGCGAAAACCAAAAGGCTACCGTCGCCTTCAAGAATGCCGGAACCAAGCAGCTGCTGCTGAAGTTTGCACGCTATAAAGTCATTTCATAAAAGGAAGACTATGCAGAAAATGATAACCATACTGGGACCCACAGCCTCGGGTAAGACACCGATAGCGGCGCACTTAGCGGCAGCCACCGGGGGGGAGGTCATTTCTGCTGACTCAAGACAGGTGTACCGGCACATGGACATTGGAACGGGGAAAGACTTGGCCGACTACGTGGTGGATGGGCAACAGATAGCCTGCCACCTGATAGACATCTGCGAGCCGGGCACGAAGTACAACCTGTTTCAGTATCAGCAAGACTTCTACGACTGCTACCAGGACATACGCCGAAGGGGCGCACTGCCGATACTCTGTGGCGGCACCGGACTCTACATTGAGGCGGTGCTGAAAGGCTACAAACTGTCGCCCGTACCGCAAAACCCCGAACTGCGCGCCCGGCTGGAAGGACGGAACTTAGACGAACTGACACAGACGTTGGCGGAGCTTAAACAGCGTAACGGTTCGCACATGCACAACAAGACTGACGTGGACTCTGTCCAACGAGCCATCAGAGCCATCGAGATAGAGACCTACAACATGGAACACCCGATGCCTCTGCGCGAACTGCCGCCCGTGGAGTCGGTCCTCATTGGTGTCAGCATCGACCGCGAGTTGCGCAGACAGAAAATCACGCGCCGGCTCAAGGCCCGTTTGGATGAGGGCATGGTGGACGAAGTAAGGAAACTGCTTGACAGCGGCATCAAGGCCGAAGACCTCATATACTACGGCCTGGAATACAAGTACGTGACGGAGTACGTCACTGGACAGCTGGCCTACGACGAGATGCTGACACGCCTGGAAATAGCCATCCACCAGTTTGCCAAGCGGCAGATGACGTGGTTCAGGGGCATGGAGCGGCGCGGCTTTACTATCCACTGGATTGACGCTACACTGACGATGGAGGAGAAAGTCGCTGAGATACTAAGAATAAATGAATTGTTGAATAAATAACAGAAACAAATTGTCTGACAGCAAATTACGATGGGGCATACTTTACTGCCCGAAGACGGGCTTCGGCAACAAGCAGAAGCGATGGGAGAAGATAGAGACTGTGCTTAAAGAGTACGGCGTGGCATTCGACATGGTGCAGAGCGAGACCGCTGATTCTGTGGAACGACTGTTGACGATGCTCATCAGCAACGGCTACAAAACTATTGTCATCGTGGGCGGCGACTCGGCGCTGAACGACGCCGTGAACTGTCTGATGAAAGAAGAAAAACAGGTGCGCGAAGACATTGCCATCGGCGTGATACCCAACGGGGTGATGAACGACTTTGCACGTTTCTGGGACTTTGACGAAGACCGTATAGAGCAGACGGTAGGCTGGCTCGTGAAACGCCGCGTGCGCAAGATAGATCTGGGCTGCATACGCTACACCAACCAGAAGGGCGAACGTTGTCACCGCTACTTCCTCAACTGCCTGAACATCGGCATGACGGCCGACATCATGAACCTGCGCCGCCAGACACGCCGCCTCTTCGGCTCGCGTACCCTGTCGTTCGCCTCGTCGCTCTTCGTCATGCTGTTCCACCGCATGGAGTACAAGATGAAGCTGCGCATCAATGCCGATGTGATTGACCGCAAAGTGATGACAGTCTGCATAGGCTCAGGCCCCGGCTACGGACAAACGCCCAACGCCGTGCCCTATAACGGCATGCTCGATGTGTCGGTGGTCTACCACCCCGAGGTGGTGCAGCTCATCGAGGGGCTGTGGCTGCTCATCACGGGCCGGTTCCTGAACCACCGCAACGTCCACCCCTTCCGCACCGCGGAGGTCTTCGTCGACGAGGCCAAGCGGGCACTGGTGGGTATTGACGGGCGACTGATGAAAACACCCGTCGGGCCCTTCCGTGTCTGCATAGAGCAGGAGGTGATTAATTTCCTAATTCCGGACTAATATTGTATTTTTTCTATATTTATTCTCATTTATTCTCATTTATTGAGATTTTTTTATTAACTTTGCACTCGCTTAATAGCACAATTGTTATAACATTATAAAAACTTTATGAATTTCACTTTGTTAATTACCGTCTTGCTGACGGCTGTGACATTGGTGGCGGGAGCTTATGTTGTTGCTAAGCTGATAGGTCCGCGCTCATACGCAAAGGTGAAAGGCGAGCCTTACGAGAGTGGTATTCCCACCCGGGGCACCTCCTGGATTCCTGTGAGCATAGGGTTCTACCTCTTCGCCATCTTGTTCCTCATGTTTGATGTGGAAACATTGTTCCTCTATCCATGGGCAGTCGTGGTGAAGGATTTCGGCGTGCAGGCTCTGCTGAGCGTCGGGTTCTTCCTTGTAGTGTTAGTGCTGGGCTTGGCATACGCCTGGCGGAAAGGAGCGTTGGAATGGAAATGAAACCGAAAATCAAGTCGATTCCCTACGAAGAGTGGAACGACAACGAGTCGTTGGAGAAGATTGTCGACGAGTTGCACGAGGGTGGTTTCAATGTCGTCACGGGGTCTTTAGACCAGCTCATCAACTGGGGCCGTGCCAACTCGCTGTGGTCACTGACGTTTGCCACATCGTGCTGCGGCATTGAGTTCATGGCCTGTGGATGTTCGCGCTACGACTTCGCCCGCTTCGGCTTCGAGGTGACGCGTAACTCCCCTCGCCAGGCCGACCTCATCATGTGCGCAGGCACCATCACCCATAAGATGGCTCCTGCGCTGAAACGTCTTTACGACCAGATGGCCGAGCCTAAGTACGTGGTGGCCGTTGGTGGCTGTGCCATCTCAGGCGGCCCCTTCAAGTCGAGCTACCATGTGGTGAAGGGCATCGAGGAAATTGTACCCGTAGATGTGTTCATCCCTGGCTGTCCGCCGCGCCCAGAGGCTATCATGTATGGCATGATGCAGCTGCAGCGCAAGGTGAAGGTCGAGAAATTCTTCGGCGGTGCCAACCACAAGCAGAACGCTGACGAGCGCGAACTGGGCGTATCGAACGAGGAGCTCACATTCCGTGAGAAGCTCGGCGACCATCGCCGCGAAAGGCTACGGGTAGGCGACGGAACGTCGGGAATGCCTATCGTAGTGACCGACGTACCCAAGGAGTTTACTGAAGAGATGAAGGCTGCGACCGAGTCGCAGCAAGCAAGAAAGGAGGAGGCTGCCGTATGAAATTAGAATTTCTGTCATTCCCGTTTGACAAGTTCGCACAGGAGATGCGGAACTTGAAAGAGAAAAAGGGTTTTGACTACCTCGTCACCATCGTCGGCGAGGACTTTGGTGCCGAAGAAGGACTTGGATGTATCTACTTACTTGAGAGCACCAAGACCCACGAGCGCTGCAGCGTGAAGATGCTGGCCAGGACGCAGGTCTGCGGCGACGGCACAGCATCGAACGGCACCGGCGAGACCGACGGCCAGATGATACCGTACATCCCCACCGTGTCTGAGATATGGCGGGTGGCCGACCTGCTGGAGCGTGAGGTCTACGACTTCTACGGCATCGTGTTCTTAGGCCATAAGGACATGCGCCGCCTGTTCCTGCGCAGCGACTTCAAGGGCTACCCCTTCCGCAAGGACTGGAAGTTTGACGACAGCTACACGCTGGACGACGACGTGGAGCCCAACTACGGCCTGGAGTACTATTTGGACAAGGAGGGCAACCTGCAGGTGAAGCAGAACCGGCTGTTCACCGACGACGACTACGTCATCAACATCGGCCCGCAGCACCCTGCCACCCACGGTGTGCTCCGTCTGCAGACGGTGCTCGACGGTGAGACCGTGAAGCGCATCTATCCCCACTTCGGCTATATCCACCGTGGCATAGAGAAAATGTGGGAGCAGATGACCTACCCCCAAACCCTCGCTTTAACCGACCGACTTAACTACCTGGGAGCCATGCAGCACCGCCATGCGCTGGTAGGTGTCATCGAAGAGGGCATGGGCGTGGAGCTGACCGACCGTATACAGTATATTCGCACCATCATGGACGAGTTGCAACGTTTAGACAGCCACCTGCTGTTCACGTCGTGCGTGGCTCAGGACCTGGGTGCCCTGACGGCCTTCCTTTACGGCATGCGCGACCGCGAGCATGTGCTTAACATCATGGAGGAGACCACCGGCGGACGACTCATCCAGAACTACTACAGGATAGGCGGCCTGCAGGCCGACATCGACCCCAACTTTGTCAGGAACGTCAAGGACCTGGTGAAGTATCTGCGGCCGACGATTCAGGAGTACATGGATGTGTTTGGCGACAACATCATCACCCACAACCGTCTGGAGCAGTGCGGCCCGATGTCGCTCGAAGACTGCATCTCGTATGCCGTCACCGGCCCTGCCGGACGTGCCTCAGGCTGGAAGAACGACGTGCGCAAGAACCACCCCTAC
>CAMNJY010000056.1 GCA_946541745.1 uncultured Prevotellaceae bacterium
TCAGCGGGAAGGGCTTGGGGTGGCCGGCGTCGGCACGCATCTTGGCCCACTTGTTGCGGGCAGGGTCGCCTAAGGCGTAGTCGATGGCGTCGCGGAAGTCCTGCACCACGGCCTCCATGTCGGCGTCGGAGCTGACGAAGTCGCCGTTGCGCACTGAGCACGACATGCCGGCGTTGTTGACGAACATGGCATCCATCTGGAGGTCTTCGCAGAACTGCAGGAACTCATGATAGCCCATGCCCCAGGTGGCGCGGTAGCCCCAGAGGTCCCACTCGCCGCGGCGCGTCATGGGGTCGCCGAGGGTCTCCTTCCACTTCACGCGGTTCTCATAGGTGGCACCCTCGACGATGCAGCCGCCGGGCCACCGCATGAACCGCGGGTGCAGGTCGACCAGCATCTGAGCCACGTCGGCACGCTGGCCGTTCTTGCGGCCCTTGAAGGTGGCCTGTGGGAAGAGCGACACATAGTCGACGAGCACGGTGCCCGCCTTGTCGAACTCCAAGTGCAGCTCGCCCTTCGCGGCCGTGCCGCCGGCGGTCAGCGTGGCGGTGAGCTCCGTCCAGCCCTTGAGCGACTTCGGGGCAAAGGTGGCCGTGCCTAACGACTGATGCGTCGTGCCATCGGTGAGCCGGGCGGTGATGGTGCCCTTGTAGTTGGAAGACTTCACGTAGAAGCGCAGGTCGTAGCGCTCGCCGGCCTTGAGGCCGATGCCCCAGTAGCCGGTGTTGGCGAGATAGCTGTAGCACAGGTACGACTTGCCCGTGTCAGGGTCGGTGAACACGGTCTGGTCGCCGGTGTTGGGCGTGCCTATGATGCTGGTCATGTCTATCTGGTTGTGCTTGGAGAAGTTACCGTAGGGCGAGGGGCACGTGAACACCCCCACGTTGTCGTTGAACTGCACGAAGAGGGCGTACTGCCTGGCCTCCTCGACATAGGCCACGCCGGCATAAACCGCGTAGCGCTCACCGACTGCTGTCACCCTCTATGAACCCGTCCATGATGGCGGTGGGGGTGGCATGGCTGTCGAAAGCACCGAGCTTGTAGCCGCCGGGCAGGCACTGGGGCTCCCAGTAGAACACGCCGCGACAGTGGCCGCCGGTGGCGTGGCGGGCCTCGCTGACGACGCGGGACAGCTGGCGGCGGCCTTCTTCCATCTTTTCCGGGTGTTGCTCGTCTACCTCGTAACCCGTCTCTACAATCATCACGTCGCACTGGTATTTCTCGCTCACATGGCGTATGTTGCTGATGCAGTCGGTGATGATGTCGTCGGCCTTCAGCTCCGGATGGCCGTCCATAGCCCAGTAGGGGTAGAGCGACATGCCCACCATGTCGAAGCGCCCGCCGTGTTTGAGGATGATGTCGAGGTTCCAGTCGTAAAGGCTCTGGCGGTGGCCACGGTCTAAGTGTACGATGACCACGGCCTCGGGGAACACCTCCTTCACGGCGTCGTAGCCCGCCCGGATGAAGCCCGCATACTGCTGCGGCTGCTGCTCAATATGGCCCATAGGCCAGAGCAGGCCGTTGCTGGTCTCGTTGCCCACCTGCACCCAGCGGGGCTTGATGTCGTTGTCCTTGAGGAGTGTGAGCACATCGACGGTATGCGCCCTGAGGTCTTGTTTCATCTCGTCGAACGAGTGGCCGAGCCATGCCGCAGGTATGGGCTGATTGGCGGGGTCGGCCCATGAGTCGCTGTAGTGGAAGTCTACCATCAGATCCATGCCCAAGGCCTTCACCCGGCGAGCCATGGTCAGCAGTTCGTTCTTGTCACACCAGCCGCCACGGGGATTCACCCACACACGCATGCGGATGGCACTGATCTGGTAGTCGTTCTTCAGCAGTTCCAGACATTCGCGCTCGCGGCCCTGGCGGTCGTGAAACACGGTGCCCCGCCGCTCCTGGCCCAGCAGGAAGCCCACATCGGCGCCCTTCACAAAGTCGGTAGCGGTCTGTGCGCCGGCTGTGAGCGTCAGCAGGAGGAGCGCGGAGACAATTGTTTGCTTCGTCATAGCTGATAGTTCCGTGTCGTTGCTTCTTGACTGTATGAAAGGCTACTTCAGCAGTTTGTAGTACTCGGCGGCACCGAGAAGGAAGCAACCGGTGCCATAGTCCTCAAAGTCGGGCACCTTGTCGTACGACAGGGGCTGGCCGGCAGAGGGGTCCTTGCCCGTGCCCTGCATCCAGCCGAGGAAACCGTCGCGGTGGACGGCCGTCTTCACCATGGCTGCCCAGGCGCGGTCGCAGGCGGGACGGTAGTCCTTGGCCTTGAGATAGCCCTGCTGTATGCCCCAGGCCATGCCATAGAGGAAGAGGGCGGTGCCTGAGGTCTCGGGCATGGCGTAGTTGGAAGATACCAGCGAGGGGTTCCAGAAGCCGTCCTCACGCTGACACTTCAGCAGTCCCTCCGACATCAGCAGGAAGTCCTTCTTCAGCTCCTTGTAGGCCTTGTCCTTCTTCGGCAACTCGTTCATGCAGCGCACCAGGGCAGCATACACCCAGCCGTTGCCCCTGCTCCAGTAGCAGTCCTTGCCGTCGGGCTCTTTGTAGGGGGGCACGTAGTCGGCATCGCGCCACCACAGACCGTCCTTGACGTTGAAAAGGCCGCCGCCGCACTCGTTGCGGCTCCAGCGGTACATGGCCATGGCATGGTCGCGGTATTTGGTATCGCCCGTCAGCTTGTACATCTGCATATAGAGCGGCATGGCCATCTGGATGGCGTCAATCCACGTCCACCAGCCGTAGAGCTGGGGTTCGTCGCCGCTCTTCAGCTTGGCGTTGGCTATCTTCTTGCTGTTGGGGGTCTTCATCTGGTAGTCCAGGTTCTCGCGCACGCGGGCTATCTTCTCATCGCCGCCGACCTGCTGATAGCGTATCAGGTAGGTCTGTCCGCAGCACTGGTCGTCAGCATCGCAGGTGGTGACACCGTTGCGCGGTGACCACTGGTGGAACGCAGCCCAGCGGTCGGTATAGTCCAAGTAGCGCTGGTCAGGGTCAACGTCGTAGAGTGCCATGAGGCCTTCGTAGTAGACGGCGCGTGTCCACAGGTTGGAAGGCCTGATGCGCTTCACGTTGGTAGGCACCGTGGGGTCGCTGTACTTGGCCATGAAGTAGTTATTGGCCTTGCGGGCCACGCTGAGTACGTCGCTGGCTGTGGTCTGTGCCGCCATTGTCACCGACATGGCTGCAGCCACGAATAAAGTCATTAGTCGTTTCATTTGTTTTAGTGTTAAAGTTTTATTTGTTAAGTAATTATCCAATGACAGTGGTCATCGTGTCAGTGCTGCCTTGACCGGTGTCTGTCACCTTTCACTGATATAGTTCAGGTGACCCTTGCCCTGGTAGCTGACGCTGGTCTGCTGCTCCAGATAGCTCATGATGATGTCAGAGGTGGTGGTGTTCAACTCGTGGGCGGAAGGGGGCACGGGCATGTCGCTCGTGGCCACGACGTAGGAGTTGGTGACCACACGATAGGTCTTGCGGCGGTTGAAGCGCGAGCCGTCGTCGGTTTTCAGCATCACCTTCGTGATGTCGTTGCTGCCCTTGCGCTCCAGGGTGAGGTCAGCCCGCAGACCGCCGAGGTGGGGAAACTTGTAGGTGTTCATCTTGCCATAGTCCACGATGAAGCGTTCCAGCTCGTCGCCCCTCATGTCCATGACCACGACCTTGCTGCCGTAGGGGTCTATCTCGAGGGCGTCGCGCACGGTGATATTGCCGTCGTGCATGCGGCTGACGCGGATGCCTCGGTAGTTCATGATGGCCACGTCGGCACCGGTGGCGCTCATCAGGGCGTCGCAAACCATGGTGCCTATCTCGTTGCGCGTGTTGAAAGGCGTCTCGGCACGGGTCAGCACGCGCCTGAAAGCGGGATTGTCGTTGAACGTGTTGACCATGGCCTGCGCCACGGGATTGGGATGCTTGTAGGCGACGACGCTGATGTAGTCTACCTGCTTGTCGACCACCCGCCCGCTGTCAACGGCAAGGGTGACATGGACGGCCTGGCCCAGCAGGTTGCGGTTCTGGGTGACGAGCACGCCGCTCCGCAACGGCTCGGTACCGGCCAGCTGGCGGTGGGTGTGGCCGCCAATGATGACGTCTATCCAGGGGTTCTCGTCGGCCATGCGAAGGTCGTCCTGATAGCCCACATGGGAAAGGAGCACGGTGGCGTCGCACTGCTCGCTGAGCCAGCGGTAACGGCTCACGGTTTCAAAGGGTGAGGTGAAATGCAGCCCCCGCAGCACGTCGGGATGGGCGTCGGGCGTACCATCGCTGCCCACCTGAATGAGTCCGAAGACGCCTACCTTCAGGCCCTCCACGTCGAACACCTGACAGGGCTGTACGCTGACGCCGGTGGAGTCGTCAGCGGTCATGTTGGCACAGAGGTAGCGGAAAGCTGACAGGCCGCAGAGCCGGGGCAGGGAGTGGGCGTCAAACTCGTGGTTGCCCACCGCCGAGGCATTGAAGCCAGCCATATTCATCAGGGCCACCATGGGGTAGCCCGAGGGTTCGTACTTGTCGTTGACGGGGTTGCCTGTACGGTTGTCGCCGGCGGAGAACACCAGCAGCGAGGGGTAGAGCGTCCTCAGGCTGTCGATGATGCCTATGAGCTGGGGCATATTGTCGATGGCGGCATGCATGTCGTTGACACCCAGCATGTGTATCTCGCGCCGCTGACCAAAGACGGCAACGGCTGTCAACAGCAGCAACAAGCAGGCTATAATGTGTCTTCTCAACATATTATATAGGTTTGCGGCTGCAAAGATATGAAAAAAAAATGTAAAAGACGAGCAATTTCAAAAGATTTTTGTAACTTTGCAGGCAGTTTGTCAATTACAAATCAAAGGAATACTGATAGAACATGAATAGTGAACTGAAGAAAAAAATCATGACGACGGCCCTGACAGCGCTTGCAGCACTTGCGGGCGTAGAGCCATCAGCGGCCTGTACCAACTTCATCGTCGGCAAGAAAGCATCGGCCGACGGCAGTGTCATCTGCAGCTATAACGCCGACAGCTACGGCGCCTTCATGCACCTGTACCACTACCCCGCCGCCAAGCACCTGCCGGGCGACATGCGCAAGGTCTACGAGTGGGACACCAACAAGTATCTTGGCGAGATACCCGAGGCGGCAGAGACCTACAACGTCATAGGCAACACCAACGAGTGGCAGCTGACCATCGGCGAGACCACCTTCGGAGGCCGTGAGGAGATGGTCGACTCTACGGGCATCATCGACTACGGCTCGCTCATCTACATTGCCCTGCAGCGCGCCAAGACGGCCCGCGAGGCCATCACCGTGATGACCACCCTGGTAGAGCAGTACGGATACTGCTCGGAGGGCGAGACGTTCACCATCTGCGACCCCGACGAGGCGTGGATCATGGAAATGATGGGCTGCGGCCCCGACCGCTCGGTGTCGAAGGAGCGCACGGTATGGGTGGCCATGCGGGTGCCCGACGACATGATTTGCGGCCACGCCAACCAGAGCCGCATTACCACCTTCATGCCCGACAAGAAGCAGAAGAAGGGGCTGGAGACCGTGCTGTGGTCGAAGAATGTGGTGAGCTATGCCCGCACTATGGGCTGGTACACCGGCAAGCAAGACCGCAACTTCTCCTACAACGCCGCCTACGCCAAGCCCGACTTCTCAGGCCGACGCATCTGCGACGCCCGCGTGTGGCAGTTCTTCAACCGCTATGCCGACCACATGGACCGCTACATTCCCTGGGCCGAGGGGCGCGACTCCACGGCTGAGGTCATGCCGCTGTGGGTGAAGCCCAACTGTCTGCTCACCGTCCAGGACGTGCAGGCCGCCATGCGCGACCACTTTGAGGGCACGCCCTTCGACGTGTCGGCAGAGTCGAAGGACAAGGCCGACATCGGCGGCGGCATCTGGCAGATGCCCTACCGCCCCACCCCGCTCTACTTCGAGGTGGACGGCAAGAAATACTTCAACGAGCGACCCACCTCAACCCAGCAGACGGCCTGGACGTTTGTCTCACAGATGCGCTCATGGCTGCCCCGCGAGGTGGGCGGCGTGCTATGGTTTGGCAACGACGACCCCAACATGGTGGCCTACACCCCGGTGTACTGCTGCACCACACGCCAGCCCGACTGCTACAGCGGGCGCGGTGCCGACGACCTGACTTTCTCCTTAGACAACGCCTTCTGGGTGGAAAACTGGGTGGCCAACATGGTCTACCCACGCTACTCGGTCCTCTTCCCCGACCTCAAGCAGGTGCGCGACTCGCTGGAGCACTCCTACTTCACGGCACAGGCCGACGTGGAGAAGCGCGCACTGGCCATGGAGGGCGATGCCCGCCGCCAGTTCCTCAACGACTACACCTGCCAGAAGGCTGACCAGATGATAGCCCGCTGGCGGCAGTTGGCCTACTTCCTCATCGTGCGCCACAACGACATGGCCGTGCGACCCGTCGATGAGCAGGGCCGGCTGAAGCGCGGCAAGTACGGACTCGGCGAGACCGTCAAGCGCCCCGGCTACCCCGAGGACTTCCGCCGTGAGCTGATACGCCGCACGGGCAAGAAGTTTGAGCAGTAGTAAGAGGACTGGCTCCTAAACGGGAATGGCGATGGTGAACGTGGTACCCTCGCCATAGGTGGAGTGAAAGGTGAGACGGCCGCCGTGCACCCGCTCCACGATGTCGCGAACGATGGCCATGCCAAGTCCCGTACCCTTGCCGGCAGGCTTCGTGGTGAAGAAGTTCTCGAAGAGCCGCTGCTGCACCTCGTCGCTCATGCCCACGCCGTTGTCGCTAATGGTGACAACGACGCTGCTGCCCTCAAGGGCCACGCTGACGCTGACCTCTGGCGAATAGCCGGCGATGGCCTGCGACTTGTCCCATACGGCATAGAAAGCATTGTTCATCAAGTTGAGCACCGCCCGGCTCAGGTCCTGGGGCACAGCCATCATCGTGGGCAGCCCCTCCTGGTAACTCTCGTGGATGGTCACGTTGAAGCCCTGGCAGTTGGCGCGCATGGCATGGTACGACAGCCATACATACTCCTTGACAAGCCTGCAGACATCGGTGGGAATACGCTCGCCCTCCTTACCGCGTGAGACGAGCAGTATGCCACGGATGATGCCGATGGCGCGATCGCCATGCTCATGGATACGGGCCAGGTTCTCCTTCAGGTCGGCCATGATTTCCGCTATCTCTTCACGGTCGTCAGCGGGTAGGCGGTCTTTGTTGTCGTCCACCAAGCCGGCAAGATCGGTTATCAGTTTGTCCGACATCTTGCTGAAGTTGATGACAAAGTTCAGCGGGTTCTGTATCTCGTGGGCAATGCCGGCACTGAGCAATCCGAGCGATGCCAACTTCTCCTGCTGTTTCAACTGCTTCTGAAGGTATTCTATCTGTTCGTCCATAGCCTTATGGTTGTTGAGTGATTGGTAAAACAATAGTAAACTCCGTATAGATATTCTTCTCTGACGCCACAGTGATGGTGCCGCCGTGGTTCTGAACTATCTCGTGGGCCAGGTATAGGCCTACGCCAGAGGCCTCGCCCGTGGGCCTGGTGGTGAAGAAGGGGTCGAAGACCTTGTTGATGATGGTGGCCTCGATACCTATGCCGTTGTCGCGGACGACAACCGTCACGTGGTCGTCCTCCAGGGCAGCCTGCACGTTGACCTGCGGCACGTAGTCCGCCGACCGCTCCGACTGCTTCGTCACGGCGTAGAAGGCGTTGGCCAGCAGCTGGTTAATGACGTTACCCAGCTGCTCGGCATTGCCATTGAGCGTCATGGGCTGCGAGGGGCTGGTGAAGCTCACCTGGATGCCATACTTGGCAATGCTGGCGGCATAGTAGTTGCGCAGCAGCTGCTCTGACCGTTGCAGCACGCTGCCCAGTTCCATGGGCACTATGCCGCCGCTGTGGTCCTTGAGCATCTCCTCCATGGCCTTCAGCGTGCGCGTGGTGCTCAGCCCGTGCTGGCCCACCTTCTGCAGGTTGCCGCGCAGCATGCCGAGCACCTCGACGGTGTCTTCGTAATTGTCGCCGTCCATGTGGTCTTTCTCGTCCTCAATGTTGGCCTCAAGGTCGCCGACCAGCCCCTCGGAGAGTTTCGAGAAATTGTTGATGTAGTTCAGGGGGTTGAGTATGCGGTCAATGAGTCCCTGCGTCAGTTTACCCACGGTAGCCATCTTCTCCTGGCGTATGAGCTGGCCCTGGGCCTGGTGCAGCTCACTCAGGGCCGTCTCCAGGTGTTTCGACTTCTCCTCAATCTCGTCCTTCTGCTTCACCACCTCGGCGGTACGCTCCTGGACGACGCGTTCCAGCCGCCGTTTCTCAACGCTGAGCCGGTGGAGCCGGTAGCGGAAGAGGCCATAGACCAGACAGCCCGCCAGCAGAAAGTAGAAGGCCATCATGTACCACCTCAGGTAGTAGGGGTAGTCGATGCTGAAGTCCATCGAGGCCACCTCCGTCTGTTCGCCCGTGGGCAGCATGGCCTGCACCTCGAAGGTGTATGAACCGTAGGGCAGGTTGACAAACTCTGCGTCGTGGTCGTTGCTCCAGGCGCTCCAGTGGCCACCCTTCAGGCGGTAGCGGTAGAGGGTGGCGGCGACCATCGGGGCATAGTCCAGAGCATAGGTGAATTTGAGGTGGCGCTCATGGCTGCCGAGCGCTGGCAACTCGTCGGGCACAGGGGTGAAGCCGCCCCACAGGATGCTGTCGTTGCCTAACCTGACAGTGCGGAACAGCAGTCTGGGACGCCTGCTGAGCAGGGAGTCCTGCTGCCGGGTATTAACAATCCAGAGGCCCTTCTCGCCACCTATCCACACCTCGCCGTCCCTGACGAGCATGGTCTTCACGGGAAAGTCCCGGAGGGGGTTGATGAGCCGGTTGAGGTCATTCAGCTGCTGACCGTCTTTCCATCGGTAGAGATGTTTGCCCTCGTTATTGGTCAGCCACGTCACACCGTCTTTGTCGAGCATTGAGAATAGCGGATAGGGGAAGGGGTTGACGGCGCCGGCACCTACCACGTCGACCTGCCCCTGAAGGGGCACGACGGCGAGTGCCTCGTCGGCTTTAGAGGACTTGTAGAGACTGAAGCCCGACGCATTGCGCTCCTTGTACCACACCTCGCCATAGACGCTCTGCAGCCACAAGGTGCCGTTGGAGCCCCTGACCATCCTGGTCACCTTCTCCAAAGGGCTGACCAGGTGGCGCTCACGTCCGGCAAGGTCCATGGCGTAGACACCGTCTATCTCGCCGCTGTAGACGGTGGTGCCCTCCACATGGAGCGACATGGCACTCTGAGACGTGAGCTGTCGCAGACCGCCGCCGGCAGTGATGACGTAGATGCCTGAGGCGGTGGCGGCCATCAGGCCGACCAGCGACGGCTGTAGCTGCCAACAGCCGTGGATAGACGTGCCAAGCGAGGTGAAGGTGTGACGGTCCAGGCGATAGATGCCGTTGGAGGTTCCCACATAGATGTGGCCGTCATAGTCGACGATGGACTGCACCTCGCCCGTCAGTCCTTCATGGGCGGTGTAGTGCGAGTAGGCCGAGGGCAGCGCCATGGCAAACACGCCGACGTCGGTGGCGCCCCACAGCTGTCCGTGGCCGTCGTAGCCCACGTAGTTGACGCTGTTGGTGGGCAGTCCGTTGGTCTCGCTGACGGTAAAAAGTTCCTTACCATGAGCATCGGCGACGACCACGCCCTGGGCTTTTTTCACCATCACCGACTGGCCGTTGCCCAACGGTTCGGTCTGCACGACGTCGCCGAACAATTCCACCCGCCCCTCGTTGTCGAGGGCGTCGGTATTCACCACGTCCGACATGCCCGTCTTGAGGGGCTGATTGCTCACCTCGAAGGCTACGACGAGGGTATTGTTCTCCACCCTGTACATGCGGCCGTCGCTGACCAGCAGCTGCAGGTGGCCGTCCTTCTCCCATATCTCCTCCACCTCGCCACGGAAGGCGTCGGAGTTGGTTAGGCGATGCAGGCAGAGGTCGCCGTTGGCTTTCACGCTGACTTTTCCTACATAGTTGTAGCCCCCCACCCAGATGGAGTCGTTCCGGTCTTTATAAACGACGGTGAGCCGGTTGTTGCCCGGCGTGCGCAGCACGCGCCACTCCACCTGGTCGTAATAGAGCAGCCCCTCAAAGTTGGCCACGAAGACATGGCCGTCGCTATGGGTGATAATATCGAAATTGAAGTTATGGGCATGATATTCATCGGCGTTGAAGATACGCAGCTGGGGCAGGCCCTGGGCACCGACGCCCGTCACGGCCATGACCGTCAGCCACAGGCCCATCACCCTCGCGGCAATGCTCACACGCCCCAGGAGGCGCTTCGGCTGGTATGTCTTACGTGTTGTGAATATCATCATCTGCTGCCGTTTTTACTGCTGACGGTCGGTAAACCGCTCGTAGCTGACGTTCTTACCTATATAATAGTTCCACTCGTCGACAGTGAAATTGCGCTTCAGCTTGTCCCTGACGATGCCGGCCATGGTGGGTACCGACATCAGTGCCTCGCTGACGTCACCGTTGTACGTGCCTATCCAGGCGTTGTTCTTGGTGGCATCGAAGGTGAAGTTCATAATCCAGTTGCCGGCTCTGAGCAGCGTCATGGGCTCTATCTTGTCGCTGGCCGTATTCCAGAGGTTCAGCATGCCGTCGTAGCTGGCCGAGAAGAGGCGCCGCCCGTTGAACTTCAGCTTGGAGATGCGCGATAGGTGCCCCTCCAGCCTGGTCACGTCTCCACTCTGCTCGTTGAGCAGGTAGATGGTGCCGTCGATGAGCCCGAAGGCAGCCTGCCTCGTATTCTTGGAACTGGCAAACGCCGTGATGCGCCCCTTGACGGGCACCTCGCTGGTAACCAGCTCGGTGATGTTTTCAACCACGTGCTGCCGTCCCTTGTCGTCGAATATCACGGGGAGGTTGCCATAGCGGCTGGCAGCGGTGATGCGGAAATCCAGCTCGCGGGTGGACACCACGCCCCGCTGCCTGTTGTACTGCGCCAGTCCGTGGTCGCCTACAATCAGGATGTTGTCGCCGTCAATCATTGAGAGCCACTGCGGCATGTCGAGCAGGTTGACGGCTATGACTTTTGACGTGCCGTCGCTATGGACTACTGCCAGATGGCCGCTGCGGCTGATGGCATAGATGACGGACTGTGCGTCGATATATACATCGCGGAAGTCATACTGGCTGTCGGTCAGCAGCCGCCGTGTCACCAGCTGTTCGCCCCGCTTCTCGTGGAGCATGATTTCGCCATAGGTGCTCACGGTGACGATGACGTTGTCCTGATGCGGCATGAAGGCCATCGCCATGACAGCCCCCCTGTGCTTGGGCCAGATGCGCATGCTCTCGCTGGCTGTCAGCAGCGACTGGAAGATGGCCGGATGGTAGATGTCGCCGCCGTAGCGGTCGTTATAGTGATACGAGGCGTAGGCCAGCAGGTCGGCCAGCTCGCTGTTGCCTCTCTGCGACTGTATTAACGCCAGCGACCCTAAGGAGCGGCTCAGGGCCTGGTAGCTCAGCGTGTCGGTGACGCGCTTGGCCATCTCGGCCTTTATCCGCTGGTGCTCGGCTATCTGGCGCTCGCTCTCGGCCGTCTGAAGGGCCTCCTGGGCGTGGTGCTCCGACGTCTGGGCCTTCTCCTGGGCCACAAGGGCCTTCATGCGCTCTACCTCCGACTGCTGACGCATCAGCTCGGCGGTGCGTTTCTGCTGGATGGCCTCCTCGCGCCGCTCGTCGCTGATAATCTTCTGCTGCAGGGCTATCTCCTCGAGCTGCTTGCTCACGCTGCGCATCACGGCCGACCGCTGCTCCTGCTTATTGAGCGTTGCCATCTGGGCCTGCAGAGCGTTGGCACGCTGACGTTCAGCCTGCCATCCCCGCAGCGCCACTGCCGACAATGCCGACAAGCCCACTACAGCCACTGCCGCTACCAGGTCTCTAATCTTCACTTACGCCTTATTACCATGATGGTCATGTCGTCGCTCTGTTCGGCCTCGCCGGTAAAGGCGGCCACGTCGGCCTTGATGCTGTCTATCACCTGCCGGCAGTTCTGGCCGCCCACGGTAGCCAGGGTAGCCTCCAACCGCTCGTCGCCAAACTCCTCGTAGGCGGTGTTCATGGCCTCGTTCACGCCGTCGGTGAAGAGCACCAGCGACTCGCCGGGCTCCAGCTGTAGCCGGCAGTCGTGGTAGGTCATGCCGTCGATGGCTCCCACCATGGGGTCCTCTGCCATGGGCAGCACCTCTACCCCACCCTGCGCGGTGAGCCGGTAGGGCGGATTGTGGCCGCCGTTGCAATAGTCCACCTGGCCGGTATTGATATTCATTATGCCGTAGAACACGGTGACAAACATGCAGTCTACCGACTCTACGGCCAGCAGGTGGTTGGAGTATTCTATACACGAGGCAGGACTACCGCCGTGAATGCCCGTGGCCCTGATCAGCGTGCGGCTGACGGCCATGAAGATAGCGGCCGGAATGCCCTTGCCGCTGACGTCGGCCATGACGAAGCCCACGCGGTCGTCGTCTATGCGGAAGAAGTCGTAGAAGTCGCCGCCCACGTCCTTGGCCGGGGTCATCAGCGCCGCTATGTCTATGCGGTCCGTCAGGTCGGGGAACGGCGGGAACACCCTCGGCAGTATGGCCTGCTGTATCTCGCCGGCAATGACCAGGTCGCCCTTGAGCGACTCCAGCTGCGAGTGCTCCTTCTGCATGCGGTGTACATAGTCTATCTGCTCTATGGCTTTCTCGATGGTCACGCTCAGGTCGTCCAGGTCGATGGGCTTGGTGGCGAAGTCGAAGGCTCCGTTGTTCATGGCCTGGCGTATGTTGCCCATATCGCCGTAGGCGCTGACCATGATGACCTTCAGGGCCGGATTGCGCATCTCGTTGACCTTGGCCAGCAGCGTCAGCCCGTCCATCTCGGGCATGTTGATGTCCGAAAGGATAATCTCTATGTCAGGATGCTTCACCATCATGGTGAGGGCCTCCAGTCCGTTGTGGGCAAATACAAACTCGTATTCGCCCTTTCTGATTTTCCTTCTGAAATATTGTGTCAACAGCAGTTCGAGGTCCATCTCGTCGTCGACACTCATAATCTTGATTGGCATTATTCTATTTTCGATTTACAATTATCAATTTTCAATTCTCATTCACCCGAAGGCTACCGTCAGTCCGGCCATCACGATGCTCACCATCGACATCAGCTTGATGAGGATGTTCAGGCTCGGGCCGCTGGTGTCCTTGAACGGGTCGCCGACGGTGTCGCCCACGATGCAGGCCTTATGGGCAAACGAGCCCTTGCCGCCGAAGTTGCCCTCCTCGATGTTCTTCTTGGCGTTGTCCCACGCACCGCCGGCGTTGGCCATGAAGACGGCAAGCGTGAAGCCGCCGGCAAGGCCGCCCACCAGCAGGCCCAGCACACCGGCCACGCCGAGGATGAGTCCCACCACGATGGGGATGATGATGGCCAGCACCGACGGCACGATCATCTCGTGCTGGGCGGCGCGGGTCGATATTTCTACGCAGCGGCCGTAGTCGGGCGTGCCGGTGCCCTCAAGGATGCCGGCTATCTCGCGGAACTGGCGGCGTACCTCCTGCACCATCTTCTCGGCAGCACGGCCCACGGCCTCCATCGTCATGCCGCAGAAGAGGAAGGCGGCCATCGCACCGACGAAGGCACCCACGAGCACCTTCGGGTTCATCAGGTTCACCTGGAAGTAGTTCATGAAGTCGGGAATAGTGGCGTCGGTGGCCGAGATGACGTCGCCGGCCACGTTGGTCAGCGTCTGTCCGGCACGGGCCATGGCTATCTTTATCTCCTCTATATAGGAGGCCAGCAGGGCCAGCGCCGTCAACGCTGCCGAGCCAATGGCAAAACCCTTGCCCGTGGCGGCCGTCGTGTTGCCTAAGGCGTCGAGGGCATCGGTGCGGTGGCGAACCTCCTCGCCCAGACCGCACATCTCGGCGTTGCCGCCGGCATTGTCGGCTATGGGACCGTAGGCGTCGGTGGCCAGCGTGATGCCCAGCGTTGAGAGCATGCCCACGGCGGCGATGCCGATGCCGTAGAGGCCGTGCGACAGGCTCTCGGACGTCATCGAGAGGTCGAAGCCGTTGGCGCAGAGATAGCTCAGCATGATGGCCACGCCGATGGTGATGACGGGTATGCAGGTCGAGATCATGCCCGTGCCTATACCCTTGATGATGACGGTGGCAGGACCCGTCAGGCCGGCCTCCGAAATCTTCTGGGTGGGCTTATACGAGTGCGACGTGTAGTACTCCGTGGCCTGACCGATGATGACACCGGCGGCCAGACCGCTGATGACCGAGAACGACAGCCCTAACCAGTTCTCGATGCCTAAGAAGTAGAGTATGCCGAAGGTGGCGATGGCGATGAGCACGGCACTGGCATTGGTGCCGACAGAGAGCGAGCGCAGCAGGTCCTTCATTGTGGCGCCCTCCTTCGTGCGGACGAGGAAGATGCCTATCAGCGAGAGGAACACGCCCACGGCGGCTATCAGCATCGGCGCTATGACGGCCTTCAGCTGGACCTCGATGCCGGCCACGGCAAAGGCGGCAGCGCCGAGGGCGGCCGTCGACAGCACCGAGCCGCAATAGGACTCGTAGAGGTCGGCACCCATGCCGGCCACGTCGCCCACGTTGTCGCCCACGTTGTCGGCAA
>CAMNJY010000057.1 GCA_946541745.1 uncultured Prevotellaceae bacterium
ATAAGGTGTCGGCGGCTGTTGGTCATGGCTGTTGGTCGGCTTCTTTTATTTTGTCGATGATAATCTGCTGAATAGCGGGCACGTCGAGCACGCCGCTCGTCAAAGCACGCACACTGTAGCCCTCGGCCTCGAGCGTCTCTCGCCACGCCTTACCCACAGTACGCTTGGCATGTCCGCCCCCCACCATCATCAGCGGCATGAGCACCACGCGCTTGCTGCCGCTCTGCAGCAGCAGCTGCCTGACATCCTGCATCGAGGGATAACCCTCGGCCGTGCCTACATGGCAGTTGGCATAGCCCTCATGCTGCAGCACGTAGTCAGCCAGACAGAGCACGGCATCGTCGGCCCCGTTCTTGCCACGGGTCACAAAGACGCACTGCTCGCCGTCATCCACCTGTGCTGCCTGCGCCAGTAGCGGCATTACCTTTCGGCAGTCGTCGGGCGTATAGAGTAGCGGTGTGGTGGTCTTCACCTCAAAGAAGCGGTAGCGCATGGTGTCAATCTGCTGCTCCATGATGCGGGTGGTCTTGCCCTGCAGCAGCTCGCCACTCACCACGATGACGCTGTTGTAGCCGTCGGCCTCGAGCTGCTGCAGGGCGGTGGTCACCAGAGGATGCACACGCCCTGTCTGCCGGCGCATGGCTGCCGCCGTGGCACGCGACGTAAACGCCTCGCGCACTTCTACACCGGGAAAGGCCCGGCGTACGCGGTCTGTCAGGGCATCGGAACTCACGGCACGTGCACTGTCGTCCAGCGTGCCATAGTAGGTCATCAGGATGGCCTTCCTCAGTTCGGGCACTTGCCCATCGGCAGGAGAGGCTGATCCACACACTGACATTGCCGCCAAGAGGACAGCAGTCAGCCAAAGCTTCATTTTGTTCATGCTTCCTATGTCTGTCGCAGCTCTTTTCCCGGAGCTGACGACCGTTAATTATTGTGTGCGACATGGCAGGTTTCCTGGCTTCCGCCTGAAAGTCCGCCTTCCCGATTTTTCTATCAGTGGCTGGTTTGGACTTTCCAAAAGACGGTTACAGTAGCGGGCACTGCTCAGGTGTTTCACCTGATTCCCTTTTAAGCAAGGAGGCGTGGCAGCCTCGGTGCTTCACCAAATCGGGTGCAAAGGTACTACTTTTTTTCCTTAATTGCAAATTATCCGCAAAAAAATCAGCGCAACCGCCGACGCAAATACCTGACTGACAGCACCAGCCCCGTCAGCGAGACGGCCGTGCCGCCAAGCAACAACAGCCACATCACCACTGAGCGCAGCACAGGTCGGTCAGCAAAGAAAGCGGTGTTGAGGGCATGCATTCCTGTATACATCCACTTGCCAGCCCGCCGGTTGTTGTTGTAATATCGGCAGGCGCCATTCTTCGGATTAATATAATAGGTGTCGCCGTCGGCATTGTCTGTCGTCACCTTATACACGGGCAGGGGCAGCTGTTGCTTCTGGCTGACATAATAATCGTCGTAGGCACGAAGCAGCACGGCCGAGACGCCCACATCCTTCCCGTAAGCCTGCTGCACCATGTCCGTGCAGCGGGAAGCATTGAGCACGCTGCGATGTGGGGCTGTCTGTGTGGCGTCCACCAGATAGTCATCATCTGCCGTCGTCACGTGGTAATAGGGCACGCCGCCCATCTCCACCATGTCCAGCCGCTTCACGTCGGCCGAAGCCAGCACGCTGCCTGCCGGGAGCGTGAACTTCTGCTTGCCGACCTCTTGGGCATAGACATCCTTGGCACTGTGTTCGCCACGCACGGGCCAGATGAGCTGCGGCGCATCGGCCAGCGACATGAAGCCGCTGAAGATCCATGTTAGCACAAAGAGGCCGAAGGCAAGCCCCAGCAGGTGGTGCCAGCGCAAGATGGGTTTTGCGTAGGGCGACAGTCGCCTGCGACGGCGGGCAACAACAGCGGAGCGAACGCCTACGACGAGCCCCGACAGAACCATCACGATGCCTGCGCCCGACAGCCACAACACCACGCTGGTCCAGGGCTGGCGACCCGTGGCCCGCAGCTTGGTGATATATATCCAGTGGGGAATAGCCCCCACCCACGCCCAGAAGCGGCTGCGACTGTCAGTAAGCTGCAGGGCACGTCCTGTGCGCGACGACACGTAGAGTTCACCGCCCTTCCCGTCGTTGAGGGCGTAGTGATAGACGGGGAATTCGCGGAATGGCATGGCCCCGATGAGCCACACGTCAATCTCGCTGAGTGTGTCAATCAGGGTGGGTGCAGACGCCGTCCAACGCTCAGCCACCTGCATCAGAGCCTCGTCGGTAAGACGTGTGACCGGCATCCCAGAGGCGAGGTCACACATATTATCGTCTTTGTCGAAGCCTACCGTGCGGCCAGCCACTTGCTCTATCGAAACAGTCGACGATGAGCGTAGAGCAGCAGCATACTTCCCTGCAACGATGCTCTCTGCATGCTTCAGCCGATCAGCTGCCGGAAGGCTTGGATAGCCATGGTACATCATCACCATGCCCGAGAGGAACCACATGAGGAAAAGGATACTGAGCATGGTGCCCAGTATCCTGTGAATGGTCAAAAAAATTTGTGTGTGACTCATTGAAAAGCCTATTGAAGATTGAAGCAGAAGACTTACATGTCAAACGTGGCCGAGAAGCGCACGTTGCGCCCCTCCTCAGGCACATAGCCCGTGGTACTGACGGCATACATGTAGTAGGTCTTGTCGAAGATGTTGTTGAAGTTCAGCTGCAGTTTCCACGTCTTGAAACGGTAGCTCACCATGGCGTTGCAGACGGCGTACGGGTCGAACGTCATCGTGTTGGCAGCGTTCACATAGACCTTGCTCGACGAGTTGAACCCCACGCCGGCTTTCAGCCCGCGCAGAGCGTGGTCGAAGTCGTAGAACACCCAGCCGTAGGCCATGTGCATGGGCGCATGCTGCAGATAGTTGCCGGCCTGTGTGTTGGCGGCATACTCGGTCACAGAAAACTCGCGTAGCTTGGCAATGGTGAGCGAGTAACCGGCATCGATGGTCAGCTGGTCGACGGGCATGGCCGTGAAGCTGAGCTCCAGACCCTTTGAGTCGGCACGCCCCACCTGGCCCGAGACGTTGTACTCTGTGCCGTCGATGGTGTGCTTGCCCAGGTTCTGCACCATGTTGTTTTTCACGATGTAGAAAGCCGAGAAGTCGGCCTGCAGGCGGTTGCCGAAGCTGATGTGCGAGCCAACCTCAAACTGATGTCCCGAGATGGGCTTGAAGATGCTGCCGTTCACGTCGCCGCTCAGGCGCTTACCGCTGTTGTCTACATAGATGTAGCCGTCGCTCACGGCCGTGCGGGTGGGTTTGAAGAAACTGCTGGCCGAAGCGTAGACGTTGACATTGTCGGTGAACTCATAGAGGGCACTCAGACGATAGGTCAGCGCATTGTTGTGCTCACTGGTCTTCGGGTCTTTCTTGACGATGGTCTTGTCGTTGCTATAGGCCATCTGGTAGTTGCGGTGGAAGTGGTCATAGCGCAGGCTGGCCAGCACAGTAAACTGCGGGGTGATATGCAGATAGTCGCCCACCTGCAGGCTGTAGGTCTGCTCCCACTCCAGCGAGCGCTTCTGGAAGGGCACGTCGATGTGGCCCTGGTTCAGCTGCGGTTCGCGCACGCCCAGCAGGGCGTTCTTGCCGGGGCCGCTGGCTGCTGAGCCATAGCTGCTGCGCCAGCGGGGCAGATACATGTTCGAGTAGTTAGCCGAGAAGAGCAGGTCGTGCTTCACCCCGCCGGTGAGTGCCTTTCCGTGCAGTTCCAGTTGGTTCTGCAGCAGGTTCACCTCGTAGTCGAAGAGGAAGCCCGTGCGTTTCAGCGTGTCGGTGTTGATGTAGGTCTTATTATTCCCGTTCATATAATAGTGCTTATAGATGGGCTCACTCGACGTCAGATAGCTCAGGCCCTCGCTGGCATAGTAGCTCAGGTCGTCATAATAATAAGAAAGGTGGTCGACGAGCTTCCATCCGCTATGGCCGAAGAGGTGGGTGTACTTCAGCGAGAGCGTCACGTCCTTGTCGGTCAGGTGGTCCAGCGGGTCGTTGAAGCGTGTGCGGCGGTCGATGTACGAAGGTATGTCGCCAGCCTCCCAGACGGTTTTGCCGTTCAGGTCCTTCACGTCATACTGGAAGTGAGGCTGACCCGTGTCGGTGCCATAATAGTCGTCCTTGGCCTGCGTGCTGAACTGCAGCTTGTCCCAGTCCGTCAGGCGGAAGTCGAGAGCCAGCCAGGCGTTGTAAGCCTTGTTGTCGGTGTGGCGCCAGCCGTCGCCGCCGTTCATCGAGAAGTCGGCACGGAAGTTCACGCCGCGGGCTATGGCGCCGCTGGCACCACCCTCCACCGAATAGCGGCCCCATGAGCCAATACTCATGCCGGCATTGATGTGCTGCCGGGCCGTGGGCTGTTTGTGGATGACGTTCACCACGCCACCCAGGGCCGAGTGGCCGAACATCACTGAGGCGGCACCTTTCAGCACCTCGACGCTCTGCACCGATGCCAGCGAAGTGCTCGGTGCCGACTGGTAGAGGTTGTGGCGCTCGTCGCGTATGCCGTCGTTGAGCAATACGAAGTCAGAGAAGCCGCGAATGGTGAAATAAAGGAAACCGCCGTAGGAGTTGATGGGGCGTATGCCAGTGGTGACGCGGGCGGCATCGTTCAGGTCGCGCAGACCGAGAAGCTCAATCTTGGGGCGCTCCACGCTCGACACGGTGATGGGGGCCTTATCGAGCGGCACGGGCAGTTTGCCCACGTCTGACGGCTGATGGCGGATACTCGAGATGACAACTTCGTTGAGGTGTAGCGTAGTGTCGTTGTCAAGTCCTTCTGCAACGGCACTGCCTGCACACATGCCCATAAGGGCAGCAGCAAAAAGCTTTGCTTTCATAATAAATAGATTTTAATAACGTTAATAATAATCCCCCTGACCCCGGAGAGACAGTTACTTATAAGATAAAGGCAGGTCTCCTGACTTCCCCCAGAAAAGCACGCCTTCCCAATGAACAACAGAAAAAGTAAATCATCAGTGGCTTTGTTGAGCTTCTCAAAATGGAGGTTACAGTAGCGGGCACTGTCCAGGATTTTCACCTGATTCCCTTTTAAAGTCAAGGCCTCAGAGGCCACGACTACCCAAATCCGGGTGCAAAGGTACTGCTTTTTTCTGAGACTGCAAAACTTTTACATAAAAATGTTGCGAGAAAGGGGGCTGAACGGTGAAGGGAGGAAGGAGGATAGTTTTGGGGATTCAGGCGGTTGAGGCCGAGTCACGCGCCAGTTTCTGGTATTGCAAGGGTGTGAGTCCCGTGACCTTCTTGAAGGTACGGATGAAGTGGCTGCGGCTTTTGTAGCCCATGTTTTCGGCAATCGTCTCGGTGTTCATCATGCCGTAGTGTTCGAAGTCGGTCAGTCGCTTGCACACCTCGCGGATGCGGTACTCGTTGAGCAGCGTGTTGAAGTTCTTGCCGGTAGCCTCGTTGATGACCGACGAGACGGTCTTCTCGTGCACGCCCAGTGCTTCGGCCAGCCGGTCCACGGTGAGGTTCTGCTGGGCGAGGAACTCGGTATCGTCGAGTAGCTCGTATATGCGCTCCAAGAGCGGAGGAGCGGGGGAGGAAGGGGAATAGTTTTGGGAGGAAGGAGAAGGGAGGAGGGAGGAAGGAGCAGGGTTCTGTCTGCGTCGCTGTCGCAGTTCCTCAGCCTGACGCAGCAGTTCCTCGTTCTTTACGTAGAGCTCTTTGTTGCTCTGCCGAAGCTGTCGCCTCTGCATCACCAACACAATCATGACGGCAATCACAATGACGAGTGCCGCGAAACAGACGGCGGCAATGATGCTGCGGGCGTGTTTCTCTTCGTTGAGACGGACCATCTGCTGCTCGAAGCCCTGCACCTCGTGGAAGAACTCGATGTTCTTGATTCTTCCCATTTCTTCCGCCGTGTTGAGGCTGTCCTTCAGCGTCATGTAGGCATACCTGGTCTCGTGCAGCGCCTGCTGGTTGCCCGTCTGCTCGTAGCACTCCGCCTCCATCTGCAGGGCCTGCATGAGCAGATAGACGGACTCCTCGCGGCGCAGACTGGCCTCGCCCTTTTCCAGATAGCGCAGGGCCTGCTGATAGTCGTGCTTCTGCATATAGATGCCGGCCAGATAGACCTGCGCGGTGCTCTGCAGGTCGGGGCTGAGAGCACTCTGTCTCAAAGTCTTGACAGCGCTGTCCATGTCGCCCTGTGCCAGTGCCTTCATACCCTGTGCCATGGTGCTTGTCGAAAAGAAGATGCTGTCGCGGGGCACGTCCGGAGCCTGCAGATAACGGTCTATGAAGGGCACGGCGCGTTCTACGCTGTCTGCACGCCAGTTGAGCATCATGATGTTGAGCAGTGCCTTAGAGAGAGCAGGCCAGTCGTGCTTCTGCATGCTGATGTCGAAGGCGTCTTGCAGATAGCGCTTGGCGTTGGGGTAGTCATTATAATAGAGGTATATGCCCGCAATGTTGTTGTACGTCTGGTAGATGGGCTCCTTGGCCACCTGCATGGCCTTCTTGAAGTACGAGAAGGCGGTGCTGTAGCTGTTGCGCAGCTGTGCTATGGCTCCGGCGTTGTTCAGGGCACGCGCACAGCTGTTGCGCTCGTCGCTGTCCATGTCGGTGGTGTCGCGGTTGCCGATGATGGTAAAGCAGACCAGGGCCTCGTCGTATTTTTCCTCTTCCAGGAAGCCGACTCCCTTCTGGTAGAGTTGTTGTGTGGGCATGGCCAGATACTGCCTGTAGAGTCGTGCCATGAGCTCGTTGTCTTGCGCTGCGAGGGCGTCAGCAGGGCACAGAAAAGTGCCCAGGAGGGCTATAAGGCAGGCAAAAACGGCCTTAATTTGCGCCCAATCGGTAATAGGCGCATATTTGTAGTCCATTTTAGTCTCCGTTTCCATTTAATTTCGTAATTTTGCCGACAAAGTTACACCATTTTCTCGAAAAACGCGACGTTTTTCCGAAGAAAAAACAGCAAAAGCGAAAAAACTAACCCCAAAAACCATTATATTCACTTAAACATCAAGATTTATGAGGAAACATCTATTCATCCTTGCCATGTCGCTTCTCTCGCTGAGTGCCGCCCAGGCCCAGCTGTCGAAGCAAGTGAACGTTGTGCCGACGCTGCCGCTCATCGAGGCAGAGCCCACCAACCTGAACCCCACGAACACGCCGGAGGCGCTGACCGACTTTGCCCGCCAGCAGGTAGCGAAGTCGATGGCGACGACGCCCATTCACCGTTTCGCCACGCCGCGCTTCCCCATGCGTAAGGCTGCCGGTGCTGTGGAGTACTACGTAGCCGCACAGAGCCACTCCGTCGACGGCAGCTTCGTCTACGCCGGTGGCGACTTCTTGCTCTGGAGCATCGACGTGACGGTCGACGGCACCAACGTGACGTTCGACGGCCTGTTCAACGTCGGTCCTTTCTCGCCCGACTGGAACCCCTACGTCGACGTGTCTGTCACCGGTGTCTACGATGCCGAGGCCAAGACCGTGACCATCGACGCGCCCACCGGTGCTAACGGCACAGTGGTGGCTACGGGCAACGGCTCGTTCCTCACCGTCATCAGCGGCGACGTCAACGAGGCCGGACAGCTCAGCCCCGACGACAAGCTGGTCTTCGACGTGCTCACCGACGACCAGGGCAACATCGCCCGCATGACGGCGCGCAAAGCCATCGTCCTGCCCACCTACTACGGACAGTACTCATACGGCAACAACGCCGTCTACCGCCAGTTCATCATCAACCTGCCGGGCGACGACGCCTGTCTGCTGGCTACCAGCACCAACGTCGACCTGGGCGAGACCTTCGTCGGCGAGGAGATCAACGGCCAGATGAAGGTGCTCAACCTGGGCGGTGCCACCGCCAGCTTCGTCGTCGACGTTGAGAGCGACCCCGAGGGTTACATCGTCGCCGAGACTCCTACGGGCGAGATTGAGCCCGGACAGATGCAGGAGATGGTCTTTACGCTGAAGGGCGTGGCCCTGAACGACAACGTCGAGGGCATCGCTACCATCGCCTACGAGGGCGGCGCTACTGAGGGCAGCTTCGACGTCGTGCTGCACGGACAGGTGGTCAGCGCTCCCGACTTCACCTCCATCGTCAAGCAGGGCGACTTCACCTTCAAGACCAACATCGACGCTCCTTGGGACATCGTCACCGACGGCGAAGGTGTCAAGTGGGCTAAGTCTGGCGCCACGGGCCTCAAAGCAGTCAGCGACCTGTATGTTAACTTCACCGTGCCCGAAGGACAGATTGGCACACTGACGTGGACCGGTCAGTACAAGAACAACCCCGCCTTCCGCTATTCATTCTACAACCTGGCCGGATGGTTCATCGACACCGACGGACTGGCCGACGTGGCCCTGCAGTACGAGGGCGAAGCCAACGGCGAGCGGGAGTTCGGCCCCGGCAAGCACTTTGTGCGCTTCCAGCAGCAGTCGCAGTATGCCTCGCCCTACGAGGACGACGGTCTCTACATCCGCGACCTGAACCTCGACCTCGTCCGTCCCGCCGACGACGTGGCTGAGGTGAAGACTCCCGAGGTGAACTTCGGCTTCTTCATCCTTGAAGAGGGTGGCGGTGTCGACGGCGACCAGACCATCGTCATCCAGAACCGTGGTGTCAACAAGCTCGAGCTGAAGAGCATCACCTGCGACAACGACGAGTTTATGGCTGACGCCACCGACGTGGAAGCCGCCGGCACGCTCGACGACCTCGTCATTCCCGTCTTCTTCTCTTCCAACACCGCTGGCGTGAAGACTGCCAACTTCACCGTCGAGACGTCGGCCGGCACGTTCAACGTCGTTGCCAAGGCTAAGGTCTACGACCAGCCCGACTTCTCGCAGATTGTCACCGAGGGTGCCGAGTACATCACCTTCACCATCAACCCCGAAAGCCCCTTCATCGTCGAGAACGGTGTGGCTTACAACGCCGACTGCGAGAACGAGGACCTCGTGGCCTCTACACAGGACTGGTACGCCGTGGGCACCGACCTGACGCTCAACATCGATATTCCTGAAGGCAAGATTGGCTTCATCACCTGGGACGCCACCGTCTGGGGCAACCCCATTGACAACGTGAACTACAGCCACATCTACGGCGACTATGCCCAGATTTTCATCAGCCACAGCAACAACTCCGGACAGATGCAGGCCTTTGCCGACGACATCGAGAATGGCGGCGACGCCAGCTCGCAGCTCTTCGCCAACGACGAGTTCTGGGCTTCGTTCCTCACCAACGAGCCGGGACAGCACACCATCACTTTCCGCTACTTCCACAATGGCGACGGACAGACCTTCGGACGCAACCGCATCGAGATCAGCAACATCCGTCTGCACGTCGTCGACTTCCAGGAGTACGGTGCCGAGCTCATGACCGAGGGTCCCGTGGAGTTCGATCCCACCTACGTCGGCTACAACCGCTACACCACCGCCACCGCTACGCTGAAGAACACCGGCAGCCAGCCCCTGCGCGTCACGGGCTTCCAGGCCGAGGGCCAGAACTCGCCCTTCGTCTCCATCCTGCCCACCTACGAGGCTACGTTCAACAACACGCTCAACGTCACACTGGTGTTCTACCCGGGCGTGCACCTCGATGCTAACGGCAATGTCGAGTCGGTCGACGAGACCGTCGCCCTGCAGGACACTTGGTTCAGCGACCGCGTCACCATCAAGACCAATGCCGGCGACTTCTCGCTCGACGTCAAGGGTATGGCTCGCGGCTCTGAGGGCCTCCTGCTCATCGGCGACTTTGAGGACGATGCCTTCGGTTGGGACCGCTTCGACCAGGACGGCGACGGCAACCAGTGGGATCTGGGCACCAACTACTGGTGGTACGAGGAACCACGTTATTGCCACAGCGGCGTGCAGTGCATCGCTTCGGCCAGCAGCACTAGCGGCCAGGCCCTCACGCCCGACAACTGGGTCGTCTCGCCGCAGTTCACCGTGCCTGCCGACGGTGCCATGCTGACCTGGTGGGTAGGCTCGCTCCACAACTCGCTGTGCGCCGAGCACTACAGCGTCTACGTCGAGGAGGACTTCAGCGACGCTTCGAAGTTCGACAGCATGACGCCCGTCTTCTCTGAGACACTCGAGACCGACCCCAACTCCGAGTTCCATGAGCGCTCGTTCGACCTCAAGGACTATGCCGGCAAGACCGTCCGCGTGGCCTTCCGCCACCACGACTGCACCAACCAGTATCTGCTCCGCATCGACGACGTCTTCGTCTACACCATGGACAAGTGGGGCGAGATTACCACCGGCATCGCTCCCCAACTCCTCAACTCCACAACTCCACATCTCCTACAGTTCTTCAACGTTGCCGGACAGCGCTCCAGCCGTCCCGTCAGCAATGTCAACATTGTTCGCCAGACGATGAGCGACGGCACGGTGAAGACCGTGAAGGTGATGAACAAGTAAACCCCAAGTCTGATTCGTATGAGAAAAGCACTAACAGTTCTGTTCGCATGGCTCGCCGTCTGTACGGCGGGCCATGCCCAGAATAATGCCCTGAACGTGGGTTACTGCGACGGACAGCAGCAGACGCAGTCGAACCAGGCGTTCGGCACGAAAGAGAAGAACACGTGGGTCAGCGGCGCCATCTACCTGCCGCAGGGCGATGTCAACACCTACGCCGGAAGCCACATCGACTCCATTCGCGTAGCACTGGCCCAGAAGCTCAGCATCAGCCAGCTGAAGGTGTGGGTGCGGCAGACGCTCGACGGCGAGAACCTCGCCGAGGCTACCATCGAAAAGGCCGACATCGTCAAGGGCTGGAACGTCCTTAAGTTCGACAACCCCTGGACCATTCCTGCCGGCACCAACACCGGCCTCTACATCGGCTACAGCACCTATCAGACGTCGTCGAACTACGGCATGTCCGTGCTCGACGTCCCGCAGCCCAACGCCCTCTGGGTGCAGCTGGGCACTGATGCCGAGTGGGTCGACCGCTCGGCCGAGGGCACGCTCTGCATCGAAGCTATGCTCAGCGGCGACGCCCTGCCGCTACACAACCTGCGCCTCATGTCGCTCTCGGCTCCCGAGACTTACGTCATCAAGCGCGGACTGATGACCGTCACGGGCACCGTAAAGAACGTGGCCCTGCAGACCATCACCGGCTTCGACGTCGAGACACGCTTCGACTGCACCGACGAGGTCTATCGCTCGCACGTCGACCTAACCCTCGCTCATCTCGAAGAGTCCGAGTTCAGCTACTCGCTGTCTCCGTCTATTCTGTCCACGGGGCTAGGCACTGTCACCGTCACCATCACCACGCTGAATGAGGGCGACGACGAGAACCCCGACGACAACACCGCCAGCCGCACCTTCGACATCGTCACCGAGGACTTCGCCCGGCGCGTGCTGCTCGAGGAGTTCACCACCGAGCCCTGCCAGTACTGCCCACGCGTGGCCACCATGGTCCACAACATCATGCAGGATGAGAAATATGCCGACGCCGTCGTGCCCGTCTGCCACCATGCAGGCTTCGACACCGACTGGCTCACGCTGCCCTCTGACAAAGACTTCCTCTGGTACTACAACGAGCCCGACGGCGGTTCCTACGCGCCGGCCATCATGCTCGACCGATGGACCACCGACCCCAAGGGCTACACGCCCCTGTTCAACCCATCCACGGAAAACGAGCTGCGCACCGCCATCGACTATTGTCTCCGGCAGACGGCTTTCGCCTCGGTCAACATCCAGGCCAAGCGTGACGCCGAGGCTGGCGTCGTCAACGTGCTCGTGCAGGGCAGCCGCTCCAAGGACAACATCACCGCTAATCCCGCACGCATCACCGTCTGGCTCGTCGAGGACAACATCGCCGCACGCAACCAGGTCAATGGCGGCAGCAATTACATTCACCACCACGTCGGGCGCGCCATCAACAAGTCGTGGGGCGACGTCATCGAGTGGCTGCCCGACGGTACCTACTCTTACGAGTGCCAGTTCCGCCTGCGCAATGATTACAAGCCCGAGGACCTCAGCGTCGCTGCCATGATCTTCGACTACGACGAGACTGACGTCACCAAGAACTTCGTTATCAATGCCAACAGCGTGCCCGTCACCGAGGGCACCCTCACCGGCATCAGCAACGTTCAGCGCTCGAACGCCCAAGCCGACGACGTCCGCGTCTACGACCTCTACGGGCGTCCCGTCACGTCAGCATCGCGACAGGCGCTGCAAATTGTACGTCTGCCCGACGGCACCACGCTGAAAACGCTCAGGAAATAACCGGCTGCAGTCAAATCGCTTCTAAAAAAAATGCCCCGCGCTATAGTCTAAGCGTCTATACGACAGAGACTTAAGCGCGGGGCATTTTTCTGCTGAGTCCACTGTAGACTCAAAAGGTTTACTCGACGGTAAGCTTACCCTTGAGGCGTATGTCGTCGGAGGCGGCACCGACGAGGACGGTGAACGTGCCGGGCTCGACGACGCGCTGCAGGCTGGCATCGACAATGGCGAGGTCGTCGGCAGTGAGTTGCAGGGTGACGCTGCGCGTTTCACCTTTCTTTATATATACGCGCTGGAAAGCTTTGAGCTGAAGGACGGGCTGCACGGTGGAGGCGATGTCGTCGTGCAGGTAGAGCTGCACCACCTCTTCGCCGTCGCGTTCGCCGGTGTTCGTCACGTCGACGGTCACGGTGTACATTGAAGGATCTGCACTTTCCTCTCTCCTCTTTCCACTTTCAATCTTCAGGTTGGAGTACTCGAAGGTGGTGTAGCTCAGTCCGTAGCCGAAAGCATAGAGGGGGCGGGCGGACATCTCGACATAGTCGTGTGGACGGGGTGCTTTCTTGTTGTAGTAGACGGGCAGCTGTCCGATGTTGGCAGGCACGGAGAGGGGCAGGCGTCCGGCGGGATTATAGTCGCCGAAGAGCACGTCGGCAATAGCGGTGCCACCCTCCTGACCGGGGTAGTAGGCCGTCAGCAGGGCGTCGGCATGCTCAGCCGCCCAGCACTTGTCGAGCGGCCGGCCCTCGATGTAGACCACCACCAGGGGCTTACCTGTCTGCCGCAGCGCCATGAGCAGCTTCTGCTGATCGCCCAGCAGCGAGAGGGTGGCGCGGTCGAAGCCTTCGCCACAGTCCATGTCGGGCAAGGTCGGGGATTGCAAATCCCCTCCAACAGAGGCTGCGCCCGTGTCCTCGTAGCTGGTTTTGAAGTCGCGTGCACTGCTGCCACCCACACAGCAGACGATGACATCACATCGGCGGGCAGCTTCGACAGCCTCGGCAATGTTGCTCTGCGTGGTGTCGCGGATGGCACAGCCCTTCACGTACTCCACTGCCACGCCTTTCGCCCGTATGCCGTCGAGCACCGTCTTGACGTTGCTGTCCTCCTGCGGAGCTGTATAGTCGCCCAGCATGTTGTAGCGGTTGTCGGCATTCGGTCCGCACACCAGCACGCGCATGTCCTTCTGCAACGGCAGCACAGCCATCTCCTTTACCTCCTTTACCTCCCCATTCTTTAGCAGCGTCACCGAGGCGCGGGCCACGTCGAGCGCCACCTGGCGGTTCTCGGCACTGCGCACCTGTCGGGCAGCAACAGGGTCGACGTAGGGATTGTCGAAGAGTCCCATCTCGAACTTCATTCGCAGCACGCGGGCCACGGCAGTGTCCACCACGGCTTCGCTCACCATGCCGTTCTCAACAGCCTCGGCCAGCCCGGCGTATGCTGACGCTCCCAGGTCGACATCGACGCCAGCCTTCAAGGCGAGCACCCCCGCCTCCTGCCGGTTGCGTGCCACGCGATGAGTGCCTGCCAGACCGTCGATGCTGAAGAGGTCGCTCACCACGAAGCCGCGGAACTGCCACTGGCGGCGCAGCACGTCGGTGAGCAGATAGCCATTGCTGGTGCAGGGCTGACCGTCCATGGAGTTGTAGCTCGTCATCACCGACAGCGCTCCGGCATCGATGACCTTCTTGAACGGCGGCAGGAAGTTCTCCCACATCTCGCGCGGACCAATCACCGTGGGGCCTCCGTTCTGTCCGCCCTCCGTCGTGCCGTAGGCTATGAAGTGCTTCAGCGTGGCCAGCGTGCTGTAGGGCTGTGTCAGGTCGCCACCGCCCAGTCCGCGCACCTGCGCTGCTCCTATCGTCGCCGTCAGCACGGGGTCTTCGCCCAGCGTCTCCTCTACCCTACTCCACCGCGGGTCGCGCGACAGGTCGAGCACAGGACCGTAGCTGATGTGGCCGCCCTGCAGACGGATTTCCTTGCTGATGACGCGTCCGGCCTGCTCTATCAGTGCCGGCGACCACGTGGCAGCCATGCCCAGACCTGTCGGAAAGACGGTGGTGCCGATGGCCATGTGCCCATGCGGCGCCTCTTCGGCCAGAAAGAGCGGAATGCCCAGGCGCGTATGTTCCTTCACGTAGCGCTGCAGGGCATTGCCTGCCTTCGCGGCCAGCTCGGGCGTGAGGCCGTTGGCGAGTGACTTCTGAGTCCACGGGTCAGCTCTGTAGGTGGCCCACAGCATGCCTATCTGCCCCTCCTCTATGTCTTTCTTGAACTGCTC
>CAMNJY010000058.1 GCA_946541745.1 uncultured Prevotellaceae bacterium
CTGTGTTAGCATATATTCCTATTTGCTTTCAAATTGTTCTAATGACCGATTTGGGATAAAGTTACTTCCCCCAGTCGCTCTCTTGTAGGAGATGGACTGGGGGCAGTATCTTATAAATGAGGTAACCCGCTCGCTGTCAGACCGGGCAGGGGCGAAGTATAACTCTACTGTCTGAACTGCCAGCAGTCGAGGCGCACGTCGCCGGAGGTGTTGCCGAAGCAGAGGTAGAGGTCGTGGACGCCCGTGGCTCCCTTCACCTTGGCGGTGAACGAGTGGTATTTCTCTACCGTACCCGTCGGGCTGATGACAGCAGTGCCCACGACGGGACCCTCCTGACTGTCGAGCCGCAGCGTGACGGTGGCACGGCCCGTGGCAGCGGCCGTGACGGCAAACGACTTGGCGCCCTTCTGGCCGAAGTCAACGCCGCGCAGACGGATGTACTCACCGTCGTCGAGGTCGAAGATGTACATGTTCTTCCTGCCCGTTGACGCCGGCATGTCGTTAATGACGCCTGTATTCTCGATGCCCATCTTGGCCGACTTCAGCCCGAAGCCCCAGTTCATGGTCTCGGCCTCCACCCGGGTGTAGGGGTTAAGCCAGTGCAGCTGCCTCATAGGCTGCTGGTCGAGCCAGTAAGGTATCTCCTGGATAGTGCCGTCGGCATTGTAGGTGATCTCCTGCGCCGACACCGAGCGGCGCTCGTGGTGCTGGAAGGTCTCAAGGTGCATCAGGTCGTAGTCCTGGCCGAAGACGTAGCTGTGGCCGCGGAAGTCGCAGATGCCGGGGTGGTTGCCGCGGTCGCGCTCCGTGGGGCGCATGATGTAGTTCTTCCACTGCCACGGGCCGGTGGGCGAGTCGCTCATGGCGTAGCCCAGGGCCTCAGGACAGCAGGTGGTGGCGTATGACATGTAGTAATGGCCGTTCCGCTTATAGAACCAGGGCCCCTCCTGATAGTGCTGTACGGCCCAGTTGGCCTTCTGCGAATAGGGTACACGGAGGTTGATTTTGGCACCCTCCTGCGTGACTGGCCGCATGACACCGTCTTCAGGGTTGAGCACCAGGATGTCGCCCACGGTTGAAATCATGTCCTTGCTGAGCTTGACGCAATAGGTCTGGGGGTTGCCCCAGTACATGTAGGCCTGGCCGTCGTCGTCGGTGAACACCGAGGGGTCGATGTCGTCCCAGTGCTCCTTCTGCCAGACAAGGGGCTGACCCAGCGGGTCGCGGAAGGGCCCGTAGGGCGAATCGGCCACGAGCACACCGATGCCATGGCCGTGCAGCGGGGCATATAGATAGAACTTGCCGTCGCGCTCCACCGTCTGTATGGCCCAGGCACCGTTGTCGCGTGTGCGCCACTTGAACTCCTTCAGCGAAGCCACGGCCCCGTGCTCGGTCCAGTTCACCATGTCGGTGGTCGACCACAGCAGCCAGTCGTACATGAAGAAGCCTGCTGACGACTTCTCGTTCGGGTCGGGAATGTCCTCGGGCGAAGCGTCGTGCGACGTATATAGATATAAGGTGTCGCCGACGACCAATGGCGACGGGTCGGCGGTGTACTTGGTCTGGAACAGCGGCATGTTGACCTGCTCCAGCGAGCGCATCTCCCACCAGTCGAAGTTGAAGAGCTGTGGCCCCTTGCGCCCCTTGAAGACCAGGTAGAGGTTGGCGGTCTGAGGCAGTGTGACACCGGCGATGGTGCGCTTGGGCGCGTCAATGTCGGTCAGGTTGGAAAAGTCGAGGTCCAGATTCAGCGTCTGCCACTTCTCCCATCCGCCGGTGGCGGGCACTTGGAGCGTGCCGAGCAGGCGTCCGCCGAGACTGTCGAGGCGCAGCTCTATCTGTCCGCCACGCAGGCCGCTGGCCACACGGGCTTTGAACGTACGGGGAATCTTGGTGCCGAAGGCGACGTTCTGCAGCTTGATGTAGTCGCCGTTGTGGATATCGGTCACGTAGACCCCCACCTCGCTGTTCTGCTCGGTCTTGACACCCTTGGAGAAGGCCATCGTCTCGGCCTCCACGCGGCGGAAGGGGTCGAAGGTGGCCACGGGCTTCACACCCTCGTCGGTAGGCATGATGGTGGGGAAGGTGCCGTCGGCGTTGTACCGGAACTCCTCGACGGCCACGCTGCGGCCGAAGCCGCCCCCGCCGGGCAGCTTGCCGGTGTGGTAGAAGAAGTAGTGGTGGCCCTGGTAGTCGGCTACACCGCAGTGGTTGGTAAACGACTTGGTGTCGCAGAGGGGCATCACCTGTCCGGCATACGTCCACGGCCCTTCCACGGACGGGGCGGTGCTGTAGCTGATGTGCTCAGGCACACCGCCGGCGGCATAGAGGAGCTGGTACTTGCCACCACGCTTGGTGAGCCAGGGGCCTTCCACGTAGCTGTTCTTATACTGCTTACCTTTCTCGCGCTGGTTCATGGCCGGCGAGCCGAAGGCTTCTTCTGTCATGGGCAGCTGCCTGACCTCGCCGTCAATGCTGATCATGTCATCGTTCAGCTTGGCATAGTATATCTGCGGGTTGCCCCACATAATCCAAGCCTGTCCGTTGTCGTCTATCATGACTGTCGGGTCGATGTGGTCCCACTTCTTGTCGGTATAGAGGGGTTTGCCTATGGCATCGCGGAAGGGTCCGGTAGGCGAGTCGCTGACGGCCACGCCGATAGCCATGCCGCCCGACAGCTGACAGTGGGCGCAGATATACCAGTAGAACTTGCCATTCCGCTCTATGCACTGTGAGGCCCAGGCACGGTCGTCGGCCCACGAGAAGCTCTCGAGGGCCAGCGGTGAGCCGTGGTCTTGCCAGTTCACCATGTCGCGGGTAGAGTAGACGCGCCACTCCTGCATCCAGAAAAAGTCGGCGCCATCCTCGTCGTGGCCGGTGTACACATACATTGTTCCGTCGTGTACCATAGGTGCGGGGTCGCTGGTGAACCAGGTCTGCACAAATGGGTTCTGGGCCGTGGCGCCGGTAGCCAGCGCCACAGCCATAGTCAGTAATGCTTTTCTCATAATTTTATAATTCATGACTGCGAAACACGTCAATTGATTAAGAATATCTTCGTCTGGCCCTTATAGGTGGCCTTGATAGTGGCACGGCCCTCAACAATGGGACTGATGTAGAACTCCACGCCCGGCACGTCGGCCTTGGCCTCAAGCTTGCTGCCTTTCAGCAGACGGCCGTACACCTGGTAGCGGTTCTGCTCGGCATAGCCGTTCAGCGCGTTGAAGCGTATGGGCGTCGTGGGGATGTTCAGCTTATGGCCGTCGGCGGTGATGGTCACCTGGGGCACCGTGGGAGCGACAGCCGCCTGGCCAGACTTGCCGAAGCCGATGCCGTGGAGGTCGAAGAGTCCTTGCGGACGCTGAGGCCCTTGCTGCTGACGGCGACCGCCCCACTGGCCCTGTGGCTGCTGGGGCAGCTGCACCTCAGGGCCTTCAACCACAAGATAGATGGCATGCTTGCCGGTAAGCCCCTCGACGGCGGGCACATCGGCAACGCAGTCGGTCACGCCTTTGGCTTCGGCGGGCACGCTGACAGTGGCAATCTCTTTGCCCTTCCACGGGTCGTCAAGCAGCACGTGAATCTTAAAGGCACCGCGCCCGCTGGGGGTGAGGTTCAGGGTCAGCCTGGTGCCGTCGCCCTGCTTTGTGCCCTCGAAGGCTTTCAGACCCTTCGTGTCCTTAGCCAGACCGCCGAAGCCGAAGTACTTGAAGCCCACGATGCCGCCGTTCTGTATGCCGGCCAGGTCCATGGAGTTGTTCCACACGTCGTGGTTGTCCTGCATCCATTCGTTGGCTCCCGGGCCATATACGAAGCAGGCATAGCCGGCACTATAGTAGGCATAGGGCGGCAGACCGAAAATCTGGAAACCCTCGCTGGTGACCTCGGCGCCGGTGTAGTGGCTGCCGTCGGTAGCCTTGGCCGTCCACACGTTGTCCTTGGCGTAAGGGTCGTAGCCGGTAATCCTGACCACGCCGCCCTTGGCCACGGGCTTCTTGTCCCACGTTATCTTGACCGGTGCCACCATGGCCTGGCGGGCATTGCCGAAACCGCGCGGCGGCCGATGGTAGAAGACGTACCACTGGCCGTTGATCTCCTGCAGCGAGCCGTGGGTGTTGTGGCCGAAATTGGTGGTGATGAGCTTCGAGCCGTCCTGGCCCGGCACCACGCCGCGAGAGTCTACCAGCACGCCGCCGGAGCGCCAAGGGCCAAGGGGCGAGTCGCCAAAGGCGTAGCGCAGGGCCGAATTGGTATTGCCTAAGCCATACTCCTTGCCCGAGTAGCCGCTGAACACCATGACGTACTTGTTGCCCACCTGGCGGATGCTGCTGGCCTCAAAGAAGTTGAAGTCCAGAGGGCTTTGGCCCTTGTAGAGAGCCTTGTACTCGGAGCCTTCCTTGTCAAGGAGCTTGCCGTCGCGGCTGCTGGCCGGAATAAACGGGTCGATAGGCTCGGTGCCTTCGCGCTTGGAGTACATGGTCTTCTGGTCGAGCTCAACAGCCGTAGAGTGCTGGAAGCCATAGAACACGTAGGCGCGGTAGCCGATGTCGTAGTCTTTGTCTTTCTTGTCGGTAATGTTCTCGATGAACACCGAGGGGTCGAAGTCGATGAGCGACCCCTCAACGCACTGGGTGCCGTCGGGGGTCAGGTTGACGGGCGTGAAGGGACCGTTGGGCCGGTCGCCCTTGCACACCATGCCCACACGGCGCCAGCCACGGCTATGGGGGTAGAGCCAGTAGGTCTTCTTGCCTGTCTGGCGGTCGACGGTCTCCACGAGGTCAGGGGCGAACATGGTGTCCCACTGGCCGCTCACAAACCATGTGAAGATGGGGCCTTCGTCGCGCCACTGCGACAGGTCTTCGACGGGTGCTGACCACATGCGGATATCGGGGCCGCAATAGGCCGAATAGTTCACGTCGTGAGAGCCGATGATGTAGGCGCGATAGTGGCCGGGCTGGTCAGGGTCTTCAAACACGCGGGGCTCGCCGTCGGGCACATGCTCCCACAGGGGCAGATAGGGGTTCTGGGCGTTGGCGGCGGTTGCACTCAGCAGCAGCGCCAACTGGAAAAACAGTTTTTTCATTCGCTTTGTAATGATGTTATCAGGTTTTTGCTTCTTACGGGTTGCAAAGTTAACAATTCCGTTGAAGAATGTATTGTCACATCGTCTCGCTTTCTTTTGAAATTGTTGCCTGACACCTTCAAATCCTTTTGCGGACGTTTTTTTGGGCAAACCGCTTGTGACTTACAAAAAAAATAGTTATTTTTGCAACAAAAATCAAACCATACACCAGATGTTCAAAAAAACTATTTGCTTACTACTATTATCAATCTTCGGAACAGGCTACACCTGGTCGGCACATCGGACAGACGAGGAGGTAGACCTGCAGGCACTGTATCGGCAGATTGACGACGCCATGAGCCAGGCACCGCAGTATGCAGCCAAGCGGCTCAGCAAGATAGACGACACTCGCAAGAAGCTGGCCACTGAAAGCCGTCCGGACGGGCAACTTCCACTGGCAGAACAGCTCTTCGAACTGTATAAGCCCTACAGGAACGACTCGGCACTCTACTACATCAGCCTGTGTGTGGCGCTGGCCGACTCACTGGACCGTAAAGACGCGGCAGGGCTCCATCTCGCCCAGAAGGCACTACTGTGTTCACGCGCCGACATGTATCTTGAAGCCCTCAAGCTGCTCAACCAGGTAGACAAGCGGGTGCTGAGCCGTGAGGGACAGACCATGTACTACTGGGCATGGATGCACGTCTGCGGCGAGATAGCATCCTATTCACAGCTGCCCGACGAGCGCAATGACTATTTTGCCCTACAGGACACCTACCGCGACTCGCTGCTCGCCGTGGCTGCTGACGACAGCGAGGCGTCGCTGCACCTGAGAATGGACGTGCTCACCGCACGGAAGCTCTATCAGGACGCGCTCGACGTCAGCGACAACTGGCTCAGCAAGGTGGCTGAAGGCACACACGAGGGTGCGTATGCCGCTTTCTATCGCTCTATTGTCTACGAAAAGCTTGAGAACGGTCGGCTGGTGCGCTACTGGTTAGGCAAGTCGGCCCTCAATGACATCAAGTGTGCCGTCAACGACCAGGCTTCGCTCTTCATGCTGGCGGAGCGGTTGTGCGACGACGGCGACTACGAGCGGGCTTACCGCTACGTCCGCTTCTGTGAGCAGTGCAATACCACCTTCCTGCCTCAGTTGCATAAATATCAGGTGCGCTATGTCTCCAATGTCATGGAGGCCGTCTGCAAAGACGGTCAGGCCCGCTATCAGAGGCTCCTGCTGTATGGCGGCATGGTGGTGCTGCTGCTCAGCGCCGTGGTGATATGGCTACTTTTCTCCCGTTGTAGATGTAGATGCTACGTCCAGGACGGTCCACAGGCTGGCCGTTGAGGTTGTAGTACCTCTGGTGGCTGGTGAAAGGTGAGGGGTGAAGGGAGGCATCCGTAGAACGTAGGGCGGTCACCACGGATGAGGGCAACGAGGCGATGATGAGGCTAAGCGCATTTCTGGAGCGATAGGGAAAATAGCTGTTGAGCAACCGCCGGCGCTCGGTCATGTAGTGGCCGTCGACGGTGTATAGCTGTCCGCGACGCGTATAGGGGTGGACATCTCGCCGATAGTCGCCCCAGCGGGCTGCCTCAGCATAGACGGCTGTCGAGATAGTGGTGTAGAGACTGTCCCAAAGCCCGACCACCGACCGCTGTCCCAGCAGCCCGTCATCGTCTAAAAGCTCCAGGGCCCGCGCCAAGTATCGGCGGGCGAACTCCCGGTTTTTCAGCAGGGTCATGAAGATGCCCGTGGGCGAGTCGGTGCCGTCGTTGCGGGTGAGGTTGTTCTCGTTGACATTTTCAAAGATGATTTCCGTGTCCCAGCAGAGGAAGGTGAACCCACGGCTGGGCTCCTCGGTGCTGCCGCGGCGGCGAATAGCATACCAGTTGTGGTGGGCCCAGTCGGTATTGCCGCCATACTGGTTGATGAGCATATAGTCGATGAAACTACCTATGTTAAGCAACGTGTCCAACTGCCGGTAAGCCGCATCGCTGGCGGCCGCCCGCTTGACGGTCTGCGTCATCTCTCGCCAGGCATTGAGGTTACCCTCGGTGGCCTCCAGGTGGTTGCCGCCGTCCTCCTCTATTTTCACTACGTCGATATCCTCCTCGCTGCCGCCTAAATAAGTGGTGCCAAACTTCTCGTCCACCCGCTCGGCAATGTTGTACAAGCCCCAATACATGCCGTTGAGGAAGAGATGCACGTAAAGGGCATTGACACCCCATCCACTGATGCGCTGCTGCATGCGGCGTGCCCACACGTCGCGGCAATACTGTGCCTTGGTGCGGTTACCCTCGTCCCAGTGCTGCCAGCTGTTGCCGAAATGACAGCGCAGCACGAAACGGTCTATCTTCTTTGGCCCGTCGGGGCCAAACAGCGGGTATTTCAATGACTTCTGTCCATACTCGGCCTTGAAAATGACGCGGAAAGAGTGCTTGGGATTTTTCTCTGCCAACCGTCCATGACCGCCGTGCAGCCTCAACCCGCACGTAGCGCTAAATCCCTCCTCGCTCCTCGTTCCTCGTTCCTCGCCAAACGAGAACAGCTCAATGCTTGCCGGCCGCGTCCATCCGTGCCCCGTGTTGTCGCCCACCGGCGGACCGGTGAAGATGTAGATACCGCCATGGTCGGCGTTGTTGTCGTGGCTGAAGAGGTTATCCCTGTCGGTCGCGATGCTCACAATAGGCAGACTTTTGAGTCCCTCTACTATCTTCGGGCGCAGCGTGGCATCCTTGGTCATCTCCGGGTCCATGCCGTAATCGGCCTTAGCCGTGCCCCAAATCTGGCAGTAGCTTCCCCATTCCACCGGATAGCCGGAGGGCTTGTCGGGCTGGTTGAGTACCGAGTTGATAAAGATGTAGCTGGCCGTGGCTATGGGCGACGGTGTACCGCCGGCGATTTCCACGGCCCGCAGTATGGTGGTTGTCGTAATGGTGAGCGGCGTTGTGTAAAGCTTGCTCGTCGTCGTGGGTTCGCTGCCGTCGGTGGTGTAGCGTATGTCGCCCCCGCCGCCGGTAATGGCCACGGTCAGGCTGCCACCGTCGTAAAGACCGTGAGGCTGCGAGAACTGCGGCTGGCCCCATGCCGACAGCACGGCCAACAGACTAAGAAGGTATGAGCAACGCCGTTTCATTCCATTTCACATCCACCCTCATCTGTTATAATACTTCCGGCCATTGCCGATAACGAGACCGCGATAGGTGGCTGTCACCCGCTGCCCCTGTAGGTTATAGACGTCGGCAGGTGCGGCGTCGGTCAGTGGGGTGCTGATGCCGACGGCAACCTGGATGGGCAACACCTCGTCACCAAAGCGCTGAGGATAATAGGCCACCTCGCCCGAGCCGGTGAAGACCACCTCGCCTTGAGCCACCACCAACAACGGCTGACCGGCGGGAGCCACGGTGACAGCCTCTGGCTGCAGGTCGTCAGTGAGGGTATAGACGCTGACGCCCTCGGGCACAGCGGCCTGGAAGGGCAGCGTCACGATATGCTGACCGCTGACGCTGCAGCTATAGGCAGCCATGGTGGCCGTGAACGACTTTGCAGGACGGAACAGCCCTGCCGCCTCGTTGATGACAAGAGAGGCGCACACGCCGTCCTTCACCACGTTGACACCGCTCAGCTCACTGTCAGCACCGGCAAAGATCACCTTGTTGGTGCCACTCATCCAGGGCAGCGTGGCAGGCAGCTGGCTGACGGCCGTCATATCGATGCTTGAACAGGCGGGGTCGGTAGCGTACTCCTGCACATAGCTGTCGTCCTCAACGTAAGTGCCGGTGAGGGTGGCGGCATAGCCCGTACCGAGATAGACGTCACCAAAGGTGATGGTCAGCGTTGATGACCAGTTGTCGTTGGTCATGCTGATGAGTCCCTGGCAACCGTCGCTCAAGGTAGCCGGAGAGAGGTCGAACACCAGGTCGAAGTTCTCACGGCGGCCCAGGTCTATAGTGCCGTAGTCGTGGCTGGCCACCTGCCCCTTGGCGTTGACATAGACCAGAGTGGTCTTGGACGATGTGTAGTTCATGGTGCTGGTCACGCGGTTGACGTGCATCACCAGCTTGGAAAACGGCTCTGAGAGCGCTACATAGCCATAGGTGGCGGAGGTGCGCGTCGAAATGAGCGGGTTTGAGTGGTCGAATTTCTTGGTCTTACCGCTCAACTTATAAGTTGTACCAAAGCTGGTTCGCGAGGCCTTCATGTCGTCAATGCGGTCAAACCGTGTGGCCGTGCCTTTCATGTCTGATACCTGGCGGTCGCGGCTGCGCACAAAGAGCAGCGTGGCCACGCTTTGGGCGCCCACGGAGGCCGAGGGACGGCAGGTCTCTGCTTGCATGTCGATGGCCGTATTCTTCAGGTTCGACGACCGTCCGGTAGTGTACATCTCACCCTTGTTGGTATAGAACGGCAGGTCGGCCACCACCTCGACGGCTTCCGTGCCCTGGTTGGCAATGACAGCCACCACGGTGTCGCCTGTTGCTGACAGGTAGGCCGACCCCTCCAACGCCGCGCCGCTGAAGGTGGCGTCGATGCGCGTCATGCCAGTCACAAAGCGTGCAAAGTGGGCCATGAGGTAGCCGCGCTTGGTGACCACGCCCGACGAGGTGCCGCGCTGGCCGTCGCCCAGCATGCCATAGTAGCGCTTGGCGGCATAGTGTATCCAGGCGTTGAAATCGCCTACCATACAGGTGTTGATAGCCTGGAAGAAATTGAAGAAGTCTTTGTTGAAGTCAAAGTTGCGGGTGTTGTTCTCGGCCTCGTTCCAGTTGATGAGGTACTCCGTCATCCACAACTCCTTGCCCTTCTTGCCCAGTTGCTTGTAGGCCGACTGTACACCACCGTACTGGTGGCCGCCGTAGATGTCGAAACAGTCTATCACGTCATTTTGGTTCAAGGCGTTGGCGTAGCTGTCGCTGATGGCCAGGGTCTCTGGGGCCATGATCTTACAGCTGATCTGGCGGCCATAGGTCTTGACAAACTCGGCTATCTCGCCGGCACTCCACAGGCAGCCGGCATACTCGGCGGGCCAGTCAGGCTCGTTCTGGATGGAGATGGCATCCAACTCTACGCCGTTCTGCCGCAAGTATTTCACGTAGTCCTCCAAATACTGGGCATAATCGGCCCAGTTCTCGCGCTTCAGCTTGCCGGTAGTGCCGTCGCTGTTCTTGGCGTTGATGGTGCCGTTGGTTTTCCATTCGGCAGGCTGTCCCCAGGGCGAGGCAAAGACGATGAGCCCCATCTGCTTGGCCGTCTTGGCCGTCTGCAGCGACTGGCTCCAGCTGTTGCGGCCTATGGGTATGTAGAGGCGCATGATGTTGCACCCCACGGTGCTCGTCGGCCCCCACACCTTCTTGATGTCGGTGGTCGACATGTGGTTGTACTGGAACTGGGGCGAGCAGACAAATCCGCCGAAGCCCGTGATGCGCTGGTGCTGATTCTGGGCATCGAGGTGCAGTGTGGCCCGCTGGGCCTCCAGATGGGCCACGGCGAGCAGTGAAAGGACAATGGTAAATAAACGTTTCATAATCATGGCTGCAAAGTTACAACAAAAGACGGCAACAAGTGCCGTCTTTTGTTTCTTTTTATATTTAATTTGTTACTTGAACAGCAGCGGCGCCATCTCCTTCAGGCTGCGACGCCAGGTAAGGAACTCGTGCGCAGTGCCCTCCGACACGTAACCGTGGGCATTGAAACCGGCCGCCTTCAGCGCCTCGGTCGACTGGCGGATGCCGTCGGGACGCTCCTTTGAGCCACAGCTTTGGAAGATCATCTTCACCTGGTCCTTTGACTTGATGTCCTCAGGGGCATACTGACCACCGCTCAGCAGACCGTAGTAGGCGAACACCTCAGGCCGGCGCAAGGTGATGGTCTTCGTCTCCATGCCACCCATTGACAGACCGGCCATGGCGCGGCCTTCCTTCTTGGCGATGGTCTGGAAATGACTGTCGATATAAGGCACCAGCTCGTCTACCAGCACTGTCTCAAATTCCTTGGCCGTGAAACCGCCGAGACCGCCGAAACGTATCTCGTTGGTCATGCCGTAGGTACATACCACGATAAACGGCTTGATCTTGCCCTCGGCTATCAGGTTGTCCATGATGAGGTTGGCATGGCCCTGAGTCATCCAGGCTGTCTCGTCCTCTCCCCATCCGTGCTGCAGGTAAAGCACGGGGAACTTCTCCTTCTTGTTCTGGCCATAGGTGGGCGGCGTGTAGACGAAGGCGCGGCGACACTGCTTGGTGCTCTCGCTCCAGAACAGCACCTGGCTCACCAGGCCGTGAGGTACATTCTTCATGGCGTAGAAATCCCTGTCGTGGGCGGGTATCTCGATGCCGCTCTCCCAGCGGGTGGAGCCGTAGTAGTTCTGAGCACCGGGATCGTTGACGGTGCCGCCGTCAACAGTCAGGTGATAGTAGTGGAAGCCCTCGTCCATCGGGCCTTCGGTCTGGCCTACGAATGAACCGTCATAGGTTTTTGCCAGCTTGGTGCCGCCGCGGCCGCCGAGACCGAGGCTGACAGTCACCTCGCGAGCGTCAGGAATGTCGACACGGAAGCGTACGTAGCCCTGCGAGTTGACCATCGGGTAGTCCTGTCCGGGCTGGTTCTTGGTTGAAGGTGCAAAGTCCTCCTTCACGCCTTCCATCTCGGGGAAGGCCAGCTCGGGCTTGAAGGGGGCACGCTGCTGAGCCTGAGGGCCGCCGCGACGGCCCTGCTGTCCCTGCGGACGGGGCCGGGGAGCCGGGCGCTTGGGCATGTCCCACTTCGGGGCTTTCTTCTCTTTAATATAGGTGTAGGCCAGCTTGGGCTTATATTCCGTGTCGAAAGGCAGGGGGTAGTTGTTCTGTCCCAGCCAGGAGTCACGGTCGCCGAGGTTCCAGAACGTCACGCAGTCGATGACGTCGCTGTGCTTGCGGAAGGCGCGGAACACGCGGGCATACTGGTCGGCCAGGTGCTGCTTCACAGAGTCGGTGACGTTGACGCCCTCACGGCTGAACTGCAGTTGTCCGCCCATCTCCTCGTTGACGCGGATGTCGAGCTCGGTGACGTGGATGTGCTTCACCACCTGCTTGTAGAGCTGTATGGCCTTGTCTACCTCGTCCTCGGTGGGGCCGTAGATGTTGTAGTGGCCCTGCATGCCTATGCCGTCGATGGGCACGCCGGCATCCTTCATCTTCTTCACCATGTTGAAGATGCGCTGGCTCTTCACGGGGTCGCACTCATTGTAGTCGTTGTAGAACAGCAGTGCCTTCGGGTCGGCCTCGCGGGCAAACTGGAATGCCTTGGCTATGAACTCATCGCCGCAGAGCTTGTACATGGCCGACTGGCGGTAGGGGTCCTGGGCGTTCCGGTCGTCGGTCATAGCCTCGTTGACCACGTCCCAGCAGTACACCACGTCCTTATAGCGCGATACCACGGCCTGTATATGGTTTCTCATGCGCTGGTAGAACACTTCCTTGGTAGGGTTGTCGCCCAGCATCCAGCGGCCTATCTGCGAGTGCCACATCAGGCAGTGGCCGCGCAGCTTGATGCCGTTCTGGCGGGCAAAATTGGCAATGCGGTCGGCCCCGGCCCAGTTGAACTGTCCTTCCTGAGGCTCAGTGGGTTCGGGTTTCATGTCGTTCTCGGCAGTCATCGAGTTGAACTCCTGCCTGATGAGTGCCATCTGCTCGGTATTAGTCACATTGCGTTGGTTCACGGCGACGCCAATCATAAACTCTTTCTTGTAGGCGTCCTTCAGTCCCTGTGCCCAGGTGTTGGCCACGCTGCTCACAACGAGTGCGGTGGCCAAGGCTAATCTTGTTATTTGTTTCATGATGAATAGGGGTTAGTCATTTGTCGGCAAAGGTACGACAAAAAGGCTACAATCGGCACATCGAAACGTGTCTCTTTGTTTTGTATTTGTTTCAAGCCCCCCAAAAACTTACGTTTCGGCCATACAAACGACTTGTATTTTATATTGGCGCGTAGCCTATCTGCCTGACTTCCTCTATGTCGATGCCCATCATGTCGGCAATATCTTCTGGACTCATGCCCTTGTTGAGTAGTGCTTTTATTGACTTACGAGCTATGTGTTCTGCAAATTCCTCAGCCTGTGCTCTCTGTTCCTCAGCCTGTGCTCTCTGTTCCTCAGCCTGTGCCCTCTGTTCCTCAGCCTGTGCCCTCTGTTCCTCAGCCTGTGCTCTCTGTTCCTCAGCTATTCCCAACTGTGCTGTCACTTTTTTTAGGGCGACGACCTTTTCCGCTATCTGCTTGTCCTTGGTCATGATTTCCTCCTCTTTGTTTTTCAGCACCGAGAAGAACTCGTCTTCCACGTCCATGGCCTGGCGAACGTCGGCATCGCTAACTGCCTCCAAGAGCTTGCGTAGTATGGGTGTCATGTCGGCATCGTCACCATAGATGGCGGGGTCGATGTCTATCGTCTGTGCGTCCTTGCCGGTAGCGTTTGTTTGGTCGAAGATACTCAGAACCTTGTCCAGCCTGTTATTGATTCTGCCGTGCAGACGGGGTATCTGCACAATGATGCTATCGTGGGTGAGGCTCTCCACGAAGGGGTTGTCAATGCTGCCCGCCACCACCTTGTCGTTGTAGTCGCGCACCTGGTGGCTGACGTACACTACCGGTTCGTCGATGCCTTTCACGGGGTGGCCCAGCAGGTAGACGGCCACCATGGGCAGGGCGTGGGCCTCGCGCCCAGTGCCCTCCATGTTCTCCTTGTTGCCGTACTGGGTGCCTAAGTATTGGCGGAAGCGCAGCAGCTCGGAGTCTACCCACGTCTTCTGCACTTCTATGAGCAGTGTCTGCCGCTTCCCTTCCTCCGTACGGATGGTGGCACCGAAGTCGATGCGGTAGATGGAGAGGCTCTCGCGGCTGCGGTCAGAGTATTCGTTGCGGCGCATGTGTACCTCTATGACGTCCTTCTTGAGCAGTGCTGAGAGGATGGTGCGTGCTATGCGCTCGTCCTCCATGAGGTACTTGAACACGATGTCGTAAATAGGATTGGCTATGAGCATGACTTTGCACTGTTATGTTGTTTCTTTTTACTTTGCTGCAAAAATACACATTTTTCCGCAAACGGCAAAATTAAAGGCAGAAAAACTACGTCCTTTGCAAAAACTATGTTATAGGTGACCTAAAGGGCCGCCACGCCCGAATGTTTTCGGATGCGGCGGCCACTGTAGCATCACTTGATCACGACCTTCTTACCATTATATATATATACGCCGGCGCGGGAAGGCTTGCCGTCGAGACGGCGGCCGTCGAGCGTGTACAAGGAGGAGGCCTCACCCCCGGCCCCTCTCGCTGAGGAGAGGGGAGTGGTTACCCCAAGCGTTGAGCTGTCGTCGTCGCCGAAGTTGATGTTGAACGCGGTGATGCGGGCGAGGGCGCCCGCGCTCCTGTCGTCGCCAATCTTGAAGTAGGCACGCTGTGCGCCGATGCCTGCACCGTTGGTG
>CAMNJY010000059.1 GCA_946541745.1 uncultured Prevotellaceae bacterium
GCTGGAACACCATCAAGCGCCCGGCCTATCTGGTGGGCAAGCGCATAGAGCCGCTCAACCAGTACTCGCCGCTGCCTAAGAACTACGACTACTACGAGACGGCGGCACTGGTAGACCCCATCGACCGCGACATGTTCCGCTATGGGTTTATGGCCGCTCCTAAAGAGATGAAGGGCAAGCTCATCTACTACGACCCCGTCAGCCAGACCTACGTCACCCCCGAAGTAGTCAAGAAGAAGCACCGCCAGTGGAGCGACTTCCGCGATGTCAGCCCCGTCAGCGTGATGGATGTCAAGGACATCATGGCATGGCTCTCCAACATTTTCGGCGACATACAGGACTTCGGCCCGCGGCACCCTGACCCCTTCGCTGGCGGCGGGCCGATAGAGACCCACACCAACTTCGTCACACGCATGGCTATGGAGGACGCCATCTGGCTGGACCATGTGATGGGCGGCACGCACTACCGGGTAGAAATGAGCCGCAACATGGCGAGGAACAACGACATCAACCACCTTGACGAACAGTCGCACTATGGCGGCCTGAACGAGATGCTCTACATCTTCGGACTTGACGGCATGAACAACACCTACGTCAATGCCGGCCTGACAGGTGGCGAGCCCCACTACACCACGGCCACGGGGGCTGCCAACCTGTTGCCCCTGGGGCTGCGGTTCTTCCCCATCAAGGAGAACTTCAGGGAGCTGCGCCTCTACGCCGACGCCGACAACCGCCGGCTGACCCACCAGCGGGGCCGCTATCACGAGTCGGTGTTTGCCTATAACCCGGTAACCTCCACCAACAACGACCACCCGCTGACCAGCATCTTCAACTTCACGACAGACGACACCTATGACAACTCCCACCCGCTGCCCGACTTCATGGGCTTCCGCATCAACTTCCAGGGACTGACGCAGCCCGCCGAGTTCTATGCGCCCAACTACGACTGGGAGCCCGAGCCTGAGGAGACCGACTACCGCCGCACCGTCTACTGGAACCCGCAGGTGACCACCGACCTGCAGGGCCGCGCCCACATAGAGTTTTTCAACAACGGCTTCAGCCAGACGCTGAAGGTGTCGGCCGAGGGCATCACGGCCAACGGCCTGCCGGTGGTCTCGAGGGACGAGGAGCGAGGAACGAGGAATGAGAGGTGAACTATGAAGCAAGCACTATTGACCATACTGTGTGTACTGATGCCGGCCATGGCCAGCGGCCAGACCGTCAGCCTGCAGGCGGCACTCAGCGACTCGACGTTTCTGAACCTCCGCCTGACCTGCAAGGGCGACGGTGAGCGCACGCTGGCACTGACCGCCGCCTACCTGACGCGCCGGGGCAACATGAAGCGCACGCCCGTGGCGTGCAGCAACCTGAGCTACCGGTTCGACCAGCAGGAGGCCACGTCGTTCCTCTTTTCGCTCAACTTCAGCTACAACCGCCGCCCCTACCGCGCCCACGGCAGCTACACGGCGCAGCCCGGCGGCGTGCCCGACTGCTCGCTGCGCTGCGTGCCCCTCAGGCTGAGCGACAAAACCCTGCGCGAAAGCGAATATCAAAACTATCCCTGAATGAAACACCGGCTCACGATACTACTCACCATCATCGCCACGTCGCTGCAAGCGCAGCAACGCTTTGAAGCCACCGTCGTCGACGCACGGACGCACGAGGCACTGCCCTTCGCCAGCGTCTACGCCGACAAGGAGTCGTCGACCATCACCAACGTCTTAGGCACGTTCGCCATCAACTGCAGCCCGTCCGACACGCTCCGCATCAGCTATGTGGGCTATAAGACCGTCAACATAGCAGCCAACCGCTTAGGCAGCGTCGTCATGCTGAAGCCGCAGGAACTGCTGCTCAGCGAGGTGCTGGTAGTGCCCATAGGCCCCATGATCGACAAGATATGCAAGGAGACCCTGCGCCTGCAGCGCAAGCACGCCAAGAAGAAAGCACAGTTCTTCTACCGCCAGACGGCCTACTCAGACTCCACGTGCTATGAGTTTGCCGAGGCGTTCCTCTCGGGCGGTTCCGCCGTCGCCCTGCACCACCTGAAGCTGCTCACGGGGCGCTATGCCGGGCTGCAGGCCAACAGCCGATGCGCCTACTCCTACTTCGGCAACTTCTTCACGTTCTCTCAGCTGGAAGTGGCTGCTACCTATAGCAAGCCCACACCGATGGACGACGTGGTGCCGCTGTTCCGCCATTACGACAAGTTCTACGACGTCAGCTATGAGGTGGCCGCCGAGGAGGGCAACCGCATCTTTGTCATCCACTTCGACCCCAAGCCTGAAGCGGTGAGCAGATACGCCATTCTGGGAGCCACGCTCTATGTTGACGAGAAGACGCTCCACCTGCGCCGCATCGTGGGGCGGGGCTACAACTTCCGCGTCATGACCAAGTTCACATACTTTAAAGACAACGGGGCCATCACCCTGCCCGTAACAGTGCGCCGCACCTACAAGACCGAGTTCAGCTACGTCATCGACCTGTCGAGCGGCAACGGCTTCCCCGAGGTGCAGTCGGCCTTCGTCGAGGCCGTCTACAAGGCTGAGGGGAAAACCGTCACCACGCGCTCACTGCTCTTCAACCTCGGCAGCGAAGAGAAGGTGAAGCGGACGGCACTTGACGATGTCTACTATTTCAAGGTCGACAAGACAAAGACGCCCAGGAAGAAGGGCAAGGACATGGCCTTCAACGGCGTGCTGCACAACACTATCGAGCAGCAGGGATACGACCCGCTGTTCTGGCGAGAGAACGAGATTGTGCGCCGCACGCCCATTGAGCAGGAGGTCATGGAGCTGTTTGAGCAGCAGAACCTCTTCGGCGTCTTTCAATAAACCTGCAACTCCAGAGACTATTTTTCCAAAAGGGACTCCCTTTCGCACAAAAAGGACTCCCTTTCGCGCGAAAGGGAGTCCCTTTTTGGCAAAACGAGCCTCGTTTTGCCGCCGGTCGCGGGCGCGCCTCTTCCAGCCGTTTCTGCGTGCTGGCCCGATGGTCGTGTTTCCTAACGCCACGACCGGCGACGCAGGCCAGGCGCTGCGCCAGTTGCCAAAGGGCATCTATATCATCAAAGGCAAGAAAGTGAGGAACTAAACTTCCCACAAATCCCTGTCAAGCGGCACAATTCTGAAAATTGTGCCGCTTTTTCTTTGCGTTTTGGCTGAAAAGTAGTATTTTTGCAGCCGCATTCCCAGGCTAAGCAGTGAAATAACCGTATAGTTATATAAAAGCGCAAAATTCGAATAGACGAAAGCAGACATGAATAATAACGATACAACCATGCAACTAAAAGAGACATTTGAGCGAGTGAAGCGTGCCAGCAGGAGCCTGGCCCTGCTGAGCGACGGACAGCGCAACGAGGTACTCAATGCCGTGGCCGACGCCATCATAAATAACAAGGAGAGAATACTGAAAGCCAACGCCGAAGACCTGGCCAAGATGTCGAAAGACAATCCCCTCTACGACCGTCTGCAACTGACGGACAGCCGCTTGGAGGGCATCGCCGCCGACATGCGCAACGTGGCAGCGCTGCCCTCACCGCTGGGCCACATCACCAAGCAGAAGACGCTGCCCAACGGCCTGCGCCTGTGCCGCGTGAGCGTGCCCTTCGGCGTCATCGGCATGATTTACGAGGCACGGCCCAACGTCACCTACGACGTCTTCTCGCTCTGCTTCAAGAGCGGCAACGCCTGCGTGCTGAAGGGCGGACGCGACGCCGTAGCGTCGAACGAGGCCGGCGTGGCCGTCATCCACGAGGTGCTGCGCCAGCACGGCGTCAGCCCCGACGTAGTGCAGCTGTTGCCCGCCACCCACGAGGCCACGGCCGAGATGCTGACGGCCGTGGGCTACATTGACCTCTGCATACCGCGCGGCGGACGCCGCCTGATAGACTTCGTGCGCGACAACGCCCGCGTGCCCGTCATCGAGACCGGCGCCGGCGTGGTTCACGTGTACTTCGACAAAGCGGGCGACTTAGACAAGGGCCGCGCCATCATCAACAATGCCAAGACGCGGCGCGTCTCCGTCTGCAATGCCCTCGACACGCTGCTCATCCATAAGAGCCGCGAGGCCGACCTGCCCCAGCTGCTGGCCCCGATGGAAGGCAAGGTGGAGTTCTTCTTCAACGATGAAAGCCGCTACGACACGGAGTTCATGGACTATAAGATGAACGTGGTCACAGTAGGCTCGATAGACGAGGCCCTGGACCACATAGACAAGCATGGCTCCGGCCACAGCGAGGCTATCGTCACCGAGGACGAGCAGGCCGCCCGCCGATTCCAGCAGCACGTCGACGCCGCCTGCGTTTACTGGAACGCGCCCACCTCGTTCACCGACGGGGCGCAGTTCGGCCTCGGTGCCGAGATAGGCATCTCGACCCAGAAGCTCGGCCCCCGAGGCCCCATGGCCCTGGAGGAGATTACCACCTACAAATGGCTCATAGAGGGCGAGGGCCAGACGCGGCCCTGACCCCCTTTCCGTGACAATCATCAACGGCGCTCCCAGAGCCGCTCAGCCAGGAAGCGCTCAACGGCATGGCGGATGGACGTCAGCCCGAAGTCGGCGGGGTTGACCTCGCCGACGTGAATCCACAGGCACTCGGCGGCATCGTCGGCAGCCTGTGGATTCACGTCTTCGGGCACACGCACCAGGAAGTCAGCATCGACGGTGTGAATCAGCATGCCACTATACAAATACTGGTTGGGCGAAGAGAACAGATAGGTCACCTCGCCCACCTCCAGGCCCGTCTCCTCGCGTATCTCGCGCCGCATGCCTTCCTCTATGGTTTCATACATATCGACGAAGCCGCCGACAAGGTCGAGCGTGCCCTTGGCCGGCTCCTTGGCCCGGCGCACCACGAGCATCTCGTTGCGCGGGTTCAGGATGATGGCCGCCGTGGCGGCACAGGGGTTGGCATAGTAATTGAAGCCGCAGTCCTCGCAACGCTTGCTCTTGAAGTTGTTCACCACCCAGTGGTTGCTACCGCACACCGGGCAGAATCTGAATTTCTCTAACGGATGTTTCATAAGGATAAGACCCCTCCCCCGGGAGGAGCCGGGGGAGGGGGACTCTTTTTTACCAGTTATCAGTACGGAAGGGGAACAGCGGCAGCCCCGCTCCGTTTTTGACATTGCCCAACTTGAAATTGCGGAAACAGTAGCGCACGGCCACGGGCTGCTTCACCTCTGGACAGGTGATGGCGATGGCCTCGTCCCAGTAGCCGCCGCCAGGCCGCCAGAAATGGCAGGCCTTGGCGGGGTGGAACACGCGGTCCTGGCCAGCCACCTCGAAGCCCTCCATCTGCTCGAAGGGGGCGTCGCAGTTGTAGTTGTCCTGCAGGTGGATGAACACGGTGTCGTTCTTGATGTTCATGTCCTTGAACGACGGGCTCTTATACCACACCGTCTCCATGCCGTAGTCGCGGTTGAGGGCCGTGAAGGCCAGCCGCTCGCCCACGGGTTGCTTCTGGGCCGGGTGTATCTGCGTGGTCTCGTAGGGATACACCAGGTCGTTGGTACATACCAGCGAGCTGTTGGGAATAATCTGCTGGGCACGGAACTGCTGCTCCTGCAGCTTGGCGCTCCAGTCGCCGTTGACATCGCCGCAGTGGTAGGGGGCTATCTGCACAAAGTAGAAGGGTATGTCGCCCAGCCCGAACTGGCTGCGCCACTGCTCCACCAGCAGTTTCAGCCGCTCGGAGTACTGGTTGCCGGGGTCGCCCACGTTGGAGCAGCCCTGGTAGAAGAGGATACCCTTGACGGTGTAGTTCAGTATGGGATTGAAGGTGCCGTTGCCCCAGAGCAGCGAGCGGTGGTAGTCCATCGGCCACTTCTTGGCAATAGCTGCTGAGTCAACAGGGTCGCTGGTATAGCGCTGCAGGTTCTCCTTGGTCAGCCAGCTCTCCACGCGCGAGCCGCCCTTGTTGGCCTCTATCAGGCCCACAGGGATGTCGAGCGTACGGCTGACGAGGCGGGCAAAGAAGTAGCCCGTGGCCGAGAAGTCGCCGACGGTCTTCGGCGAGCACTGACGCCACTGGCACTGCGCATCCGTGAGCGGCGTGGCACTCATCACGCTGGGCACCTTCACGCTGCGCACGCCCTTGGAGTGGGCGGCGTCGAGCACCACGTGGTTATAGTCGTCGACGGGGCACATGCCAAAGCCCTTGACGGGCATCTCCATGTTTGACTGGCCGGCGCATACCCACACCTCGCCGCTGACGACGTCGCGGATGGTCACCACGCCGTCGCCGTCGTCGAAGTTCACCGTCAGCGCGTCATACGAGGCCTTGGGCGTCACGGGCGTCTTTACTATCCACGCCCCGTCTTTGCCGGCCTTGGCCGTCACGGTGCGGTCGCTCCACGACACGCTCACCTTGACCTGCGCTCCGGGCCTGGCCCACCCCCAGAGGCGGGCCTCCGTCTGCTGTTGCAACACCATGCCGTCGCCCACCAGGTGCGACAGTCTTACCTTAGCCTGGGCCGTCAGTGCCATCGTGGCTACTGCTACCCCCATCAATAGTTTTTTCATCGTCATGATAGTTTTAAGTTTCCTTCTGCGTGCAAAGTTACGAAAAAACTTTGACACTACACTCACTTTTATAAGATGTAATGCGTTTCATGGCAGAAAATTGATGGAAAGGTAGGAAATTTCAATTTTTATTGCTAATTTTGCAGCCGTGAACGCGAAGACAAGGAGAATATGGTCCTCATGGGTGCTATTGGCCGTGTTTGTGCCAATGGTGCTGCTGTCGTCGCTTCACGTCCACACCACTGCCGACACCGGCGCGGCGGAGTGCGTGGAGTGCGTTCATCACTTGTGCCACGGCCATCTGGTCCAGCTCGACACGGCGATGCACGCCTGCTTGCTCTGCCAGTTCGTCACGCTCAGCTACGTGGCGGCCGCCGTGGCCGCCGTGGTGCTGCTGATTAATAATGTATGCCAACAGACGGCCGGCCACAGCGTCGGCACAGTCAGCGCCCTCGCCCCGGGCGTCAATGTCACGCGCGGCCCTCCCGCCATGGGTGGTGCATAGCGCGACGAGACTTTTGACAACATTATTAACCAACCCAACAACAGAATGAAAAAGATTACAATCATTCTGCCATTGTTGTGCGTATGCACAGCGATAGCAGCACAAGACAGCATATCAAACCGTCATCACCACCTGGTGGAAGACTCCACCGACGTATTCTACCGCCACATGAAGCTCAACGAGCTGACGGTGACCGGCGTCACGGGCGACACCAAGCTGAAGCACGCCACAGCCCCCGTCAGCCTGGTCAGCGCCAAGGACCTGCGGTCGACGGCTTCGGCCAACATCATCGACGCCATTGCCCACCAGCCCGGCATGGCCCAGCTCACCACCGGCAGCGGCATCTCGAAGCCCATCATCCGCGGACTGGGCTACAACCGCGTGGTGGTGATGAACGACGGCGTGCGCCAGGAGGGCCAGCAGTGGGGCGACGAGCACGGCGTCGAGGTTGACGGCGGCTCGGTCAACACGGTGGAGGTGCTCAAGGGTCCGGCCTCGCTCATGTATGGCAGCGACGCCATGGCGGGCGTGGTCATACTGCACGGGCAGCCCATACAGCCCGAAGGCAGCATAAAGGGCAACGTCAGCCTGGAGCACCAGACCAACAACGGCCTGCTGGGCTACTCGCTCAACCTGGCCGGCAACCAGCGAGGCTTCGTCTGGGACGGCCGTTTCAGCGGCAAGTGGGCACATGCCTACAAGAACAAGTACGACGGCTACGTGCCCGGCTCGCAGTTCCGCGAACTGGCCGGGAGGCTGATGCTGGGCGTGCAGCGCCAGTGGGGCCACTCGCGGCTCACGGGGACAGTCTACCACATGACGCCAAGCATCGTCGAGGGCGAGCGCGACGCCGCCACCGGCGACTTGGTGTGCGCGACGGTTGCACCGACAAGCTACCACAAGCAGCTACCCTACCAGCAGGTGAAGCACTACAAGCTGGTATGGGACAACTCGCTGAACCTGTATTCTGGCTACCTGAAGGCCATCGTAGGCTATCAGCAAAACCGCCGACAGGAGTTTGAGGAGCATCACCACGACCACGACGAGGCTGACCACGACCATGAGGAGGCCGACCACGACCACGAAGAGGCCGACCACGACGAGCACAGCCACGATGCCAGCAATCCGGCACTCTACTTCCGCCTGCACACGCTGACCTACGACCTGCGCTACCTGACCCACGAGGTCAGCGGCTGGAAACTGGCCGCCGGCCTGCAGGGCATGTGGCAGCAGTCGCAGAACCTGGGCCATGAGTACCTTATCCCCGCCTACCGTCTGTTCGACGTCGGCATCTACGCCACCACCAGCAAGCAGACAGGCCGCTGGACGCTGAACGGCGGACTGCGCTACGACCACCGCCGACTGCACGGCGACGGGCTGACGGAGGACGGCCGTGAGCGCTTTGCCGACTTCAGCCGCCACTTCAACGGCGTGACGGGCAGTGTGGGCGCCGTCTGGAACGTCAGCGAGCACCTGAACCTGCGACTCAATGTGGCACGCGGATTCCGCACACCCAACATGAGCGAGCTGGGATCCAACGGCAGCCATGAGGGCGCACTGCGCTATGAACTGGGCAACAGGCAACTCAAGGCCGAATACAGCCTGCAGGGCGACCTCGGCGTCGACTTCACCTCGCGCTTCGTGTCGGCACAGGTAGCCCTCTTCGCCAACCATATAGACCACTTCATCTTCCTGAGCAGCAACGGACAGTTCAGCGACGAGGGCGACCCCGTCTACGCCTACACACAGGGCGACGCCCGCCTGCTGGGCTTCGAGGCCGGCGTGGACTTCCACCCCGTTCACTCGCTCCACTTTGCCAACACCTTCTCGATGGTCGACGCCCGGCTGAAAGACCAGCCCAGCGACCGCCAATACCTGCCCTACACGCCGGCGCCACGCTGGACGTCGGAGCTGAAGTGGGAACTCGTACATCATGAGCACACCACCATGGGTCACAGCCATGAGCAGCCACACCGCCACTTCACGGCCGACGTCACCTTCAACAACGTCTACATAGCCGCCGCCCTGGAGTGCCACCTGCGGCAGAACCACGTCTACAGCGCCGACGCCACCGAGACACCCACGCCCAGCTACACGCTGCTGAACCTCACGGCGGGCACCGACCTGCTGGTGGCGCGCAAGAAGGTGGCCGAGCTGTATGTGGTAGCCAACAACCTGCTGAACCGCGCCTACCAGAGCCACCTGAGCCGGCTGAAATATGCCGACACAAACATGGTGACCGGCCGACAGGGCGTCTACAACATGGGGCGCAACATCACCTTTAAGATTGTTATACCCATCAATTTCAACTGACAACGGGCAAAATCGGCGTTTTTACGACTTTTTAGTGTTAAAAATATGGTCGTTTCACGATAAATGACTAACTTTGCAAGCTAAAACGTAGTAAGGATGAAAATAGAAGTCGTCAACAAGGGGCATCAGCCCCTGCCGCAATATGCCACGCCGCTGAGTGCCGGGATGGACTTGAGGGCCAACCTCGAGACTCCCGTCACGCTGCGGCCCATGGAACGCAGGCTCATACCGACGGGCCTCTACATCGCCCTGCCGCCGGGTTACGAGGCTCAGGTACGCCCCCGCAGCGGACTGGCCCTGAAGCGGGGCATCACGGTGCTCAACGCGCCCGGCACGGTGGATGCCGACTATAGAGGCGAGATAGGCGTCGTGCTCGTCAACCTGTCGGCCGACGACTTTGTGGTCAGCGACGGCGAGCGCATCGCCCAGTTGGTCATTGCCCGCCATGAGAAGGCAGAGTTCTTAACCGTCGACGTGCTCGACGAGACCGAGCGCGGCGAAGGAGGCTATGGTCACACCGGCATGTGACTAATTGATGACAATTGATAATTGACAATGAGAAACAGGATAGTACTGATTTTGGCATTGGCACTATGGCAGCTGGGCGCACAGGCCCAGCCGCAGGCAGCTGACAGTTCAAGAAATTGTCAATTGTCAATGGTCAACTGCCAGTCGGAAACAGTGAGCTACAGCTCATTCTTCTTAGAGGCTATGGTGCAGCGGCAGAAAGGCAACAACGACGCTGCCTTCGACCTGCTGCGCCATTGCATCACACTCAACCCGCAGGCATCCGAGGCTTACTACTACCTGGCACAGTACTACAGGGCCTTGAAAAACGACAGCCTGGCCCAGCAGTGCTACCTGAAGGCGGTAGAACTGGAGCCCGACAACACCACCTACCTGGAGACGCTGGCGCAGTCACACATCAGCCAGCAGGAGTTCGAAGAGGCCATCGCCGTGGTAGAGAAGCTCTACCAGCAGGACAAAAGCCGCGAGGACCTGCTCGAAATGCTCTTCCAGCTCTACCAGCAGACCGACGACAACGAGAAAGCCATTGAGACGCTGAACCGACTGGAGGCTGTTGAGGGCAAGAGCGAGCGACTGGCCTACGCCAAAAGCGAGATTTACACCAAGCAGGGCAACAAGCAGGCGGCCATCGCCGAGATGGAAGCCCTGGCCCGCCAATACCCCAACGACCTGAACTACAAGGGCATGTATGCCGACATGCTGTTGCGCAACGACAAAGAGCAGCAGGCGCTGCAGCTCTACGACGAAATACTGGCCGAGGAGCCCGACAACACACGGGCACAGCTGTCTATGCGCAGCTACTACCGCGTGCAGGGCGAGGACGAGAAGGTAGACTCCATCACGGAGCGCATACTGACGAACCGCAACACCACTACCGAACAGCGTATCTACCTGATGCGTCAGGTGGTGGCTGACAGCGAGCGCACCGACGGCGACAGCACTCAGGTACTGAGGTTGTTTCACAAAATGCTGGACCAGCCCCAGCAGAACGCTGACATCGCCATGCTCTGCGCCGCCTATATGGACCTGAAGAAGATGCCACGCGACTCAGTGCGGGCCATGCTCCAGACGGTGCTCGCCATAGCCCCCGACAACGCCGGGGCACGGCTGCAGCTGGTAAGCTTCGCCTGGGACCGCAAGGACCACGAGGAGGTCATCAGCCTCTGTCAAGAGGCCAGGCAGTATAACCCCGAGGAGATGGCCTTCTACTACTATCAGGGCATGGCCTACTACCAGGAGGACGACCACGACAAGGCCCTCGAAGCTTTCCAGAACGGCATCGGCGTCATCAATCAGGACAGCAGTCCGGCCATCGTCAGCGACTTCTATGCCGTCATGGGCGACCTGCTGCACCAGAAGGGACTGGCCGATGAGGCCTTCGAAGCCTACGACTCGTGCCTGCAGTGGAAGGAAGACAACATCATGTGCCTCAACAACTACGCCTACTACCTCAGCGAGCTGGGCCGGCAGTTAGACAAGGCTGAGCAGATGAGCTACAAGACCATCAAGGCCGAGCCTAAGAACGCCACCTACCTGGACACCTACGCCTGGATACTCTTCATGCAGGGGCGCTACGCCGAGGCCAAGGTCTACATAGACCAGGCCCTGCAGAACGACTCGGACAGCAGTGCCGTCATCACCGAGCACGCCGGCGACATCTACATGCAGGCCAACGAGCCGGAACGCGCCGTAGAACTGTGGCAGCAGGCACTGGTAAAGGAGCCTGACGACAAGGTGCTCATCAGAAAGATTAAACTCAGAAAATACATTAAGAAATAAAGATATGAAGACATTGAACCTCCTGAAGATGGCCCTTCTGGCATTGCCACTGCTGCTTGCCGGGTGCGGCTCAAAGAAGAAAGTGGTAGAGGCGACGACACCTGTCGTGAAGGTTAGCCCCAAGCAGACCAGCCTCCTGACCAGGGTGAGCAACAACGCACAGACCACGAAGTTCATCACTTCGAAAGTGAAATTCACCGTCGAAGTGGGACAGCAGGACATTGCCCTCACCGGCAACCTCAAGATGAAGCGCGACGACGTCATACGAATGCAGCTCATGGCCTTCGGATTCGTTGAGGCGGCACGCCTGGAATTTACCAAGGACTACGTGCTCATCATGGACCGCATCAACAAGCAGTACCTCAAGGCACCCTATATCTCGATTGACTTCCTGCGCAACAGCGGCCTCAACTTCTACACGCTGCAGGCACTGTTCTGGAATGAGCTCTTCCAGCCCAACCACACCAAGCTGGAGGCCGATGACATGCAGAAGTTCACCGCCAACATAAATGGCGACAACGAGGACGTCATCATCACCCTCGAGGACGAGAAGATTGACTACAGCTGGCTGACCAACCAGAATACGGGAATCATCCAGATGGCCAATATCATCTATAAGGACCGGTTCAACGGCAATACGCAGCTGAACTGGGACTACAGCAATTTCAAGCCGATGGACAACACCTCGAAGCAGTTCCCCAACGACATGAAAGTGACGCTGACCACCCAGAAGAAGGAGGTGAAGCTGGGCATCAAGCTCAACTACATCAACCACGAGACCGACTGGGAAACACGCACCGAGGTATCCAACAAATACCGCGAAGTGACCATTGACGAAATTCTGCAGCGCTTCATGGCGCTCTAACCTACAATGAGGAATTTCTGCTGCTGGCTGTTGGCTGTTGGCTGTTGGCTGTTGACCATTAATGCACCTGCACAGACCCGTAGGTCTGCGCAACAGAAGGCGCGTACCACCCAGACCCAAAAGAAAACCGCCAACAGCAAAAAGCAAACCACGAAAAGCAGAAGGCAAAAAACAAAAAGCAAAAAACCAACAGTCACCGTCAAAGGCCTGAAGAACCAGCAGCAGCAGTTGCAGAAGCAAATCAAGGAGCAGGAACGCAGGCTGCAGGCCAACCGCCAGAACGTGAAGCAACGGTTGGAAAACCTACAAGTGATCAATTCCGAGATTGCCGACAAGCGACGCATCATCGACACCATACGCCACGACCTCACTATCCTCGACGGAAACATTGCCTCGCTGAACATACAGCTGGGAATACTGAAGAAGAAACTGGAGGAGCGGCGTGCCAACTATATGAAGTCGATGCGCTACATGCACCGCAACCGCTCGCTTCAAAACAAGCTGATGTTTATCTTCAGTGCCAAGAACTTCACCCAGATGTACCGGCGTATGCGCTTCACCCGCGAGTATGCCCAATACCAGCGGGCACAGGGCGAGGCCGTCATGATCATTCAGGAGGAGATGAAGCGGGCCGTTGAGGAAATGGCCAACACCAAGCAGCAGAAGAACCACCTGCTGAACCGCGGCGAGCAGGAGCGCAAGCACCTGGAGGGCAAGCAGGCTGAGCAGGAAAAGGTGGTCAGCACACTGCAGAAGGAGCAGAAGACCATACAGAGCCTCATAGCCGAACAGCGCAAGAAAGACGCGGCCCTGAACGCGCAGATTGAAAGGCTGATAGCCGAAGAGGTGGCCCGCGCCAAAGCCCGCGCCGAGGCTGAGGCCCGCGCAGAAGCCAAGCGCAAGGCCGAAGCCGCCGCAGCGGCAGCCGCCAAGAAACGGGCCCAGGAGATGGCGCGCAAGAAAGCCGCCGCCGAGGCGGCAGCCCGCGAGAATGCGCGCCGCATAGCCGAGGCGAAAGCCCGCGAGGAGCGTGCCAAGGCAGAGGCGCTGGCAGCAGCCCGCAGGAGTGCCGAAGAGAAACGGGCTGCCGAGCAGGCCGCCCATGAGGCTGAGGTGGCCCGCCTTGAGGCAGAGCGCCGGGCTGCCGACGAGGCGAAAGCCCGTGAGCGCGAGATGGCCGAGGCCGAGCGTGCCGAGCGCCGCAGCCTCGAGGCGGCCGCCAGTGCGCGTACTACGGAGCGGTTCATCACGCCCTCGTCATCGGAAGACCGCCGTCTGAGCGGCAATTTCGAGAGCAACCGTGGCCGTCTGCCCATGCCCATCACCGGCGGCTACCGCATCGTCAGCGGCTTCGGACAGCACGATGTGGAGGGGCTGCGCGGCGTTCGGCTCGACAATAAAGGCATCAACCTGAAAGGCCAGGCGGGAGCACTGGCGCGCAGCGTCTTCGACGGCGAGGTGTGTGCCGTCTTCAACATCGGTGGCGTTATGGGCGTCATGGTGCGCCACGGCAGTTATATTTCCGTCTACACCAACCTGTCGTCGGTCAGCGTGCGCCGAGGCCAGAGGGTCAGCACGCGCCAGGCCTTGGGCCGCGTAGGTTCCGACGGCATCCTACAGTTCCAGCTACGAAAAGGCTCAGCCCCGCAAAATCCTTCGCGCTGGCTGAGCCGGTAGTTACACTCTTTTTCAGGCTTCTTATTACCCCACCGTGCCCTCAAGCGACACGCTGAGCAACTTCTGCGCCTCCACGGCAAACTCCATGGGTAGCTTCTGCAGCACCTCTTTGGCATAGCCGTTGACGATGAGGCCTACGGCCTGCTCGGTGGGTATGCCGCGCTGGTTGCAGTAGAACAGCTGGTCTTC
>CAMNJY010000060.1 GCA_946541745.1 uncultured Prevotellaceae bacterium
CGCGCATCAGCTGGGTGCGCTGCTGCCAGCGGGCACCCTCCACGTCCTTCTCGGCATCGCCGGCGGGCATGGCCTGGATAAGGCCCACACGGTCGCACGACTCCACGTCCTGCTTCCAGGGGCAGACGTGCATCCAGCGCACAAGATTGCCACCTGACTCCACCATCAGCCCGTTAGAGTAGTCGCTGAGCCAGGCGGGCACGCTGAGGCCCGTGCCCGGCCACTCGTTGGAGGTGCGCTGGGCGTAGCCGTGGACCATCAGGCAGCGGTCGTTGAGGTAGAACTTGCCGTCCTTGAACGCCGTCTTGCGGATACCGGTGCGGGTCGTGACTATGTCGGCCACGGAGCCGCCGTCCACGAGGGAGGTCTTGACGGTATAGAGGTATCCGTAACCCCACGACCAGAAGTGCAGGCCGCTGACCTGCCGCTGTGTACTGACGGTACGTGTCTCGCCCGGCTGCAGGGTGACGGGGGCGCTCTGAAACCGCGCCGTCTCGTGACCTTCGGCATCCACCATCTGAACGCTATAGACGAAACGACGGGCCTTGGTGTCCTCGTTTCTTACCTGACTCTCGACATGAATCACGGCCCGGCGCAACGCCACATCGATGTCGGAGGCGTAGACGTAGGTGCCTGTGGTGCCGAGGTTAGAGTACAGCGGCAGCGTCTGGTAGACCTTGTCAGTGATGTGCAGGTAGACGTTCTTGGGCAGTCCGCCGTAGTTGGCGTTGAAATTCTTGTCGTTCCACTGATAGCGACTGTCAAGGGTGCGGTCGCGATACTGCCATGAGTTGTCGCAGCGCACGGCCAGCACGTTCTCGCCTACAGTAATATACGGTGTAAGGTCGAAGCCGAAAGCCATCACTCCATTGTCGGAAAAGCCCACCTTATGACCGTTGAGCCAGATGTCGGCCCCTTGCCGGGCACCCTCAAACTCTATGAACACCTTGCCTGTGGCCTGCGCTTCGTTCAGAGTGAAAGCCTTGCGGTACCAGCTGACGGTATCGGTCAGGTCCACAATATCCTTCTTGAAAGCCTCGTCGCCATTGAAGGCGTAAGGCAGGGTGACGGTCTGCCACCGTGAGTCGTCGAATCCGGGACGCTCGGCCCCGTCAACGTCGCCGACCTCCAACCGCCATCCGCCGTTGAAATTCAGGCGCTGGCGCTCAACAGCCGTTGCCGAAAGTACCGCCATCAACAGTGGCAGTAGAAATAGCCTCCGCATAAGCTCTACAATTTACTGAATATTGACATTCTTTACCGTGGTATTCTCTATGAGCGAAGCGTCGAAGGCCTTCTTCTCGTCGGTGACATTTATATTCTCAAAGGTGAAGTCGTTGAGTTTGTACTTGTCCGACAAGCCGACATCGAAAAAGTTCTTGGTGGTCATCCGGATGTTGCGCATGGTGATGTTGTTACACTGCGACAGGGGCATGTCCTTACGCTCCTCGGGCTTGAAGAACTGCGTCCAGGGGCGGACGACGAGGAACGAGCCACACTGGCCGGTGATGTCCTCTACGGTGACATACTCATAGTGCTGGGGCGTGTCGGGGCGCATCTTCAGCCACAGCACCCTGGTGGCCGACTTGACGTGGATGCGGCGCAGGATGACGTTGCGGTCGTGGAGCGACTCGGAGCCGAGAGTCAGACAGCCGTGTACCTTGCCGTAGATGCAGTCTTCGATGATGATGTTCGAGCAGGGACCGTTGTTGGGGTCCTGGTCGGCCCAGGTGCCCTTGCCGCCCTTCAGCACCACGGCGTCGTCGTTGACGTGCATATAGCAGCCGTGAATGAGCACGTTCTTGCAGACGTCGAGGTCGATGGCATCGGTGCTGGGGCCGCCGCGCTTGGGGTCAACGGGGGTGACGCCCTCCGTGGGAGCATAGATGAAGCAGCCTAAGTAGCGCACATTCTCGCAGCGGTACAGGTGGTTGGTCCAGAAGGGCGAGTTGATAATCTTCACGTCCTGCACGGTGACGTTCTTGGAGTTAGAGATATAGACATTGCGGGGCCGCAGGGCCTCAAGGTTGGTGCAGTTGCGGTTGTACTTGCGGCGAATCCAGAACTCCTCCCAGTAGGGCTGGCCGTTGCCGTTGATGGTACCGGGCCCGGTAATGGTAAAGCCGTCGCAGCCGTCGGCATTGACCAGGGCGGCGAAGTAGTCGAGCGTCTGCCCCTCCATGCGGGTTTTTACTATCGGGAAGTGCTTGATGCGCGTGGAGCCCTGCAGCTCGCCGCCCTCCTCAATCCTGAGGTGGGTGCCGGGCCTGAAGAAGAGGGCACCGCTGACAAAGGTGCCGCGGGGAATGACGACGACACCCCCACCCTCCTGGGCGCAGCGGTCGATAACGGCCTGCAGCTGGCGGGTCTGCACCTCGGTGGAGTAGCCGTCGACGCCATAGTCGGTAACGACATACTGCCTCAGCGCCGACACATCGACGCGCGTGGTGTCGCTGAACCACTCGGCTATCGGCGTGCCGTCGGGCCACAACTGCTGGTTAGTCACTTTCTTTTTTCCACTTGTGGTCATGCTTGCAAATACGAGCATGAACGCCATCATCATCTTGATTTTCATTGCTTTTGATGTTTTAGTTATAGTTTTCTGCTGCAAAAATAGCAAATATTTTTGATATTTTGATGCTAATTACAAAAAAAGTAGTATCTTTGTGCGCATAATTCTAAACGTTAAAAGTATGAAAAGCTTTTTGAAGTACACTTTGGCCACTATTTGTGGACTCATTGTCTTTACGTTCTTTGCAGGGATTATCTTCATCATTTCCCTTGTCGGCATGGCGGCCTCCAGTTCACCGGCGACCCAGGTCCAGGCCAACTCCGTCTTCGTGCTGAAGATGGACGGCACCGTGCAGGAGCGTTTCGAGGACGGCACACCGCTTGACTTCTTGCTCAGCGGCACCGACATGAGCGTCATGGGGCTGGACGACATCATTGCCAGCATCCGCAAGGCCAAGGCTCACAAAGACATCAAGGGCATCTACTTGGAGGGCGGACTCACCGGCTTCGACGCGCCCGCCTCGGCCCAGCAGCTGCGTGACGCCCTGAAGGATTTCAAGAAGAGCGGCAAGTGGATCTATGCCTACGCCGACACCTATACACAGCAGGGCTACTATGTAGCCTCGGTGGCCGACAGCATAGGCCTCAACCAGACGGGCATGATAGAGCTGAAGGGCATCGGCGGCAAGCGCGAGTTCATGACCGGACTGTACGAGAAGTTAGGCGTGCGCTACCAGGCCGTCCGTGTGGGCAAATACAAGAGCTACGTCGAGAGCGTCACCCGCAAGGACATGAGCCCCGAGAACCGCGAACAGACCGAAGCCTACCAGCAGGGCATCTGGCGCCACATGCTGAAGGACATGGCCGAGAACCGCAGCAAGCTGACGGCCGAGCAGATAGACCAGCTGGTGAGCGACAGCATCCTGGCCTTTGCCGCCCCTGCCGACTATCTGAAGAGCGGACTGATAGACAAGCTGATGTACCCCGAAGGTGTGAGAGCCGCCATCAAGAACAAGCTGGGCATCGACCCCGACGACGATATCCACCAGCTCCTGCTCCAGGACATGATCAGTCTGCCGGAACAGAGCGAGCAGAAAGGTGACGAGGTTGCCGTCTACTATGCCTATGGCGAAATCATCGACCAGACCACCAGCCTCTTTGCCGCCGAGCACAGCATTGTCGGCAAGAAGACAGTGGACGACCTGAACAAGCTGGCAGACGACGACGACGTGAAGGCTGTGGTGCTGCGCGTCAACTCTCCCGGCGGCTCGGCCGTGGCTTCCGAGCAGATAGCCCACGCCGTCACCCAACTGAAGGCCAAGAAGCCCGTGGTCGTCTCCATGGGCGGCATGGCGGCCTCCGGCGGCTATATGATCAGCGCCCTTGGCGACTACATTGTGGCCGAGCCCACCACCATCACCGGCAGCATAGGCATCTTCGGACTGATACCCAACCTCAGCGGACTGGTGACCGACAAGCTGGGCATCACCTTCGACGGAACGAAGACCAACCGCTACACCGACTTCGAGGAAAACCTTGTACTGAGCAAGGACAATGCCGACGAGATACGCTTCATGCAGAGCTACGTAGACCGTGGCTACGAGACGTTCCTCAACATCGTGGCCAAGGGCCGCAAGATGAGCCGTGACCAGGTTCACGAGATAGCCCAGGGCCGTGTGTGGCTGGCTACCGATGCGCAGCCCATCAAGCTGGTCGACAAGCTGGGCTCACTGGACGATGCCATCGCGAAAGCCGCCGAACTGGCCAAACTCTCAGAATACCACGCTAAGAGCTACCCTGAGGCGGAAACGCTGCTGGAACAACTGATGAAGATGGCCGAGAAGCGCGACACCTACCTCGACGGCCAGCTGCGCGAGGTGCTCGGCGACTTCTACCAGCCCGTGCTCAACGCCCGCCGCGACCAGCAGCGCAACCGTCTGCAGGCCCGTCTGCCATTCCTTCTGAACTTCTAAGATGGAGCGTTGAAAACAGTGGAAGGCGGGTTTATCAAAATCAACGAGTGGCTGCTGCCTCTAAGCTGGCTTTACGGCTTAGGCGTGCGCTTCAGAAACTTCCTCTTCGACGTGGGAGTGCTGAAGAGCCGTGCCTACAGGATGCCCATCATCTCGGTGGGCAACATCACCGTAGGCGGCACGGGCAAGACGCCACACGTGGAATACCTCGCCCGCCTGCTGAAGGACAAGCTCGGCGTGGCCATCCTGAGCCGGGGCTACAAGCGTAAGAGCCAGGGCTACGTGCTGGCCGGCGCCGACACCACCATGGAGCAGATTGGCGATGAACCCTTCCAGATGAAGCAGAAGTTTCCCGATGTCACCGTCGCCGTCGACAAGAACCGCCGGCGGGCCATCGAGCACCTTAGCGCCAACGACAGCGTTGACGTCATCCTGCTGGACGATGCCTTTCAGCACCGCTACGTCAAGCCCGGCCTCAACATCCTGCTCGTCGACTACCACCGCCTCATCATCTACGACCAGCTGTTGCCGGCAGGCCGTCTGCGCGAACCGCTGGACGGCAAGAACCGGGCCGACATTGTCATCATCACCAAGTGCCCCAAGGACCTCAAGCCCGTGGAGTACCGCGTCATCACCAGGGCCATGAACCTATATCCCTTCCAGTACCTGTACTTCTCTACCCTGGAGTACGAGCCGCTGCAGCCCGTATTTGGAACGGCTATGTCACGCAGCCTGTCCATGGAACAGCTGAAGGAGCAAAACGTGCTGCTGCTGACAGGCATTGCCTCGCCACGTCAGCTGACGGAGGAACTCACCCCACAGGTGAAAAGCCTCACGTCACTCGTCTTTGCCGACCACCACAACTTCAGCCGCAAGGACATCAGGCAGCTCAACGAGGTCTTCGACTACATGCCGATGCCCAGGATGGTCATTACCACCGAGAAGGATGCGGCCCGTCTGACCAACTGCAGCGGACTGAGCGACGAGGTGCGCCAGGCCCTTTACAAACTGCCGGTGCGCATCAGCTTCATGCTCGACCAGGAGGACTCGTTCGAGCAGAACATCTTAGAGTATGTTCAGAAAAACGCCAGGCGCTGCATCCACATTAAGAAAAAAGAAACAATAAAAACCGACAGCGCCCCCCTGACGGACGGCAAGCCCCGTACCATCAGTTTCCGCTGACATCCCAATCCCCCAAAGACAACAACGACCACTATGGAAATAGCAAAGATAGGCGAGTTCGGGCTGATAGACCGTCTGACCCGGGAACTGAAACCCCATAACCCCTCCACCCACTACGGCATAGGCGACGACTGTGCCGTGCTGAGCTACCCCGACAGCGAGGTGCTCATCACCACCGACCTGCTGATGGAGGGCGTACACTTCGACCTGACCTACACCGACCTGCAGCACTTGGGCTACAAGGCGGCGATGGTCAACCTCAGCGACGTGTTCGCCATGAACGGCACACCCCGCCAGCTGACCGTCTCGCTGGCTATCGGGAAGCGCTTCAGCGTCGAGGACATTGAGCAGCTCTACAGCGGCATCCGCCTGGCCTGCGACAAGTGGGGCGTCGACATCGTCGGCGGCGACACCACCGCCAGCTACACCGGCCTGGCCATCAGCATCACCTGCATCGGCGAGGCCCGCAAGGAGGACATCGTCTACCGCAACGGTGCCCGCGACACCGACCTCATCTGCGTCAGTGGTGACCTCGGCGCCGCCTACATGGGCCTGCAGCTCCTGCAACGCGAGAAGTCCGTCTACTACCAGACGCTGAACGACCTCCAAAGGGAAATTGAGGCTGCCAAGCGTGACGGCACCTACGAAACTAAAAGTTCAAAGTTCAAAGCTCAAAGTTCTAAGTTACAAGATTTCCAGCCCGACTTCAGCGGCAAGGAATACCTGCTGCAACGCCAGCTACAGGCCGAGGCCCGTGGCGACATCATCCGGCGGCTGCGCGAGGCCGGCATCCGTCCCACGGCCATGATGGATGTCAGCGACGGCCTCAGCAGCGAGCTGCGCCACATCTGCAAACAGTCGGGCGTGGGCTGCCGCATCTTTGAGAAACAACTGCCCATTGACTACCAGACGGCGGTCATGGCCGAGGAGATGAACATGAACGTGACGACCTGCGCCCTGAACGGCGGCGAGGACTACGAACTGGTGTTTACCGTCCCCATCGGCGACCACGAGCGGATAGCCGAGGTTGAGGATGTCCACCTCATTGGCCACATCACCGACCAGCGTTTCGGCCACATCCTCGTCAGCCGCGACGGTCAGGAGTTTGAACTCAAGGCGCAAGGGTGGAACATGGATCATTGAACATTGGAAATTGAACGGATAAAAGCAAAAAAACATGACAAACGGAAGGCCGAAAGTAGCCATTATCGACCCTAACACGCTGGCTTCCTTAGGGCTGAAGCAGATACTGCAGAACGTGATGCCCATCATGACGGTGGACACCTTTGGCTCGTTTGCCGAACTCGAGGCCAACCATTCCGACGATTACGCCCACTACTTCACGGCCATGAACATTGTGCTCGAGAACCGCCAGTTCTTCGCCGACCACCGCCAAAAGACCATCGTCCTGACGCTCAGCCTCGACACCACGTCGCAGCTGAGCGGCTTTCACTGCCTGTGTATCAACGTACCAGAGAAAGACCTGATTCGCTCGCTGCTGATGATGCAGCAGCACGCCCACCACGGCGGCAAGAACCTGCCTCCCATGCCGCAGATGCTGCAGCAGAAGATTCTTTCCGACCGCGAGATAGAAGTCATGGCGCTCATCGTCCAGGGACTTATTAACAAGGAGATTGCCGACCGGCTGAACATCGGCCTTGCCACCGTCATCACCCACCGCAAGAACATCATGGACAAGCTCGGCATGCGCTCAGTGTCGGCCCTCACCATCTACGCCGTCATGCACGGCTACGTAGACATCAACAAGATTTAGAGTTTCACGCTGCTGATGTCTACCAGCCCGTTGATAATGGCATAGATGGTCAGCCCTGCCGGCGAGTGTATCTGCAGCTTGCGGGCTATGTTGCGGCGGTGGGTTATCACCGTGTTGACCGATATGCACAGGTGGTCGGCTATCTCCTTGTTGGCCATGCCCTGCACCAGGGCCACGATAACCTCCTTCTCGCGGTCGCTCAGCGCATCGGCGTTCTGGCCCGCACCGAGCATCATGCCGCTGATGTTCTTGGTCACGTCGCTCTGCTTCGTCATCTGCTCCAGCCGCCGTATGGCGGGTACAAAGATGTGGTCCTCCACCTGGGCGTGCTGGCGGAGCCAGGCTTCGTTGTCGTAGATGTCGTGCAGCGTGGCCGTCAGCTTGTTGTTGTGCAGACCGTCACTGGGCAGGTACTTGATGATGAGCAACTTCAACTCGCGCAACTTCTTGTCGGCGGCACCGTGGTGCTTGGAGAAGGTCTCCACGTTGTAGTCGTTGCCGGGCTGGCCTTCCAGGAGCGACTCCACGTAGGGGAACAGGGTCTTCTGCTCGTACTGCATGTGGCGGCGGATCTCGTGGGCGTACTCATCGTAGAACCGCAGGATAAGCTGTCCCAGCGAGTCCTCCCCGTTGAGCGACTCCGACAGTTCGCGACGGATAAACGGCAGCTGGAAGTCCAGGTAGTACTTGTGGCTGGCGTCCAAGTAGTGCAGCAGGGTGCGCACGTCCAACAGCTCGTCGGCCTCAAAGTCGCCGTAGCCGTTGATGGTGAAGTTCACCACGGCCAGGAATGTGTAGGTGTCCACACCGTTGTCATCGCAGGTTTCCTTCACCGTCTTGTCGCCGAACCCTAATGAGATGCCGAAGCTGCCCAGTGCCTGCAGCAGGTCGTAATTGTCGCGGATGAGCGATATCATCTTGTCGTCCGCCTCATACATCTTCTGATTCTTCATACCTATAAAATATTAGACGGGTGCAAAATTAATTATTTCTGACGAGATACACAATAGTCAGAAATAGGTATTTTTACGCAATTTCATCGTTTTTAGGTATTGCACATCATCAGAAAACACTATACCTTTGCACCCGATTTCAAACAGACAAACATTTATAGCAAATAATGAACAACATCAAGACATTCAGCCTCCTCACAGGCTTCCTGCTCGGCCTGACGACCACCGCCCTGGCTCAAGTCAGTGCCGCCGACAGCGTCATGCAGCACGCTGGCGGCAAGCGGCTCAGCGTCGGCGGCTATGGCGAAATCAACTACAGCCGCAACTACTTCAGCGACCACGTCAGCCGCTACTCCCAGCCTGAGGAGCACAAGAACGACCCCTCGCACGGCCGCTTCGACATTCCCCACGCCGTCCTCTACTTAGGCTATGACTTCGGCCACGGCTGGACCTTTGGCACCGAGATTGAGTTTGAGCACGGCGGCAACGGCCTGGCCTACGAGAAGGAAGACGAGGAAGGCGGCGAGTGGGAACAGGAAGTGGAGAAAGGCGGCGAGGTGGAACTCGAGCAGTTCTGGATCCAGAAGTCGTTCGCCAAGTGGGCCAACCTGCGTGCCGGCCACATCGTGGTGCCCGTAGGCCTGACCAACGCCCACCACGAGCCGCTGAACTTTTTCACCGTCTACCGCCCCGAGGGCGAAAATACCATCATGCCCTCCACATGGCACCAGACGGGACTCTCCTTCTTGGGACGCTACGGCGACTGGCGCTACGAGGCGCAGTTCCTGGCCGGCCTCAACAGCGACAACTTCACCAACACCACGTGGATTAAGAACGGCCCGAAGTCGCCCCTGGAATTCGACGTGGCCAACAAGTACGGCGCCTCGCTCCGCGTTGACAACTACAGCGTGCCCGGCCTGCGCATCGGCCTCAGCGGCTACTACGGACACTCCATCGGCAACAGCTATCCCAACGACGCCAACGGCATAGGCGCTACCTATAAAGGCAAGGTGGCCATCGGTGCCATCGACTTCACCTACAAGGGGCACAACTGGATAGTCCGCGGCCAGGCCGACTACGGCTACCTCAGCGATGCCGAGCAGCTGAAGTATGTCTACAACCGCCTGAACTCAAAGTCGCCCTACAAACACTCGCCCTTCGTCAGCGGCAATGCCTACGCCGTGGGCATCGAGGCGGGCTACGACGTCTTCTCACAGATACAGTGCCTGCGCCAGCAGCAGAAACACCTCTACGTCTTCGGGCGCTACGAGCAGTACGACCCCTACGCCAGTGCCACCCGCAACACGCCCTACGACTACACTGCCGTGAAGCGTTTCGCCGCCGGCGTGAACTACTACCCCATCAAGCAGGTGGTCATCAAGGCCGAATACTCCAAACGTATCCTCAAGAGCCTCTACAACGACGAGCCATCACTCAACATCGGCGTCGCCTACGAGGGCTTCTTTAAATAACTTCGACATATCAAAAAATTGGAATATAGAAATAACGACAAAAAACAAAAAAACCACTATGACCAAGAAATTTCTTTTCCTGCCCGCCGTCCTCCTAACGGCAGCGCTGGCACTAACGTCTTGCGGAGAAGACGATGACAACGACAACAACAGTACAACAACCGAAGATCAGTACAAGGACCGCTCCTACGGCAACCAGGCCATCGACGCCTGCAGCAGTGTGACCACGGCCCTGACCCGCGCCAACAACGTCATTGGCACGGCCAACCTCACCACCGACCAGGAGACGTTCCTGCGCCAGGTGCTCAGCGGCGTGGTGGGCAACGTCATCATTCCTACCTACACCCAGCTGGCCAACGATGTGGAAGACCTGGAGAAGACGCTCCGCGGCCTGACCGTGCAAACCATCACCCAGTCGCAGATTGACCAGGCCTGCGCCGACTTCAAGAAAGCACGCAAGAACTGGGAACAGTCGGAGGCCTTCCTCATGGGGGCCGCCCAGGATTTCGACATCGACCCTACTATCGACTCCTGGCCGCTCAACCGCTCGCTGCTGCTCACCTATTTTAATACGGGCATGAACGACGAGATGCTCGAGGACGCCACCATCCTGGGCTTCCACGCCCTGGAGTTTATCCTCTTCCGCAATGGCCAGAACCGCAAGGTCAGCGAGCTGCAGGGCAACGACACCTATACCGGTTTCACCGCCGTCAGCGGTGCCAAGGAGCTGGCCTACGCGCAGACCATCTGCTCGCTGCTGAAGGAGCGCTGCTTCCAGCTGCAGGTAGCCTGGGAGGGCGAGACCGCTGCCAACGCCGCCCGCATGGCCGTTGTGAAGTCGGCCGGACTTGACTACACCACAGAGGCCGGCCTGTCGTATGGCGAGAACCTCACCACCGCCGGGGTCGCCGGCAGCAAGAGCAATTTTCCAACGCTGAAGGCAGCCGTCACCCAGGTGCTCAGCGCCAGCGAGGGCTCCTGTCTCGGCATTGCCAACGAGGTGGGTACGGCCAAGATTACCAACCCCTTCGCCAACGGTGACATTGCCTACGTGGAGTCACCTTACAGCTACAATTCCATCACCGACTTCCAGGACAACATGCGCTCTATTCGCAACGTGTGGTACGGCACCACCGACGGCAGTATTTCCGCCAACAGCTTTGCCAAGTTCTTTGACGCCGTGAACACCAAGGTTGAAGTAGAGGCCACCACGCTCGACGCCATCAACAAGATAGGGGCCATGCCCGCCCCCTTCGTCAAATACTGCTCCGTAGTGTGGGGCAAGAACTTCGACGACCAGAGCAACTGGGAATCCACCAGTGAATAAATCAAATAGTCAATAAATAGTAAATAGTAAATAGCTAAATAGTAAATAAACATGATGAAGCTACAGACACTCAACAAGCTCTGTACCATCGCCATGCTGTCAGCCACCATGCTGACAGCATGTTCCGATGATAACGACGAGCAGACCACCGACCTCGGCCCGCTGACCCCTGCCGAGGATGTATTCGGCAAAGCTACCGGCAATTTCACCGCCGACGAGTGGTACCCCGGCGGACAGCTCGGCACCACCGAGGCCGCCAGTTACTCCGACCCAGCCCCCGCCGTGGCCAACATTGCCGGCATGGAGGACGATTTCAACACCGGCGAGGACTTCTTTGAGCACCTCTACACCTTCGAGCAGAACCCCCGCAAGGGTCTCGGCCCGGCCTGGGTGCGCAACTCGTGCATAGCCTGCCACCCGGCCTACGGCCACGGCAAGCGCCAGACGCAGTATCGCGCCAACCAGATTGGCAACGGCTACCTGCTGGTCATCTACCACCCCGACACCAACGGCTATATCACCGAGGTGACGGGCATGCCCCAGACGCAGGCCATGCACCCCTTCAAGGCTCCTATCGACGAAACTCAGATTACCATCGACTGGAAGAACGTCACCGCCATGGAGAGCGGTCTGCCCATGCGGTTTGAGGACGGCGAGACCTACTCGCTCATCTATCCCGAGGTGCGCATTCCGCAGTCGGCCTTCAACACCAATCCCAAACCCCAGAACTACGACGTGCGCCTGGAGTCGACCATCGGCATCTACGGCACGGGCCTGCTCGACGCCCTCGACGACGAGGAGATTGAGCGCCAGTGGGCCGCCGAGGCTCCTTACGTGGAGCTCAACCCCGCCATGTGGGACAAGGAGGCCAACACCTTCAAGCCAGCCGCCTACTACTCGGCACCCTACAACGACACGGGCTCCTTCCGCGGCTCTCACGGTCCGCTGAAGCGCTTCACCTATGCCATGACGCGCGGCTCGCTGCAGGACGGTGCCGGCGGCAACGCCATCTGGAACATCACCAACGTCACCCGCTCCGACCGCCACTTCCTCTACACCACCCCCGCCTGGGCCAAGGCGCAGAGCGAGGATCCTGAGGTCATCAGCTACATCAAGCAGAACGGCGAGTCGCCGCTGAGCATCCTCCATCCTTACTACGCCGACGGCACCGACGAGGGCATCGCCAACCGCGTCAACGACATCCTGTCCATATCGTCCATCGCCAAGAAGGACTTGTTCGACAAGTACCTCTTCAACGGCGCTCCCTACAACGGCCAGGAGGAGATGACCGATAAGCAGTTCTACCAGTTCATGGTGTGGCACCGCGGGCTGGCCGTGCCCGCCGCCCGTGGGCTGAACGACCCGCAGGTGCAGCGCGGCAAGGAGCTGTTCACGCAGATAGGCTGTGCCCAGTGCCACCGCCCGTCGTGGAAGACGGGTAACGACAACATGTGGGTATCGGCTGCCACACGGGCATACGCCGACGCCAACGGGCTGGCCAAGGATGGCGACTACACCAAGCTGCTGCCCAAGTTCCCCCACCAGACCATCTGGCCCTATACCGACATGGTGCAGCACCGTCTCTTCATGATCAACGACATACGCACCGGCTGGTGCCGCACCACCCCGCTCTGGGGCCGAGGACTGAGCCGCCAACTCACCGGCGCCGACGACCGGCTGCACGACACCCGCGCCCGCACCGTCGTTGAGGCCATCATGTGGCACGGCTACTCCAAGAAGAGCGATGCCTACACGCCGACGGAGAAGTTCTACCACCTCTCCAAGGCCGACCGCGACGCCGTCGTGAAATTCATTGAGGCGATATAAAGCCTCCTCCCCTCCCTGTAGGTAGGGGAGCCAATACTTAAAGCAGTAAAAAAAGAACAAAATCATGCAGAACCAGGCCAACAATACAAATACAAACCTCTCAACCCCAGAGCCCCCCCTCCAAACCCACCCCCAAAACCACCCCTCCCCACCCGTCAGGGAGGGGCACGGAGTGGGTCTTGAGGCCCCGAGGGCAGGCCTTCTCTGTCTGATTCTGCTATACGTCGTGGTGGTGGCCGTCATGGCCGCCGCCACCATTGTTGAGAAATACCAGGGCACTCAGTATGTCGCCGACCACATCTACGGCGCCTGGTGGTTTTCGCTGCTGTGGGCGCTGCTGACGGCGGCGGCCGTCTGCTGGTTTGTCAAACGGCGCGTGCGCCGCTTCGGGGTGGTCGTCCTCCACCTCTCGTTTGTCGTCATCCTGCTCGGCGCACTGCTCACCCACCTCACGGCCCGCCGGGGCGTCATCCACCTCCGCGAAGGCGAGACCACCCAGATGTATGTCACCCCCGACATGCGCACCCATCCCCTGCCCTTCGCCCTCCGTCTCGACAGCTTCGAAATCACCTACCACCCCGGCACCACCGCCCCCGCCGACTACACCTCCTACCTCTCCTTCATCGCCCAGCCCTCCCGTCCTGTAGGTAGTGGCACTGCCACTACAGGCAGCACCACTAGCAGCACCACAGACGCCACCCCCGCCGTCGTCTCCATGAACCGCATCGCCGCCCGCAGCGGCTACCGCCTCTACCAGTCGAGCTACGACCCCGACGGCCACGGCACCGTCCTGGCCATGAACAGCGACCCCTGGGGCATACCCGTCACCTACATCGGCTACGCCCTCCTCTTCTTCGCCCTCGTCTGGATGCTTATCGACCCACGCGGCACCTTCCGCCAGCTGCTGCGCTCCCCCCTCCTCAAGAAAGCCCCCGCCGCCAAGCCCGCCAAAGGGCGCCTCGCTCTCCTCTTCCTTCTCCCCGCAGGTTCGCTATGCAGCGGCGTTGCC
>CAMNJY010000061.1 GCA_946541745.1 uncultured Prevotellaceae bacterium
TTATAAATGAGATTACAAATTTTTTGCATACACTTTCCCTACATTCCCCTACACTGATTTGGAATAATCGGAGAATTTTTCGGACAAAAGGAACTTAGTTTTGCTCAAAAGGGAGTCCCTTTTTGGCAAAAGGGAGTCCCTTTCGTCACAAACGAGGCTCGTTTTGTGTGAAACTAACTGGCCTGCTTAGTCCGGAAACCCCGGTTTGTTGCACAATTTTATACGTTGATTGCACACCATTTGGGCCGTTGATGTGACGTTGTTTTCGGATTTATTTACAAAACAGGCCAAAACAGTGTAGGGAAATGTAGGGAAAGTGTATGCAAAATATTTGTAATCAGGCTGATGCTCAACTGTTTACAGAGAAAATGTAGGCGTGTAGGCAAAAAACAAAAATTTTTTTTCTGAAAATTCTAAGGATTTTGGGATTTTAAGGAGTTTCACACCTGTGCCGCGCACAGACTCTCCTTAAATCCCAGAATCCTTAGAATGTCGTCAATACCTGCTCCAGTCGCTGAAGGTAGAGGGCTTGTAGTTGAACTGGTAACGCTTGTCGGTCCTGATGTACCAGTAGCCGTAGAACTGGTTGCCTTCTATTTTCAGCTCGTTGGTGCGATACTCGGCGTGCATGCCGTCCCATTCCGGATTTTCGTAGGAGATCATCAGCTGGTCATTGTCGAACGACCAGCGGAAGTTGCTTTTGTCCTCAAACCTGTTCTTATAGTCGTTGGCGAAGATTAGCACCACGCCGGTACCGTTAGTGGCCGTTGTAGCGCTGCGGTTGAATTGCATCACGACATACTCCGAGCCTTTGTTCACCCAGTTGCCCAGCTCTTTGTAGAAGGCGGTGTTGTTGCCCTCCCAGGCCGTTGACAGCGAGTTGCGTGTCAGTGCGTTGGCAAACTTCAGTCGGTTGTCTTCAGAGTCAGTGTCGTCGTCACTGCTGCTGCAGCCGGTGGTCAGCGTCATGGCGGCCATCAGCATGGTCATGTAAAGAAATAGCTTTTTCATGTTTATGTTTTTGTTAATTGTTAAAATCGGCTTCTTCTATAACTAATAGTTATTATCACTGTTTGCCAGGGAATGCGGCTGCAAAGGTAGTGAAGACTACAGTAGCCCGAGCGCCTTCAGGTATTCATAGACACAGCCGGGGGTGGCTTGCCGCTTCTTTTTCTCAGCCTTGTATTTCTTCAGCAGATTCTTGTTGCCGGCCATCAGCTTTTTCATCGTCTTGGGGGTAAGCCTGGTAACAAGACCTTGCTCCATGTCCCACAAATAAGGAGCACTCGATTGGCTTCCCGCTCCATGATAGGTTGCACCTACAATGGCGCCGCCGACTATGCCGCCCATGATGCCTGCACCAACATACAATCCTACTGACTGCTTTGACCTGACATTGGATACAAAAAACACGTTGTCGGCCTTCTTTCCACGTTCTGCTCTGGCATAATAGGTTGTACCCTCCCCTATCGCCCTGTTGCAGTTGATGTAGAGTGTGTCGTTATACTCCACATAGAAGGCGTCGTCACGGAGCAGTTTTTGTAGTTGCTCGTCTTCTGTAGCAAAGACGAAACCATAGAACGGCGAGCGTTTCACCTTGTCCTCCATGAGCACTCCGTCAGCTTCGCGCCATGCTTCTCCTATCAGTTCGCCGTCGTTAAAGCAATACTTTATATGCCCTTGCCCTCGCACGTCAACAGAGAACGGCACAATGGCAATCAGAGCCAGCAAAAGATGGCTAATGCAATGTGTGTGGCTTGATAAGCTGCATAAAATTTTTTTCATCTTCATAATCTTTGTTGAATATATAAGCTATTTTTGTTCATTCTATTTGACTCTGTTTGCTTAGTAACGCAAGCGCAAAGTAACATCAGTGCGCCTCCAGCCAGTTCTGACCGAAGCCGGCATCGGCGATGAGGGGCACGCGGAGGGGGAAGGCGTTCTGCATCTCTTCGAGCACGATGGCCTCTACCCTACCCTTCTCTTCCGGATAGACGCTGAAGTTGAGTTCGTCGTGGACCTGGAGAATCATTTTCGAGCGGATGCCCTCCTGCTGAAAGCGCTGATAGATGCGTATCATGGCCACCTTGATGATGTCGGCGGCGGTGCCCTGAATAGGCGCGTTGATGGCGTTGCGTTCGGCAAAGCCGCGCACGGTGGCGTTCTGCGAGTTGATGTCGGGCAGATAGCGGCGGCGGCCGAATAGGGTAGTGACGTAGCCCTGTTGGCGGGCTGTCTGCTTGGCCTGCTCCATGTAGTGGTGTACCTGGGGGAAGGTGTCGAAGTAGCCGTCAATGAGCTGTTTGGCCTCGTCGCGGCTGATGTCTAAGCGCTCGGCCAGGCCGAAGACGGTGATGCCGTAGATGATGCCGAAATTGGCGCGTTTCGACTTCGTGCGCTCGTCGCGGGTGACATCAGCGATAGGTTTCTTGTAGATGTTGGCGGCGGTGGCGGCGTGCAGGTCTTTGCCCTCGCGGAACACTTTTATCATCTGTTCATCGCCCGAAAGGTGGGCCATAACGCGAAGTTCAATCTGGCTGTAGTCAGCTGAAAAAAACAGACAGCCAGGTTCGGCAACGAAGGCTTTGCGTATCTCCTTGCCGTCCTCGCCCCGGATGGGAATGTTTTGAAGGTTGGGGTCGCTCGACGACAGGCGGCCGGTGGCGGTAACCGTCTGGTTGAAGGAGGTGTGGATGTGGCCTGTGCGTGGGTTGATGAGTTTGGGAAGGGCATCGATGTAGGTGCCGATGAGTTTTTTCAACCCTCTGTGTTCCAGTATGTCGGCAACGATTTCGTGCTTGTTCTTCAGTTGCTGGAGCACCTCCTCGCTGGTGACGTATTGGCCCGTCTTGGTCTTTTTGGCCTTCTCTACTATTTTGAGCTTGTCGAACAGTATTTCGCCCACCTGTTTCGGCGAGGCGATGTTGAACGTCTGACCTGCCAGTTGGTAGATACGTTTCTCGATGTCGTTCATGCGGTTGGTCAAAATTGTTGACGTTTCCTTCAGCGATTCGGTGTCTAAGCAGACGCCGTTCATCTCCATCTCGGCCAGCACCGGCATCAGTGGCATTTCTATCTGGTAAAAGAGGTCTTCACACCCGAACCGCTTCAGCTCGGGCTCCAATTTGTTCTTCAGGCGCAGTGTGATGTCGGCATCCTCGGCAGCGTACTCATAGACGAGGGTAGGGGAGAGGTCGCGCATGGACCGCTGGTTCTTACCCTTTGGACCGATGAGCTCGTCGATATGTATCGTTTTGTAGTTGAGGTAGACCTCAGCCATGAAGTCCATGTTGTGGCGCAGCTCGGGCTGTATGAGATAGTGGGCTATCATGGTGTCCCACATGGGACCTTGTAACCGAATGTTATAATTTCTTAAAACTTCTAAATCGTACTTCAGGTTCTGTCCTACTTTCAAGATTTTGGGGTTTTCGTAGAGCGGTTTGAAAATATTGACTATCTTTAACGCTTCTTCACGATTGGCTGGCACGGGCACATAAAAAGCCTCAAATTCCTTGACGGCGAACGAAAAACCTACCAGTTCGGCCTCGATAGGCGAGGTGGAAGTGGTCTCGGTGTCTAAACTGATAATTTCGTTTGTCAATAAATAATCATATAATTTTAAGCATTCTTCCTCACTATCAACGAGTTTGTAGTTGTGAGGCACTGTTTCTAAGGTCTCAAAACTCGCGTTTTCATGACGAGCCGACCCGTCGGATGGTAATTCTGCAAATAAATCGAGCTGCCCGTTAGCAGGCGTTACGTTTTTTTGATTTTTTTTAAGAACCTTGTCTGCCAGCTGTTTGAACTCAAGTTCGGTGAAGATTTTGCCCAGTGCCTGCTCGTCGGGTTCCACTACGCGCAGCTCGTCAAGGTTGAGGTCTATGGGCACGTCGGTCTTGATGGTGGCCAGGAAGTACGACATGCGAATGTCGTCTACGTGTTCGGTCACTTTTTTCTGTAGTGCTCCTTTCAGTTCGTCCGTTCTTGAGAGCAGTCCATCGACTGACCCGAACTCGGCAATGAGTTTGGCCGCCGTTTTCTCGCCCACACCCGGACAGCCGGGGAAGTTGTCGGCCGAGTCGCCCATGAGTGCCAGGAGGTCGATGACTTGGGAGGGTGATGAGATGGCGTATTTCTGGCAGACCTCCTGTGGCCCCATCACCTCGTAGCCGCCGCCGTGGCGGGGCCGGTAGATGTAGACATTGTCGGAAACGAGTTGGCCGTAGTCCTTGTCGGGAGTGAGCATAAAAACCCCGCCTACGGCCCCCGAGGGGGCTTCATTATTCTGAGCATTTGTAGCCCCCTTGGGGGCGAAGTGGGGAGCTGCTTTCCTTGCCAGGGTGCCTATGACGTCGTCGGCCTCGTAGCCGTCGGCCTGAAGGATGGGAATGCGGTAAGCCTTCAGGATGTCCTTGATGATAGGCACTGCCTTGTGGATGTCTTCCGGTGTGGCATCGCGCTGCGCTTTATAGGCAGGGTAGGCCTCTGAGCGGAAGGTGGGGCCGTGGGGGTCGAAGGCCACGCCGATGTGGGTGGGTTGCTCTTTCTGCAGCACCTCGTTAAGTGTGTTGCAGAAGCCGATGATGGCACTTGTGTTCTGGCCCTTCGAGTTGATACGCGGGTTCTTGATGAAGGCGTAATATGACCTATAAATGAGCGCGTAGGCGTCTATTAAGAATAGTTTATCCATAAGAATTGAGAATTTTCGCGTAAAATTACTAAAAAATTTCTCATTATCCGAAGTTTTTCACTAATTTTGTATCAAAATTCGCGAAAGATGGATAATTTAGCCCTTATTAAGCAGCCGATAGCGCGTGAACTGAGTGATTTCATTACGTTGTTCAACGCCTCACTGTCGCATGATGACGGACTCCTGGGGTCGGCTCTTTCTCACATTCGTCAGCGTGGCGGCAAACGTATGCGTCCTATATTGATATTGTTGACCGCCCGGAATTTCGGCCAGGTGTCGGAGGTGACCACGCACGCCGCCATTGCCCTGGAACTGCTGCATACGGCCTCGCTGGTTCACGACGATGTGGTGGACGAAAGCGGTGAACGTCGCGGACAGTCATCGCTCAACGCTACCTATGATAACAAAGTAGCAGTTCTGGTGGGCGACTATATCCTGTCAACGGCGCTGCTCAATGTGTCGCATACCGGTAATCAGAAAATCGTACAAATTCTGGCTAAGCTTGGACAGACCTTAGCCTCGGGTGAGATTTTGCAACTGTCAAACATTCAGAATCAGGAGTTCTCGGAAGATGTTTACTATCAGATAATTAAGAACAAGACGGCCGCGCTGTTTGAAGCCTGCTGCAAGATAGGGGCCATCTCGGCCCAGGCCGACGACGAAGGGGTAGATGCAGCTGCGAAATTCGGACAAAACATAGGCCTGATTTTCCAGATTCGCGACGATATTTTTGACTACTACGACTCCAAGGAGATAGGCAAGCCTACGGGCAACGATATGGCTGAAGGTAAGCTGACGCTGCCTGTCATCTATGCTTTGAACCACTCTCACTTAGAGTCGATGCTGACCTTGGCGCGCAAGGTGAAGGCGGGTACGGTAAATGCCGATGAAATAGCTGTCTTGGTGGAGTTCACCAAGGAGCAGGGAGGCATAGAGTATGCCGAGCGGTGCATGGAGCGGATAGCCGCCGAAGCCCGACAGTTCATCGACCGCTACGTCAGTCCTGATTTAAGGCCGTCTTTTTCAGCCTATCTGGACTATGTCATTCAGCGGCGGTACTAATGCGTTTTTTTTGAGGAGTTAGAAGAACTTTACTTCTTTGCCGACAATCTCGCTGAGCAGCAAGTTTGCCAGCCGGGAAGTGCCCATGCGGAACCACTCGTTGGTGAGCCATTTTTCGCCTAAGACCTCTTTGACGATGGTGTAGTATATGAGTGCGTCCATGACCGAATTAAGGCCGCCAGCGGGCTTAAAACCAATCTGTACGCCTGTTTCGTCGTAGTATTCCTTGATAGCCTGACACATGACGTAGGCGGCCTCAGGCGTGGCGGCGGGTTCGAGCTTGCCGGTAGAGGTCTTGATGTAGTCGGCGCCGCTGTACATGGCCAGCAGCGAGGCTGTCTTGATGTTCTTAGCCGTCTTCAGACAGCCCGTCTCCAGGATGACCTTCATTTTCTTGTCGCCACAGGCCTCCTTTTGCTGCTGAATCTCGTCGATGACGGTCTCAAAGTCGCCGTCGAGGAAGGCGCCGACGTTCATCACGATGTCAATCTCTGTAGCCCCGTCCTTGACGGCCAGCGACGTCTCTACAGTCTTGACCTCGATGAGCGACTGCGACGAGGGGAAACTGCCTGACACGCAGGCTACCTCAACGCCGTCGACCTCTAAGGTCTCGCTGACGATTTTGGCGAACTTAGGATAGACGCAGATGGTAGCCACGTGGGGTAGGGTGGGGTAGGCTTCGTCGAACGCGTTGACGCGCTCGGTGAAGGCCATGACCGAGGTCTCGCTGTCGGTGGTCTTCAGCGTCGTCAGTTCCACGCTGCCCATCAGGAATTGCTTGACTTCAGGCGTGTCGTTTTGGTGTACTTTAGTGGCGATGATATGCTTTACCGCCTCCTTTACTTCCTGGTCGTTCACTTCGAGGTTGTACTTCGACAAAGCCTCTTCGTACATTGATTTTTCTGCCATTGTTTATGCTTTCAGTTTCGGGTTTTCTATGTGACGCAGGGCGTCTCTTCGGGTTTTCTTATCAATCGATTTCTGTAGTTCCTCGGTCAGGTCAACGCCCGTCTGGTTGGCCAGACAGAGCAGCACCCACAGCACGTCGGCCATCTCTTCGCCGAGGTTCTCGCGTTCGCCTGCCTTGAACGACTGGTCGCCGTATTTGCGGGCCATAACGCGGGCCAGCTCGCCCACTTCCTCGGTCAGCACCGCCATGTTGGTAAGTTCTGAAAAGTAGCGCACGCCGTAGGTCTTGATCCAGCGGTCTACTGCCTCCTGTGCTTCGCTTATGGTCATAGTCTGGCAGCTAATATCTGGAGGTAAATGACGATGATGCAGAGCAAGATGATCCAGATGTTACGGCGGTTTTCCTGCTCATATTCTTTCCAGTGGAAAGCCTTGAAGAGGTAGGGTATCAGTAGTACCAGCATGCCCGCTCCGCAGGGCCAGGCGCCATAGTTCTTGCCTGCGGTGTAGGCTATGATGAGGCCAATGCCAATGAGCACCATGCCGGCCACCTCGAGTTCTTTCAAGTATTTTCTCATGTTTTATTTTTGTTTCCGTTAGTCCACTCTATCGGAGGGGGTAGGGGAGGTTTTATTCTTTGTTTTTGGTGTCCATGCAAATGGTGACGGGACCGTCGTTGACGAGGCTGATCTCCATCATGGCGCCGAACTCGCCGGTGGGTACGGTCTTGCCCAGAGCCGTGCTCAACTGCCTGCAAAAGGCTTCGTAGAGCGGGATGGAGTGCTCGTGGCTGCCGGCGCGGAACCACGACGGGCGGTTGCCCTTTTTATAGCTGGCGTAGAGCGTAAACTGGCTGACGACCAGGCACTCGCCACCGATGTCGAGCAATGAGCGATTCATGACGCCCTCGGCATCGTCGAACACGCGCAGGTTGGCTATTTTCTTCACCAGCCACTCCACGTCCTCCACGGTGTCTTCGTTGCAAACGCCTAACAGGATGAGGAAACCCCAACCTATCTGGCCCCTGACCGTGCCGCCGACGGCGACGCTGGCTTGGCTGACTCTCTGTAAGACTGCTCTCATTCTCTTTCTGAATTTTTGGCAAAGATACAATTAATTTTTGATACTTCCAAATTTCCGGCTTTCATTTATAGCGTTAGCCATCTTTTAAATCTTTTCAATCTTTGTTAGATATTTCGTTGTAAATAACATAACATTCTGATAATCAGTTTTTTATGTTCTCATATCTTAGTACATTGTGTGATGGATTATAGTGCTGTAGTGATCTGTTTTTGATGTTGTGCTTTCTATGAAACTACGGGTTCTATAACCTCTGTGTTTTCCTCTGCAGGATGGAAATGCGAGTAGACGATGGCGGCCTTTGCAGGGCCGATAATGGTAGCAAGTTTATCGGCGTCGGCCTCCTGTATCCTACGAACCGATTTAAGGCCATTTAGAAGCGCGTCACGCGTTTTTGGACCGATGCCCGGTATGTTGTCAAGCTCCGAGTGTAAAGCGCGCTTAGAGCGCTTTTCTCGGTGGAAGGTGATGGCGAACCGGTGTACCTCGTCCTGTAGCTGGGTAAGCACGTGGAAGAGTTCGGAGTTGACCTTCAGGGCGACTTTCATAGGCGGGAAACCATAGAGGAGCTCGTTGGTGCGGTGGCGGTCGTCCTTGGCAAGCCCGGCGATGGGAATGTCGAGGTTCAGCTCGTCCTGAATCACCTGGCGGATGACCTCCATCTGTCCTTTGCCACCATCGGCCACAATGAGGTCGGGTAGGGGCTGCTCCTCTTCTATGAGTCGGCTGTAGCGGCGATGCACTACCTCCTTCATCGAGGCATAGTCGTCAGGGCCTACTACGGTCTTGATGTTGTAACGCTTGTAGTCGCTCTTGGAGGGTTTCATCTTCTTGAAAACTACGCAGGCCGCCACGGCGTCGCTACCGCTGATGTTAGAGTTGTCGAAACACTCTATCTTGTAGGGCAGTTTAGGCAGGTGTAGCTTCTCCTGCAGTTCCTTCATCAGCCTTACCTGCTTCTGTTCGGGATTCAGTTTCTCGGCCTGTTTCAGGCGGTCAAACTTATACTGTTTGCCATTCATTATCGACAGTTCCAAGAGTGTTTTTTTGTCGCCGCGCTGGGGTATGGTAAAGGTGACGCCGTCTAGCTCAACATCTACTTCGGTAGGCACTATTATTTCGCGAGCCTCGCTCTTGAATCGCTCCCTTAGTTCGATGATACCCAGTTGGAGCAGTTCGTCATCGGTCTCGTTGAGTTTCTTTTTGTACTCGATGGTGAACGACTGGTTGATGCTGCCGTTCGACACGTGAATATAGTTGATGAAGGCCATTTTCTCGTCGCTCGTGATGGAGAATACGTCTACGTTGTTGATGGTGTGGCTTACCACCTCGCTCTTGCTGACGAAGTTGTCGAGTGCCATGTATTTGCGCTTTACCTCTTCGGCTTCTTCAAAGCGCAGTTCTTCGCTCAACCGTTGCATTTCCTCTTTGAGCTCGCGCTGTACTTGCCTTGTGTTACCCTTCAGAATTTCGCGTGACTGGGCGATGTTTCTCTGGTAGTCGTCCCACGACTGTTTGTTCACGCACGGTCCCATACATTTGTTGATATGGTAGTCGAGACAGACCTTGTATCTGCCGCTCTCAACGCCTTCCTTTGTGAGGGGCTGTTGGCACGTGCGTGGATGGTAAAGTTCCTTAATAAGGTCAAGCACAGCGTACATGGAGCCTATGTGAGAGTAGGGGCCGTAATAGGTGCCCCACTTCTTGTTGATGGTACGGGTCTTGAATATTCTCGGCAGATACTCGTTGGTGACGCAGATGGAGGGGTAGGTCTTGCCGTCTTTCAGCAGCACATTGTAACGCGGGTTGTATTTCTTGATGAGAGAGTTTTCGAGCAGCAGTGCGTCCTCTTCTGTATTGACCACGGTGTAGCTGATGTCCATAATTTTGGACACCAGCACCTTGGTCTTAAAGCGGTCAACCTCTGTATGGAAGTAGGACGACACCCTCGATTTGAGGTTTTTGGCCTTTCCTACGTAGATGATTGTATGTGTGTCGTCATAGAACTGGTAGCTGCCAGGTTTCTCCGGCAGCCGGCTCACAATACCCTTCAAATATGCTAATCGCTTATCATTTTCTTCTTTCGTCATAGGGTGTTTGTTCCACGTGGAACATGTTTAAACCGTCATGAGTGTAGTGAGTTCTATGCCTTCAAACTCGTCGCGGCCGTGCAGTCCTTCATCCCTGATTTCTACGATGAAATTGATGTACACCTTTTTGGGCTTGAAGTGCTTCACCAGTTTGTAGACGGCTTTTGCGGTGCCTCCTGTGGCCAGGAGGTCATCATGGATGAGCACTACGTCGTTTTCGTCGATGGCGTCGAGATGCATCTCCACCGTGTCCACTCCGTATTCCTTGCTAAACGACTCTTTAATGGTTGTACACGGTAGTTTGCCTGGTTTGCGTGCCAGCACGACTCCAGCGCCCAGTTTTGTTGCGAGCGCTCCGGCCATGACAAATCCGCGACTTTCTACGCCAACGATTTTTGTGATGCCTTTGTCCTTGTACAGATCGTACATTTCGTCGACCATAATTTTCATACACTCGGCACTTTTGTACAATGTCGTTACATCGCGGAAGTTGATGCCTTTTCTCGGAAAGTCTTGTACAGACCTCAGATTGTCAATCAGTACTTTGTTGTTCATTTTCAGTAGGTTATAAATGGTTTATAATGTTATTTGTTTCACGTGAAACGTTATCGTCCCATCAGTACCAGCATGGCGTTGATGTCGGCGGGTGATACGCCAGGAATGCGGCTGGCCTGGGCAAGTGTTTCGGGCTGGATTCTCTGTAGTTTCTGTCGGGCTTCTGTCGAAATGGCGTTGAGATTGGCGTAGTCAAAATGGCCGCGTATTTTGATATTCTCAAGGCGGTGCATCTTATCGGCCACCAGTCGTTCGCGCTCGATATACCCTTTATACTTGATTCTAATCTCGGCGGCTTCGCTGATTTCTTCGCGTCTGTTTTGTGGTCGATTCAGCACTTCTTTCAGCTCGGGGATTACCTCCTTCAACTTCTCTATGTTCAGTTCCGGGCGGCTCACCAAGTCAGTGAGTTTGCAGCCGTATTGGAGTGGGGTAGAGCCAAACGCTTCCAAGTAGCCGTTGGCTGTGTGGGGCCGTATGGCAAACGAATTGCAGAAACTAACGATTTCTTCGATGCTTTTTTTCTTTTCTAACCACCACTCGTAGCGGTCTCTCTTTACTATTCCCAATGCATAGCCGCGTTCTGTCAGGCGGGCATCCGCATCGTCCTGTCGTAGCAGTATGCGGTATTCGGCTCTTGATGTGAACATGCGGTAGGGCTCGTCTACGCCTTTTGTCACCAGGTCGTCTATCAGTACGCCGATGTAGGCTTCGTCGCGCGCCAGGGTGAGGGCCGTTTCTGTTGTGGCAGTGCCACAACCTACATGACCGGCTTTGAGTGCGGCGTTGATGCCGGCTATGGTGCCCTGGCCGCCAGCTTCCTCGTATCCGGTGGTGCCGTTCACCTGACCGGCCATGAAGAGTCCGCCGATGACCCTCGACTCCAGCGTATGTTCCAGTTGGGTGGGGTCGAAGAAATCGTACTCTATTGCGTAGCCTGGGCGGTACACCTTTATATCTCTCAGAGCCGGTATGTGGCGAAGGGCTTCTATCTGCACGTCCATAGGCAGCGATGATGAGAAGCCGTTGAGGTACATCTCGTTGGTGTCGGTACCTTCCGGTTCGAGAAACAGCAGGTGCTGCTCACGGTCGGGGAAGGTGACGAGCTTGGTTTCTATCGAAGGGCAGTAGCGCGGCCCTATTGACTGTATCTGTCCGTTGTAAAGTGGCGAATCGGCCAGTCCTGAGCGCAGCGTGTCGTGAACCTCCGGGTTGGTGTAGCATTCCCAGCAAGGCAGCTGGGGTAGGGGATGGGTGCCCTCGTCTGTTTGCGGTGAGGGCATGTAGGAGAACTTGTGGAAGTCGTTCTCTCCGTCCTGTCGGGTCATGTCTTCGAAGTGTACGCTGCGCTTGTCTATGCGGACGGGTGTGCCTGTTTTCATGCGGGCCGACCGTATGCCGTGCTGTGCGATGCTCTCCGTCAGCCGTTCTGCGGCCGGTTCGGCTATGCGGCCTCCCTTCACCATGCGGCGGCCTATGTGCATGAGGCCGTTGAGGAAGGTGCCCGCCGTCAGTATCACGCAAGGCGCATGGAACTCCGCGCCCCAGATGGTGCGCACGCCCGTTACCCGCTTGGCGGGTTGCGACGGTGCCGCAACAGCCTCTACGATGAGCTCGTCGACCTGGTCTTGCCAAACGTCGAGATTCTCGGTTTCATCGAGCACGCTGCGCCACTGCCAGATGAATTTCCCACGGTCGCACTGGGCGCGCGGACTCCAGACGGCAGGACCCTTAGAGCGGTTGAGCATGCGGAACTGTATGGTAGTGGCATCCGTTACAAGGCCCATCTGCCCTCCCAGTGCATCTATCTCGCGCACTATCTGTCCCTTGGCAATACCGCCCACGGCCGGGTTGCACGACATCTGCGCAATCTTGTTCATGTCCATTGTGATGAGCAGCGTCCGTGCTCCCATGTTGGCCGAGGCCGTTGCCGCCTCACAGCCAGCATGGCCACCGCCGATAACTATCACGTCGTAGTTCTGATTCATTGTCTAAAGTTTGCATTTTGCTTGCAAAATTACAAAAACTTCTGCAATTATGAGCGAAATACAGAAATTCTTTGTAATTTTGCACTCATGACAGAACAGATAACCAGCCTACAGAACCCCAAGGTGAAGCAACTGCTGGCCCTGCAGCAGAAATCGCAGGAGCGAAGGCAGCGGGGTCTCTTCGTCGTTGAGGGCCGCCGTGAACTGATGCGCTGCCTTGAGGCAGGCTTCGAGGTTGACACCGTATTCTGGTGCCCTCAGGTGGAAGTCGGCACCGAACCACTACCGCCGCTTGCCAACGGTGTGCGTGTGATAGAAGTGTCGCGGGCCGTCTACGACAAGATGGCCTATCGGGGTAGTACCGAAGGCGTTGTAGCCGAAGTGCGGCAGCGGCAGCTTTCGCTCGGCGACCTGCCGCTAAGTTCGGAATTGCCCGCTCCGTCCGCCCCCCTGGTGGTTGTCCTTGAGCGGGTGGAGAAGCCCGGCAACTTGGGCGCTATCCTGCGGTCAGCCGATGCCGCCGGGGTGACCGCCGTCATCGTGTGCGACCCCCTGACCGACCTCTACAACCCCAACCTGATACGCTCCTCGGTAGGGGCTGTCTTCAGCGTGCCCTGCGTGGCCTGCTCGTCCTCTGAGTGCATCAGCTATCTGAAGGCTCACGGCATACAGATACTCACCGCCCAGCTGCAGGACTCCCACCTTTACTACGACACGGACATGCGACGACCCACGGCCATCGTGATGGGTACCGAGGCCACCGGGCTGACCGGCCAGTGGCGCGAGGCCGCCGATGCCCACATCCGCATTCCCATGCTGGGCCGCGTCGACTCGCTCAACGTCAGCGTCTCCGCTGCCATCCTGATGTATGAGGCCGTGAGGCAGAGGGCTGAGGCGTCAGCTTCTTATAAATCGTATAAATAGCGGAAAAATATGTCGTAAACGTTTGCAAAAGTCATAATATTTTAGTAACTTTGTGCCCTCAACGTATGCGCATGTACTTATTACTTGGTATTCAACAATCTTTAAATATTTTAAATTCAACAACTTATGTGGTTAATCAATTCATCAATTGGTAGAAAAGTTGTAATGTCTGTGACGGGCATTGCGCTGATCTTGTTCCTGACATTCCATTGTGCCATGAACATTGTCGCGCTGTTCTCAGAAGAGGGTTACAACATGATTTGCGAATTCCTGGGTGCCAACTGGTATGCCATTGTGGCAACACTCGGCTTGGCAGCCCTGGCAGTGATTCACATCGTCTTTGCGTTCATCCTGACGGCTCAGAACCGCAGGGCACGCGGTGACAACCGCTACGAGGTAGCCACCACGGTGAACTCAAACGGCCTGCTCGACGTTGCCGAGCGCTGGGCTTCAAGCAACATGCTCGTGCTGGGCCTGATCATCCTGCTGGGCCTGCTGATGCACCTGAAGGACTTCTGGTACAACATGATGTTTGCCGAGATTTTCGGCGTCGTCGGTGCCCATCATCCTGCTGACGGCTTTGCCTACATCGTTGACACGTTCAGCAATCCCGTCATCTCCATCCTCTATCTGGTATGGTTCTGCGCCATCTGGTTCCACATTGCCCACGGCTTCTGGTCGGCTATGCACACCCTGGGTGCCA
>CAMNJY010000062.1 GCA_946541745.1 uncultured Prevotellaceae bacterium
AGGAAGAAGATGCAGCCGGCACTGAGCAGGGCCGACAGCAGATTGACCATCAGCGCCACTTGCGACGGGCTGCTGGCAAACTGAGAGAAGAGGTTGGCGGCCAGCATGAAGAAGGGCGCACCGGGCGGATGGCCAATCTCCAGCTTGTAGCCGCAGGCTATGAATTCAGGACAGTCCCACAGGCTGGCTGTAGGCTCTACGGTCAGTCCATACATCACGGCGGCGATGGCAAACATCAGCCACGCCATGCAGGTGTTGACTCTTGAAAAGGTTGTTTGTTGCATCATGTTTTGCAGTTTTTACGCTGCAAAGGTAGCAACAATCCTCCGGCACGCCGAAAAAACTGTCTGACATTTGTCTGACATTTCGCTGTCAGACTCCTATCTATCTGATTGTCAGCCTGTACGACTTGCTTCGGTCTGATTCTATTTTGAGGTTGGAATGATGCTCGATGACTGGTTTCAGCCGGCGTATCAGCGTGTAGAGGGTGTCGCTGGCATCGGGCTTCTTAGGCCACAGGGCCTCGCAGATGTCGGCCTTTGACAATGAGTGTGAGGGCGAGTGGAAGAACATCTCCATCAGCTGGTGCTGCATGGGAGTCAACTGCACCTCGTTGCCGTCAGCAGCATAGAAACGGCTTTCGGTCTCCGAGTAGGTCAAGCCGCCAAAACCATCAGATGAAGGAACGGCGGTAGCCAGTTCCTCACTGTTCACTATACCCCTTTCCCTTAATTGCCTCCGATACCAGACAAACATTGCCCAGCATCCTGTCAGCACCCAGAGCAGGGCGGCCGGCCGCTGGTCGGAGAGGCTGAAGATGGTGGCCTCGGAGCAGTGGGCACGAGGCTTGAACTTGGTGGTGCTGCGGGTGTCGACGGCCAGCGTAGCCTTGCCTCGCAATGCTGCTATCTGGAGGTGGCTGTTAAACGCTCGGATGGTGTCCTGGCTGATGACGTCGCTCTGCTGCTCCTGCATCGTGATGGCCAGTGCCCTGTCCATATCCTCGCTCACCCTTCGGCTGGTAGAGCGATAACTGTCAAGACTCGTCAGGCTCGACGCCAATATCAGTGCAAAGAGCACGACGACTGCATATTGCTGTTTCATAGTTCGACTACAATTTTGTGGCAAAGTTACGAAAAGGCTCCTATATTTGGGCATGCTTCAAAGACTTTCTATATTTTTTTAACAAACATATTATTTTCCCCACTCCCTTTCGCCCAAAAAGGAGTCCCTTTCGCTCAAAAGGGAGTCCCTTTTGGAGAAAACGGACTCCCTATAATTACCCGAGTCCACTCTCGGAAGTAAACTCAGTAAAATAACCTGCTATGTATGCTATAGTTGTGCATATCTCGCTGGCAACCAGCCGTTTATCCTATAGCACGGTTTCCGGAAACTATGCTATAGCAGTGCTATAACAGTGCTATAGCTTGCAGGTCGCTCATCATGAACGTCATGTAAACTAACTATAGCATAGTTATAGCATAGTTATAGCATAGTTTCAGAAAACCATGCTATAAGATAACTCGCAGTATATCAGTCAATTACACTAAACTATAGCACGTATGGCATAGTTTTCAGGGAGTTCAGGGAGTTCAGGGGGTTCAGGGAGTCTTCTCATACACGCGGAACTTGAATTTATCATCATTTCCCATAATTTGTTTCTATAATCTTCTTCAATTTCCGAAAAAAAGACTACCTTTGCAAGCGACAAATAAAAATAGAGCAACAAAATGGCAAAAGGATTTGTGGTTGGAATAGTCTTTATGGCTGCCGTGGCGGGGCTGACGGCCTGCAGCCGCAGCAAGGCCACTGGCGGTCTGCACTTTGAGACGCTGGTGACGGAGCGCAGTGTCAGCATCGACAGCGAGGCCGGCGCGCCTCAGTGCCGCGTCAGGCTGGAACTGGCTGCCCCTACCGGCAGTGACGAGGCGGCCAGGGAAGTCAACGCCGCCGTTGCCCTTGAGTTGCTCGGCATGGAGGGCGTGTCGTTGCGCGAGGCTGCCGACTCGTTTGCCAACAGCTACACCCGCAGCTACTTGAAGGACTTCGGCCCGCTTTACCGCGAAGATGCCGACGACCCGGCGAGGAAGGCCTGGTATGAGTACCATTATAACATCAGCAGCGAGGTGACGGCAGGGCGTGAGGGCGTTGCCGTGTACAAGGCCGCAATTGACTATTATGAGGGTGGGGCTCATGGCGTCAGTCAGCAACTGTTCATGAACTTCGACACGCGGAGTGGGCGCCGCCTGGCGCTGAGTGACTTCTTCGTGCCGGGCTTTGAGCAGCCGCTGAGCTTCAAGCTGCTCCAGGCCCTGATGGCGCTGACGGGTACAGGGAACGTAGACGAACTGAGGGAGAAGGGCTATCTTTACGAGACCGACATGTTTGCTACCGAGAACTTTGCGGCGGGCAGCAAGGGCTTCACCTTTGTCTACAACCCCTACGAGATAGCGCCCTACTCGGAAGGCATCATCAGGCTTGACTTGGAGGCTGACGAGCTGGGCGACGTGTTGAAAAAGGACTAAGCAGAACAGCTATGGACATCATCGATAAATACTTCAAGGACCTGACCGAGCAGCAGCGCCGCCAGCTGTCGATGCTCGGCGGGCTTTACCGGGAGTGGAACTCCAGGATCAACGTTGTTTCGCGCAAGGATATTGACAACCTCTATGAGCACCACGTGCTCCACTCGCTGGCCATCGCCAGGGCTTTCCTGTTCCAGCCGGGCACCGCGATTCTGGACTTCGGCACGGGCGGCGGGTTTCCGGGCATACCGCTGGCCATCATGTTGCCTCACTGCCGCTTCAAACTCATCGACGGCACGGGCAAGAAGATAAGGGTGGCCCAGGAGGTGGTCAGTGCCGTCGGCCTGGACAACTGCCAGCCCGAACACCGCCGTGGCGAGGACGAGAAGGGCCGCTACGACTTTGTGGTGAGCCGCGCCGTGATGCCCTTGCCCGACCTGGTGAAAATAGTACGCAAGAACATTTCGCCCGTCAACCGCAACGCTATGTGCAACGGCGTCATCTGCCTCAAGGGTGGCGACCTGCAGGACGAGCTCCGTCCTTACCGTAACAAGGTGGAGACGCTGCCCATCAGCGAGTGGTTTGACGAGGCATGGTTCAAGGAGAAAAATGTGATTTACCTGCCATTATGATAGAAGTGAAACGATTTGTCTGCAACATGTTGCAGGAGAATACCTACGTGGTGAGCGACGGCGGCGGCAAGGCTGCCGTCATAGACTGCGGTGCCCTCTACGAGGAGGAGCGGGCCGCCGTCACTGCCTATATCAGGCAGCGGGGACTGGAGGTGGTCCACCTGCTGTGTACGCACGGCCATTTTGACCATAATTTCGGCAACGACACCATTTGGGACACGTTTCACCTGAAGCCCGAGGTGGCTGCCGAAGACGAGGGCTTGATGGAGATGAAGCGGCAGGTGAGCGACATGGTAGGCATAGACTACTGGCGCCCGGTGCCCCCCGTAGGCCACCTGCTGAGGGACGGTGAGCGCCTCAGCATAGGCACGCTACAGTTAGAGGTGCTGCCCACGCCGGGCCATACGCCTGGCTCGGTGACCTTCTACAGCGAGGCAGAGGGTGTAGCCTTTACGGGCGACACCCTGTTCCGCCTCAGCATTGGCCGCACCGACTTCGAAGGCGGCAGCTGGACCGACATGTCGAACAGCCTGAGGAACGTGCTGGGCAAGCTGCCCGCCCATACCAAGGTCTATCCCGGCCACGGCGAGCCTACCACCATCGGCGACGAACTGCGCTACAACCCCTATATGCGATAGCGGGGGGGGTAGGACGGTCAGTCCAAGATAGTGTCTATCTCGCTGATTTCGTCCTCGTCAAACCACTTTGACAGCTTTTCGCGGGCACGCTCCTTGATGGTAGGGTCAACGTCGGTCCACACCTTCTTGAGCACATAGACCAGTACGGCCAGGTCGTCGCCCAGTCCGACGATGGGTATGGCGTCAGGCACGACGTCGAGCGGACTGATGAGGTAGCCCAGCGCACCGATGATGATGGCCTTGTCCTTGGCGCTGATCTGGTCGCTCTGCAGGGTGTAGAACAGTATGAGTGCCGCATACACCAGCTTGGCACCGGCACGCTTGGCTATGCGTGAAATCTTCTCAACAAACTCGCTCTGCGAGAACTTGTTGGCATAACTCATAAAATCAGGTAGTTCCATATTCCTAAGTAATTACACAAAATTATATTGCTCAATGATTCTTTTATTTACAAAGATGGATAAGATTTAAAAGATTGCTACATCTACTTATCTCCCTTATTATACTGAATTGACTATTTTTGTATCCTGACGATACGGATGCCCGTATGCGTGGGGTGTTTCGACAGATAGCGGGGAAGCGTCATTGGCTCCTCAACCACCTTCTTGTGGAGCTGCGAGGCGTTGAGCAGATGAAGCCCGTCGGCTCTCCACACGGCAAACCCTAAGTGGGCTATGTCGAGGCCGTCCTTGTTGCAGGTGATGGCAATGATGTCGCCGTCGCGCACGGCGTTGCGCATAGCCTTGGTGTCGGTCATGCCGCCCTTGGGTATGTAGCGGTAGCGTCGTCCCGTCAGCGCGTCCTCCAGGGTGGCAATCTCGGCCACCATTTCCGGGTGGGCCTTCAGGGCCTTGTAGGCTTGCGGGTGGCGGCTCATGTAGTGTATGTCGAGCGTCTGCACCGCTGTGAAGGGTGGGTTAGGCTGCTGCACCTCCTTTACCAGTCCCTTGCGGGTGTTGTCGTCTATCCAGTCGCTGAAGTAGTGCAGCCGGCTGGTGTAGCCCTCTATCCGTCCGTGTCGGTAGCGCATGCCGGCCAGCGCGTTGAGATAGTCGCGCCAGGAGTAGAGCCGCCGGTAGGCACAGAGGCTCAGGGCGGTCACCGTCTCCACCAGCGTCGTGCAGTCCAGTTGGCGGGTGTTGACCACCAGCTGTTCGCTGTCGCCCACCTCCAGGGTGTGGCCCACGTAGGGGCGGCCTATGAGCAGCCGGGCAAAGTGAAGGGGGTAATTGGTGGTGGGCGGCAGGCTGCGGGCTTCGGTCAGCGCCTTTGTCACGAAGAGGCTGTCCTCGCGTGTGTAGCGTTCCTGTGACGCGGCTGGCTGCCATATTGACCACAGGGCGCATACGATGGCTATGAGTTGTTGTCTGTTCATTTCTTTCTGTATCGTTTCTTCAGGTAGAAGTTGTAACCTATGTAGGCGCTGAACGAGCCAAAGATGTTGTTGGCTGTAAACCGCGCCGTGTGGTAGTTCTTGGTACGCAGTATGGCATTCAGGCCGGTGTACCACCGGGTGTTGTTGTAGACCAGCGCGAAGCGGCCGATGGCGTCGAGGTTCACCTTCTTGATGCTGAATCCGTCATACTCGCCGGCAGTGTTGCCATAGCTGGTTTTGTAAGCCAGAGCCGCCTGGCCACTGGCGCAGAACAGCAGGTCCTTGGCAAACACCCAGTTGTAGGCATAGCCTACCGAGAGGCTGAAGTCGCTGTATTTGACACGGTCGAAGAGCATGCCGCTGTCTAACTTCACCTCCACATCGCCACCCAGCCGGTTCTCGACGGTGTGCTTCAGTTTGTCGAAGTCCAGGTCGAGGGTGTTGCGGGTGTAGCCCGCTCCTGCCAGCCACGAGCCGCAGCTGATTTTCTGGACGGTGCCCGGGCTGAAGGCTGCCGGGTAGGAGAAGTGGCGGTGGTTGAAGATGTAGTAGGCATTGACGCCGGTGATGCCGACGCTGATGCCGTCGAAGGGCACACCCTCAAACAGCCGTCCGTCGATGCCGTAGCCCATGCGCACGTCGCGCAGCTTGTAGTCGCTGCCGGTACGGCGGTAGAACAGGTCGACCCCCACCTGTGAGGCATAGATGGAGAAGTCTATCTCGCGCTTGGCACTGTTGCCGAACAGCTGTATGTTCCGCAGGTCGAAGGTGGTGCCGAGGAATACCCAGCGCCAACCGAAGTAGGGCCCCAGCTTGATGCGCTGGTCGGGCGAGAACATGATGCTCTGCCCGTTGCTGCTCAGCTCGAAGTCCTCGAAGTTGCGCGTAGCCCTCATCTCCACCGCCAGCTCGTAGTGGGGCGGCTCTATATAGTCGTCCTCCGTACGGTCGAACTCGCGCACCACTTCGCGTATCGTCCCTATCATCTTGCCCTCGCGGGTGCGGGTAGAGTCGGCGGTCGTTACGGGGTCTTCTGGCTGTGCCGCCCTCAGCCACAAGGCTGGCAGCATGGCCAAGAGCAACGTCAGGCACCTCTTCATTCCCTCCACTTTCCTTTACTTTTAGTAACCGTTAAATAATTACCTGGGACCATTTCCTACTGAATTTCACATTATTACTTACTGTTGGTCTTATATCTTTCCCAGTATGCGGTCCAGTGCCCAGTTGACGGGGGTGGCCGATATGCTGGTGCAACTGCACACCGACAGGCCCTGCAGGTGTTCAACCACGCTCCTGACTATGGGCAGCTGTACGTATGGCGGATTGGGCACCGCTATCTGCTGCATGCCCTCGCTGGTGTGTAGCTGTATGGGGGCATAGTCGAACACAGAGAACGACAGCTTGCCCTGGTCGCCAATGATTTCTATACAGTCCTCGCGGGCCGACTCGTGAGCCACGAAGCACCACATGCCACTGCCCGACAGGCCGTTCTCAAATCGGAAGCAGGCCGATACCGTGTCCTCAGCCTTGTACAGGTGGGCGCGGTTGGTACTGATGCCCTCGGCGTCGGTGATGACGCCAAACATGTCTTGCAGCAAGTCCAGCTGGTGGGGGGCCAGGTCGTAGAAGTAGCCTCCGCCGGCAATTTCGGGCTGCAAGCGCCAGGGCAGCTTCCCGGGGTCGTTGTAGTCAAGTTCGCGTGGGGGTACGGCAAAACGTATCTGAACGTTGAGCACACGGCCTATCAGCCCCTTTTCCACCAACTGCTTCACCCGCTGGAAATAAGGCAGGTAGCGGCGGTAGTAGGCCACGAAACAGGGCACACCTGTGCGCTCGGCAATGCTGTTGACGCGGGCGCAGTCCTCGTAGGACGCCGCCAGGGGCTTCTCCACGTAGACGGGCTTGCCGGCCTTCATGGCCATGATGGCAAAGGTGGCATGACTCGACGGAGGCGTAGCCACGTAGACGGCGTTCACGTCGGGGTCGTCTATAAGCTGCTGCGCATCGGTGTACCATTTGGGAACGCCGTGCCTGATGGCGTATGACTGCGCCCGCCGCTCGCTGCGGCTCATGACGGCTGCCACGCTCGACCCTTCAACCTCGCTGAAGGCTGGACCGCTCTTCTTTTCGGCCACCTCTCCGCAACCTATGAATCCCCACTTGAGATGTTTCATTTCCTCAATCCTTAAGTAACCGTTAAAATAATTACCTGGGACGATTTTAACAACTGAACATTATCATCATCGCACCAAGTTATTTTTTTGCATTACTACTAAATTGATTGCAAAGGTAATGAAAAACTACGGGTTGAACAAAACAAATTGATTTCTTTTGTAAATTTTTCACGATTTGGATTTAAAAAAGATGAAAAATAGTTTGGCGATTTCGAAATAAATGAGTACCTTTGCACTCGATTTCAGAAAATCAGCGTTTCCGTTCGTGAAACGTTTCCACCACAGGTTTTACATCCAACATTGACTTTTCACACAGTTTAACCATTATGTATATTAAAGAAGAACTTGAACAGATGGAGATGCCCCAGCTGATGGGCATCGCTACAGAATTAGGTATCAGCATCAACCAGGAAGAGCCTAAGGAGAACATCATATACGCCATCATTGACAAAGCCGCCGAGCAGAGCGCCAGCGGCGATGCCTCCGCCAAACGTAAGCGTACACGCATAGTGAAGAAGGACACGGACCGCGTGTACACCGTGAACGGCAAGGAGGGTGAGAACTTCGACGTGAAGGGTAGGGGAGTGAAGCAGGCCGATGCGCCACAGCTGTTTGCTGACGTGACAAAGGAGGAACCGGCTGACGCGCCAGCCCCCGAAGCCGATGAGGCCCCGGCCGCCCCTGAGAAGCCGGCCCCCAAGAAGCGCGGGCGCAAGTCGAAGGCCGAGCTGGCCGCCATAGCTGCCGAGCAGGCCGCCAAGGAGCAGGCCGCCGCTGAACAGGCAGCAGAAGAGCAGGCCGCCCAGGAGCAGGAAACTGTAGTAGAAGAGCCAGCCGCCGCCAATATCGATGACGTGAACGACGTGCCCGAAGCTGCTGACTACAGCGCTACGGCCGAAGACGGCGAGCCTAACGACGCTACATCAGCCGAAATGCTGGAGCAGCTGCAGGAGCGCATGGCCCGCCTGAACCGTCAGGAAGCGTCGGACGACGAGCCTGATGCTCCCTGGGAGGGCGACCCCTGCGACGGTACCGACTTCATCATTGTGGAAGACCTGCCCATAGAAGACCAGGCCGCCATGCCTACCCTCGACATGTTCGACCGCCCAGTGGTGCAGCGTCAGCAGGAAGCCCAGCCCGCCAGGCCAGCACCTATTAATAATAATGTGAATGCTGCCGGCGAGAAATACGACTTCAGCGACATCATCACCGGTAACGGCGTGCTCGAGGTGCTGCAGGACGGCGGCTATGGATTCCTGCGCTCGTCGGACTACAACTACCTGTCGTCGCCCGACGATATCTACGTCTCGCCGCAGCAAATCAAGAAGTGGAGCCTGAAGACGGGCGACGTCGTGGAGTGCACCGTTCGTCCGCCACACGACAACGAGAAATACTTTGCTCTTTCGAATATCAACTACATCAACGGGCGCAACCCCAGCGAAGTGCGCGACCGTGTGAGCTTCGAGCACCTGACACCGCTGTTCCCCGACGAGAAATTCCGGCTGTGCGGCGACAAGGCCACCACTAACCCCTCCGTGCGTATCGTAGACCTGTTCTCGCCCATCGGCAAGGGCCAGCGCGCGCTCATCGTGGCTCAGCCCAAGACGGGTAAGACCATCCTCATGAAGGATATTGCCAACGCTATAGCCGCCAACCACCCCGAGGCCTACATCATGATGCTGCTCATAGACGAGCGCCCCGAGGAGGTCACCGACATGGCCCGCACCGTTGACGCCGAGGTCATTGCCTCTACCTTCGACGAGCCTGCAGACCGCCACGTCAAGATAGCCGGCATCGTACTCGAGAAGGCCAAGCGCATGGTGGAATGCGGTCACGACGTAGTCATATTCCTTGACAGCATCACCCGACTGGCCCGTGCCTACAACACAGTAGCTCCCGCCAGCGGCAAGGTGCTCACCGGCGGTGTCGACGCTAATGCCCTGCAGAAACCCAAGCGCTTCTTCGGTGCTGCGCGCAACATTGAGGGCGGCGGCTCGCTGACCATCATCGCTACCGCGCTCGTCGATACTGGCTCGAAGATGGACGAGGTCATCTTTGAAGAGTTCAAGGGTACGGGCAACTCGGAAATACAGCTCAACCGCTCGCTCAGCAACAAGCGCATATTCCCGGCCATCGACCTGGTACAGTCAAGCACCCGCCGCGACGACCTGCTCCAAGACCCGACCACGCTCAACCGCATGTGGATAGCCCGCAAGTTCATAGCCGAGATGAACCCGATAGAGGCTATGGATACCATCCGCGACCGGCTCATCAGGAGCAACTCCAACGAGGAATTCCTCTTGTCAATGAACGGATGATGTGTTAAATAAATATAAAAAGCGTCGGCTTCTTTGAGGTTGACGCTTTTTTGTTGTTGAAAATCAGTAACTTTGCACCCGCTTTCAAAGAAAGCAGCAATTCACATAATGTCTAACTGTATTAATTCTTAAACAAAAGATTTTAAAAAAAACTATGTCAGAATTAACAAAGAACGTTAAGCCACTCGATAACTTCGACTGGGACGAATTCGAGAACGGCACCGTGGTCAGCGTCAGCAAGGAAGAGCTTGACAAGGCCTACGACGAAACCCTCAACAAGGTAGCCGACCACCAGGTGGTAGACGGCACCGTCACCAGCGTCGACAAGAAGGAAGTAGTGGTCAACATCGGCTACAAGAGCGACGGCATCATCCCCGCTTCCGAGTTCCGCTACAACCCCGACCTTAAAATCGGCGACACCGTAGAAGTCTACGTCGAAAGCGCCGAGGACAAGAAAGGCCAGCTCATACTGAGCCACAAGAAAGCCCGCCTGAGCAAGGCCTGGGACCGCGTCAACGCCGCCCTCGACAACGAGGAGGTTGTGCAGGGCTTCATCAAGTGCCGCACCAAGGGTGGCATGATTGTCGACGTATTCGGCATCGAGGCCTTCCTGCCCGGTTCTCAGATTGACGTTCACCCCATACGCGACTACGACCAGTTCGTCAACAAGACGATGGAGTTCAAGATTGTGAAGATCAACCAGGAATTCCGCAACGTCGTCGTCTCTCACAAGGCTCTCATCGAGGCCGAGCTTGAGGCTCAGAAGAAGGAAATCATCTCGAAGCTCGAGAAGGGCCAGATTCTGGAAGGTACCGTCAAGAACATTACCTCCTATGGCGTCTTCGTCGACCTGGGCGGTGTGGACGGACTCATCCATATCACCGACCTCTCTTGGGGCCGCGTAGACGACCCGAAGAAGGTGGTCGAGCTCGACCAGAAGATCAACGTCGTCATCCTCGATTTCGACGACGAGAAGAAGCGCATTGCCCTCGGTCTGAAGCAGCTGACCCCGCATCCCTGGGATGCACTCGACCAGCAGCTTAAGGTGGGCGACCACGTTAAGGGTAAGGTGGTTGTCATTGCCGACTATGGTGCATTCGTTGAGATTCAGCCCGGTGTCGAGGGCCTTATCCACGTCAGCGAGATGTCGTGGAGCCAGCACCTGCGCAGTGCCCAGGAGTTCCTCAAGGTGGGCGACGAGGTGGAGGCTGTCATCCTGACCCTCGACCGCGACGAGCGCAAGATGTCGCTCGGCATCAAGCAGCTGAAGGAGGATCCGTGGGAGAACATCGAGGTGAAGTACCCCGTTGGTTCGAAGCACAACGCCAAGGTTCGCAACTTCACCAACTTTGGTGTCTTCGTAGAACTCGAAGAGGGTGTCGACGGTCTGATCCACATCAGCGACCTTTCGTGGACCAAGAAGGTGAAGCATCCCTCAGAGTTTACCCAGGTGGGTGCTCCTATTGACGTCATCGTGCTCGATATCGACAAGGAGAACCGTCGCCTGAGCCTCGGCCACAAGCAGCTGGAAGACAATCCTTGGGATGTCTTCGAGGAGAAGTACACCGTAGGTTCTGTGCATCAGGGCAAGATTACCGAACTCCTGGAGAAGGGTGCCGTGGTAGCTCTGGACGAGAACGTCGAGGGCTTTGCCACCCCGAAGCACCTGGTCAAGGAAGACGGTACCCAGGCCCAGCAGGGCGAGGAGCTGCCCTTCAAGGTGATTGAGTTCAACAAGGATTCCAAGCGCATCATCCTGAGCCATAGCCGCACCTTCGAAGATCCCGCACGCGAGGAGAAGAAGGCTGCTGCCAAGAAGCAGTCGCCGCGCCAGAAGAAGGACGACACGCCGAAGATTGAGAACGTGGCCGCAAGCACCACGCTCGGCGACCTCGACGTGCTGGCCAACCTGAAGGCTCAGATGGAGAAAGGCGAGTAAGGTCCGGAGGACAATTCATAATTGTGAATTATGAATTAAAAAAACGTTAAATAAAGGCGGTAGGGTGTAAAAATAACACCCTACCGTTTTTTTTTTGTCTTTTTTATTGGTCATTCCAAATAAAAGTTGTAAATTTACACCCAAATTTGAAACTGTTCATTAAAACTAAAAACCATCTGCAATGAAAAACGTGAAAACTAACATCATGGGCATGGGCGTTGCCGTAGCAATGTTCTCAGCCTGTGCTGGCGGACAACAAGCTCCGCAACTCACGGTGTCGGGTCTCGACCCGGCCAAGTTTGACACCACCATTCAGGACAAGCCAGTGAAGCTCTTCACCCTGAAGAACGAGAGCGGCATGGAGGTGTGCATCACCAACTACGGCGGCCGTGTGGTCAGTCTCGTCGTGCCCGACAAGGACGGCAAGCCCACTGACGTTGTCTTAGGCTTTGACAACATCGCCCAATATGCCGACACGCTGAACTCGCCCACCGACTACGGCTCCTCCGTAGGCCGCTATGCCAACCGCATTTGTGACGGCAAGTTCAAAATTGGCGAGGAGACGTACCAACTGCGTCAGAACGACCCGCATGAGGGCGACACTCGCATTCACTGCCTCCATGGCGGCGGCGCCACAGGCTGGATGAACAAGGTTTACGATGCGGAGCAGGTGGACGACAAGACGCTGAAGCTGACCATCGTGGCCCAGGACGGCGAGAATGGATTCCCCGGCACTGTCACTGCCGTCACCACCTACAAGATTACCGACGGCAATACACTCGACATCACGTGGGAGGCTGAAACCGACAAGCCGACCATCATCAATCAGACCAACCACAACTACTACAACCTGAGCGGTGACCTTGAGACGCCCGGCTACGACCAGGTGCTCTACGTCAATGCCGACAACTTCACTGAGGCTGACTTCAGCTACATGCCTACAGGCAAGATACTTCCCGTGGAGGGCACACCGATGGACTTCCGTACACCGCACGCCGTTGGCGACAGCATCAAGTCGGAATACTATCAGACCAAGAATGCTCACGGCTACGACCACAACTGGTGTCTCAACACCTATAAGGACGGTAAGGGCGACGACACGCAGGTTTGCGCCAGCCTCTACAGCCCCAAGAGCGGTATCTTTATGGAGATGTACACCAACGAGCCGGGTGTGCAGGTTTACAGCGGCAACTTCCAAGGTGTCGGTGGCGAGGAGAACATCGTCCGCAAGCTTGGCAAGAAGTATCCGCAGCACGTCAGCATCTGCCTTGAGAGCCAGAAGTTCCCCGACAGCCCCAACCACCCCGAGTGGGCAAGTCCCGTGCTGAACCCGGGCGAGAAGTACTACAGCCATGCGGCTTATAAATTCTCTACGAAATAATTGACAATTGATATTTATGGCTACGACAGATAACGGTAGCAAAAGTTACCTTATTAGTATAGTGATGGTGGCTGTGTTGGGCGGACTTCTGTTCGGCTACGACACAGCCGTCATCTCTGGTGCTGAGAAGGGTCTGCAGGCCTTCTTCATGGAGGCCAAGGATTTCCAGTACACTGACGGCTGGCACGGCTTTACGTCGGCCTCGGCTCTTATCGGCTGCATCATCGGCTCGGCCCTCTCAGGCTTCCTGGCCACCAACCTGGGCCGCAAGAAGTCGCTCATCATTGCCGGACTGCTGTTCTTTGTATCAGCACTCGGCTCCATGGAGCCCGAGTTTCTGTTCTTTGAGCATGGACAGCCCACCTATTCGCTGCTTATCATGTTCAACGTCTACCGTGTCATTGGCGGTATCGGCGTAGGTCTGGCTTCGGCCATTTGCCCCATGTATATCGGCGAGGTGGCCCCGTCTAACATCCGCGGTATGCTGGTGTCGTGGAACCAGTTTGCCATCATCTTCGGTCAACTGGTAGTCTATTTTGTCAATTTCTTCATCCTGGGCGATCACATTCAGCCGCTGGTCGAGGAGATGGGCAAGGGCATTGCCGCCATCAACCCCGCTGCGCAGTGGACGGTGACCACAGGCTGGCGCTACATGTTCGGTTCCGAGGCTGTGCCCGCAGGACTTTTCGCCCTGCTCATCTGCTTTGTGCCTGAAACGCCGCGCTATCTTGTCAGTATCGGTCAGGACCAGAAGGCTTTAGGCATTCTGAGTAAAATCAATGGTTCAAGCAAGGCCGCCCGGATTCTGCAGGACATCAAGGACACGATGGTGGTCAAGACCGAGCGTCTGATGACCTACGGCTGGATGTGCATCTTCGTGGGCATCATGCTCTCAGTGTTCC
>CAMNJY010000063.1 GCA_946541745.1 uncultured Prevotellaceae bacterium
AATATGAAGAAGATAACGATTGCCATTGACGGCCATTCTTCGTGCGGCAAGAGCACGATGGCCAAGGACCTGGCCCGCCGGTTGGGCTATGTCTATGTAGATACGGGCGCCATGTACCGCAGTGTGACGCTTTATGCCCTGCGTCATGGGCTGTTTCTTGACGACGGCAGCATCAATACCGTCGAGTTGGCAGCACAGATGCCTCAAATCAATATCAGTTTCCGGTTCAACGAGCAGACGGGTCGCCCCGACACCTACCTGAACGGTGAACTCGTAGAGCAAGAGATCCGCTCGCTCGAGGTGAGCAACCACGTCAGCCCCATTGCCACGCTCGGTTTCGTCCGCGAGGCCATGGTAGCCCAGCAGCAGCTGATGGGTCAGGGTGGGGGCGTCGTCATGGACGGTCGCGACATCGGCACCGTGGTCTTCCCCAACGCCGAGCTGAAAGTCTTCGTCACGGCCTCGGCCGAGGTGCGTGCCCAGCGGCGCTACGACGAGCTGAAGCAGAAGGGCATGGCGGCCGACTATGCTGACATTCTGAAGAACGTTCAGGAGCGCGACTACATTGACTCGCACCGCGAGGTGTCGCCTTTGCGACAGGCTGATGACGCCATTCTGCTCGACAACAGTCACATGACCATTGCCGAGCAGAACGAGTGGCTCTTGGCGCGCTACCAGGAGGCAGTGGCCAAGAGCTGAGACAGCTTGTTTTTTTACTTCTTTGCCTTGGGCAGCGGGGCGTAGTGCCAGCCCAAGGCCGTGTAGAGCTCTTCCAGTGCCGGCAAGCGCTTCAGGAATTCCTGATAGTCCTTCTTGTCGGGGCTGACCCATTGCACTTCGGCCAGGGTAGCCATGCGCGGCAGCACCTGGTACTCGGCCAGCTCGGGGCAGGTGATGTACTCCGTCCAGAGGTTGGCCTGTGCACCGAGCACCAGCTTCTGCTGCTCGGGCGTCAGTGTGTCGGGGGCCGGGTCGTAGTTGTACACCTTCTCGACGGTCGAGTTGCCGCCGAAGAGCAACGTGTTGCTCCAGGTGTCCTGCGGCAGCTGGTAGTGGTCGAAGTAGAGCGTCGAGTTGGGCGTCTTTACGCAGGGGTAGCCCAGCGTGGCCGGGTCTACGGTGCCGCTCCAGTCGCGCCAGCTCATGATGAGCGACGTCTTGGCCACGTCGCAGTCCATCAGCTCGTCCCAGCCCATCAGTCGGCGCCCCTTGGTGGCCAGGTACTGCTCTATGTAGCGCACCATGTGGCCCTGCAGCAGTTCCTCAGCGGGGTGCTTGTCGGTACCCTGCAGGTGCTCGTCGCGAATCTTCTGCTGGCAGCGCGGACAGTCCTTCCAGCGCACTTTCGGCGCCTCGTCGCCACCGACGTGTATGATGTCTGAGGGGAAGAGCTCCATCACCTCGTCGAAGACGTCCTTCAGGAACGTGTAGACCTTCGGGTTGCCGGCACAGAGGATGTCGTCGCTGACGCCCCAGATGCCCCACACCTCGTAGGGTCCGCCGGTGCAGCCCAGCTCGGGGTAGGCCGTCAGTGCAGCCACCATGTGTCCCGGCATGTCAATCTCGGGAATGATGGTGATGTAGCGGTCCTGGGCGTAGCTCACAATCTCGCGGATGTCCTGCTGCGTGAAATAGCCGCCGTGGCGCTGTCCGTCGAAGATGCCCATGTTGCGGCCCACGACCGTCTGCTCGCGCCAGGCGCCAATCTGCGTCAGTCGCGGCCACTTCTTGATTTCGATGCGCCAGCCCTGGTCGTCGGTCAGGTGCCAGTGCAGCTTGTTCATGCCGTGCAGGGCCAGCATGTCGATGTACTGCTTCACAAACTCCTTGCCGAAGAAGTGTCGGCAGACGTCGAGGTGCATGCCGCGGTAGCCGAAGCGCGGGGCCGACTCCACGGTGCCGCAGGGCAGCGTGGCGGGCTTCTTGAAGAACGTCTGGCGCAGCACCTGGATGCCGTAGAACACGCCGGCCGGCGTGCGGCCCTCGATGGTGATGCCCGTCGGGTCGGTGCTGATGCGGTAGCCCTCGTCGCCCTCCATCTTGGCGTTCAGTGCCAGGCGTATGGCCACGTCCTTCTTGCCCAGGCTGTTATTTACGGGCAGTCCCGTGTAGTCGCTTAGGAACAGTGCGTTGCGCATCATGTCGATGTCGTTCGGGGCGGTGATGCCCTTCAGGTCGGCTACGCTAAGCGTGCGGGCCTTCGCGTCGGTGGTGACGGTCTGCGGCTGCGGGATGACCTCGTACTGGGCCTTTGCTTGTAGGCCCATGAGTAGAGCCGCGAGGATGATGGTTAGCTTTTTCATAATTGTACTGATTGTTTTAGGATGGCATCGCGACACTGCTCCATGAGCCATTTGGGCGTGGAGGTAGCTCCGCAGATGCCTATGGTTTGTGCGTCCTTAAGCCATTGCAGGTCTATCTCGTAAGGGCCTTCAATGAGGTGGGTGTTCGGGTTCATGCGCAGGCACTCGTTGTAGAGCACGCGGCCGTTGGAGCTCTTGCGGCCGCAGACGAAGAGGATGAGGTCGTGGCGTGCGGCAAACTGCGAGATGTTGGGCATGCGGTTGGCCACCTGTCGGCAGATGGTGTCGAAGCTCTGGAAGCGGGCGCCCGCAGTCATGTGCTCCTGAATGTAGGCAATGATGCGGTGGAACTCGTCGAGCGACATCGTCGTCTGCGAGTAGAGGAATATGTCGCGGGTGAAGTCCAGCTGCTTCACGTCGTCGAACTTCTCGATGACGATGGCCTCGCCGTGGGTCTGTCCGACGAGTCCGAGCACCTCGGCGTGGCCCTTCTTGCCGAAGATGACAATCGAGCCCCCGGCTTCATACTGCTGCTTGATTCGTCTTTGCAGCTGCAGCACGACGGGGCACGTGGCGTCGATAATCTCGATGTTGTTCCGGCGTGCCAGCTCGTAGGTCTCGGGTGGTTCGCCGTGGGCGCGCAGCAGCACCTTGGCGTCGTGCAGCTGGGCCAGGTCGTCGTGGGTGATGGTGATGAGCCCCATCTGCTGCAGGCGCTCGCACTCCATGCTGTTGTGCACGATGTCGCCCAGGCAGTAGAGCTTCGTGCCCTTGGCCAGCTCTTCCTCGGCCTTCTTGATGGCGGTGGTCACGCCGAAGCAGAATCCACTGCCGCTGTCTATTTCAATCTGTAAGTTGTTCATAGTAGGCGTCGAGCAGGTCGCCGGCGGCGACGAAGCTGGTCTTCAGTCCGTTGAGCACGGCGCGCTCGGCGGTCTGCAGCTGGTTCTTGATGGCGGGGTTGTTGTAGAAGTTGAAGCGCAGCTGCTCGTTGATGGTCTCGTACATCCAGTACTTGGCCTGCTCGTTGCGGCGGTAGTCGAAGTAGCCGTTGTGCTTCACGAAGTCAATGTACTCGTAGATCATGTCCCAGACCTCCTTCACACCAGTGCCGTAGAAGCCGCTGTAGCACATCACCTTGGGCAGCCATCCGCTGTCGGGCATGGGGAAGAAGTGCAGGGCGTTGCGGAAGTTCTGCGCGGCCATCTGGCATCGGTCGACGTTGTCGCCGTCGCACTTGTTGATGACGATGCCGTCAGATATTTCCATGATGCCGCGCTTGATGCCCTGCAGCTCGTCGCCCGTGCCGGCCACCTGGATGAGCAGGAAGAAGTCGACCATCGAGTGACAGGCCGTCTCCGACTGTCCCACGCCAACGGTCTCGACGAATATCTTGTCGAAGCCGGCGGCCTCGCAGAGGATGATGGTCTCGCGCGTCTTGCGCGCCACGCCGCCCAGCGAACCGGCCGACGGGCTGGGTCGGATGAACGAGTCGGGGTGAACCGAGAGTTTCTCCATGCGCGTCTTGTCGCCGAGGATGCTGCCCTTGGTACGCTCTGAGGAGGGGTCGATGGCCAGTACGGCAAGTCGCCCGCCCTTCTCTTTCAGGATGTGAATGCCGAACTGGTCGATGCTGGTCGACTTGCCGGCGCCGGGCACGCCGCTGATGCCCACGCGTATGCTGTTGCCGCTGTATGGCAAGCATTTCTCAATGACCTCCTGTGCCTTGGCCTGATGGTCGGGGTTGACGCTCTCGATGAGCGTGACGGCCTGCGAGAGGATGGTGACGTCGCCTTTGCGTATGCCCTCCACCATGTCGGCGACCGTCAGTTCGCGGCGGCGGAAGCGCGCGCGGTTCAGGTAGGGGTTGATAATAGCAGGTTGCTCCACGCCGCTGTTGACTTGCAGGCCGGCGTATTCAGCGCTGTTCTCAGGATGCTCCATATTATTTGACTATTTGACTATTTACTATTCTACTTTACCTCCACAACTCCTTACTCCACAACTCCTTTCTTTATCAATTCACGTTGGCGCGGATGATGACCTTGGCGTGTTCAGGGTCGTCGGTGATCATCAGCACGCGGGGCTTGGCACGGGCGCGGAGCAGGCGGTCGCGGTCGGTGATGCTGATCTTGAGCTTCGTCGACTTGCCGGGCAGCAGCTCGCGCTTGCCCAGAGTGACGGCCATGCCGCCGGTGAACATCTGCAGCGAGGTGATGTTGAGCACCGAGCGGCCCTTGTTGGTCAGCGTGATGACGGCCTTCTTGTGGCGCTCGTCCAGGTTGACGCTGTCGGCCGAGATGACGAGGTGCGGCGCCAGCTGGCTGGCCGTGGTCTGCTCGGGCAGCAGGACGATGGAGACGGGCACCTCAGTGTCGGGGCTCACCTTCTCGCCCAGGTTCTTGGCCAGGTAGATGGTCGACTGCGTGAGGCCGTAGTCGTGCAGCTCCTCCGAGTTCAGCGTCACGGTGAGCTTGCCTGTGCGCCCGGGCTCCAGCGCCGTGGGGCTGGCGGTGGCCGTGAGGTAGGGCGGCAGATGCAGCATGTTGGGCACCATGGGCGTCTCGCTGTCGTTGAGCAGGTTGAACACCATTTCGGGGTGCTCGCCCTTCTTCACGTTGTCGAACTCGATGACGTTCTGGTCGGCGCGCAGTCCCTCGAAGTTGGTGGGGTATGTGCCCGAGTAGTCCACGTGGTCGGCCAGCACGACGCCCTTCATCGTGAGCCACACGGGCTGCTGTGCGCCGCGCACGTAGACGGCGGCCTGCTTGGCAAAGTGTCCCAGCAGCCGTGCGTCGTAGGTCATCGACAGTGTGGTGCTCTCTCCGGCAGCGATGGTCTTGCGCGGTCTGTCGGCCTGCAGACATCCGCAGTCGGTCTTCACGCTCTCAATGGTGATGCTCCTCTGGCTGTTGTTCTTCAGTTCGAAGGTGGCGGTGACGGGCACGTAGAATCCCGTCTTTCCGACGTCTATGGTCGATTTCTCCACCGTCAGCTGCTGTGCATGGAGCGCACAGGCGACGAGCGTTCCGACGGCGGTGGTTATGAGTCTGTTCGTTTTCATCATTTGCTTGTTTTATTTCTTCAGTCCAGGCCCTTACTGCCCGACGACGCTGATGGTCTGCGAGTGGGTCATGCCGCGGAACTCAGGCGAGTAGGCGCAGCCGGCGGTGCAGGTGCCCGTCTCGTAGGTGCCTGCGCGGTCAATGTAGTACTCGTTCTCGATGACGTGCTTGCCCTTGGCCAGGCGGTCGAAGTAGAAGTTGGTGGTGTAGTCCTTCGGCGAGCAGTAGTAGCCCCAGTGGTAGCCGCTGAGCTGGCTGACGGGTTCCAGACAGGCCGCACGTCGGTCGATGACCTGCACGAAGTCGTAGTCGCGGTCGGCCGTGATGGTCAGTCGGACAGTGACGCGGTCGCCCACCTTCAACGTTGCGCGTGCTGCATCTATTGGTGTCTGGTCGGCGGTGAATATTTCGCGCCTAACGGTAATGCCGCTGGCCTGGTCGGCAATGTCGGCGGTGTGCTGCATGAACTGTGCGTAGACGGCACCCCAGCTGGTGCCCGTCGACGTCTTCTGTGCCGTGAACTTGTGTGGCGTTTCGCCGGCATCATAGCTGAAGGCTTGCTTCACGTAGCCCAGTCCGGCGGTGGCCTCACTGTTGTCCAGCGGCTTGCCGTCGATGGCCAGCACGGTCTTCGGCTGTGGCTTCAGCGCCTGCTGGTTGTCGTTGAGGAAGGCGTAGATGGCATCGACGCTGTTGATGGGCGTGTCCCATGCCTGCGTGCGCTTCTGCTGCAGCAGCCAGCGCTGCATCTCGGTGATGGTGACGGTGTCGGCGGGCGTCAGCCGCTTGATGGCCTCGATGGCCGCCACCTGTGTGGGTATGCGGTAGTCGCGCCATGAGTAGCCGGCACGCTGCGTGTCGTAGTATCGACCCATGTCCTCGCGGTAGACGGTGAACTCCTTGAGGCTCTTGATGTAGTCCTGCGAGTTGAGGATGATGGCCGTGAGGGCCTTCTCGTAGATGGTCTGGTTCTTGATGTCCTTCTTCAGCAGGCCGATGAGATAGTCGTTGGCCGACTTCACGCTGGCCGACAGCTCGCGGCCGTCGAGGGCGCAGACGTAGAGCCACTGCAGGGCTGTGCGGCTGGGGAACGCCTGCTTCACGCCCTTCTTCTCCTCGCGTTTCATCTCCTCGACCATCCTGACGATGTGGCGTCCCATATAGCGGAACGACTCGTCGAGCATCTGCGTGCGCTGCTTGTCGGCGGTGGCCGTCATCAGGTTCAGGCGCACCAGCATCTCGCTGATCTGCACCGTCATGTACCACGAGCCGGGCATGCCGGGCCACCAGGTCCACGAGCCGTCGCCGAGTTGCAGGGCCTGCAGCTGGCTGGTGGCCGAGGTGATGCGCTGCTGCATGAGGTTCTGGTCGAAGAAGTCGGCCAGTCGGTGCTTCTGCTCCGTCTCGTCCTTGGCGTCCATGACCCATGGTGTCTCGTTGAGCACCAGGTCCTTCAGCTCCTCGTTCTTCTCGAGCTGCGAGTCGAGCGACGTCAGCTGCGTGTCCTCACGGCTCCACTGCTCGAAGACGGTCTTTGCCTGCGGGTTCTGGCTGATGATGTGGCGACCGATGGTGTTGGCATAAAGCGATGCCGCCTGACAGATGGCGCAGTTGTCGTGGGGGTGGCCAATGGCCGGCAGCGCCTGGATCATGAGCCAGACGGGGTTGTTGGTGTACTCGACGGTGAGTCGTGCCGGCTGTGCCGCCTCGGGCTGCTGGCTGTCGGCCTTGGGGAACAGCGTCTCCAGGTCGATCTCCTTAGTGCCCGGAGCAATCTGCGTGAAGGGCACGGTGACGGTGACATGCTCAGCGTCAGGCAGGATGGGCAGGTAGTGCTGCTCGCCGTCGCTGAAGTCAGCTCCGCTGACGGTGACCTTGGCAATGAGCAGGGCGGGCCAGCTGTCGAGCGGCTGGCAGCCGAAGCTGACGCCGACGGTCGAGTCGGGAGCCACGGTGACGGTCTGTGCGCTCTGTGCCACGGTCTGCTCCGTCTCGGGGTCGATGAGGAGCAGGCGGGCGGTGCCCGTGAGTGTGCGGTCGCTCATGTTGGCAATGCGGGCTGCGATGGTGGCCTGGTCGCCTTGACGCAGGAATCGCGGCATGTTAGGCTGAATCATCACGTCCTTGCTGGCCACGGCCTCGTCGCTGAACGAGCCGTACATCATGTCGGGCGTGTGGGCCACGGCCATGAATCGCCAGGTGGTGAGGCTCTCGGGCAGCGTGAAGCGCAGGGCCACCTCGCCGTCGGCATTGGTGGTCAGCTGGGGGTAGAAGAAAGCCGTCTCCTGCAGGTTCTCGCGCACCTGTACGGCCTGCTCGCGGGTGGCGGCGTCGTTGTCGTCGGCAGCGGCTTCCTCGTCAGTAGGCACGACTTTCTGCTTGGCCTCCATGGTGGCCGGAGCCATGTCGTCCATCATGACAGCCGCTTCTTCGACCTCAGCGGTTTCATAGGCCGCGCTGTTCATGGCCGACTTCATCAAGCGCGTGCCGCGCACACGGATGCCGCTGCCCAGGGCTGCGCCCACCATCATCGGACGGGCGAAGATGAGTGAGGGGTAGACGTCGTGGTCGAAGGTGCTCAGCTCCAGGGCGCTGACGTTGAGCAGCCCTTGGTGCTTGTAGCCCGAGCAGTTGGCCAGCCCGCGAGCAATGGCGTTCCATGTCGTGTAGGGCAGTGGCAGGTTGATGTAGGGGCTGAGGCTCCACGAGTGACCATAAAGCTGGTCCAGGCTCTTGTCGTAGAGCGTGGCCATGAGCTGGGCGGCGAAGGGCTGCGCCTCGGCAGCGGCTTGGCCGTTGGCCGGCGGTGTGGGCGGTGTGACGGTGAGCGTCCACTCCTCCTGCTGTCCGGGCGTCAGGCGGTTGCGGAAGGTCTTCCACGTCAGCTTCAGGTTCTTGTCGGGCAGGGGGCGGCGTATGGTGGCGGTGTGGCGGTAGAGCTTGCCCTCCTTGTACCAGGCGTAGGTGAGCAGCAGGCCGTTGCCGTAGTCGTCGCGGTAGTCGAACTTGCGGTTGAGCAGCTCGTTCGAGCGGTCGGCAAATCCGTTCTCTACGACCTTGTTCTCAGCGAGGACGCTGTAGACAATGTGCACGTCCTTGGCTGACGAGCCCACCTGAACGGTGACGGGCGTGCCGTCGTTGGGGAAGTTCGAGTCCGACGCGAAGAACCAGTCGTCGGTCTGGGTGGCGGGGCGCGTGTCGTCGAGCGAGAAGACGGTGAAGCGCTCCGTCAGCGAGTCCTGCGCGCAGATGGCTTCCAGGGTGTGCTCGCCGCTGCTCAGCTTGGGCAGCGTGAAGAGGGTGTTGGTCTTCACCTCCAGCCACTTGCCGCGGTCTATGCGGTAGCGCACGTTGGCCTCGAGGTCCACGCCGGCGGCATTCTGCTGGTGGAACGACACCTTGGTGCCGGCCTCGGCAAGCACCTTCTCGGGAATGGTCGATGTGAAGGCCGTGGGGCGGTTGCCCATGGGCAGCGACAGCTGGCCCTCGTGGGTCTCGCCGGCCTGGTCGGTGACGTGTGCCGTGACGACGAAGTTGTAGAACATGGGCCGGTCGGTCTTGGGCAAGATGATGGGCACGTCGACCGTGAACGAGCCGTCGCTGCCGGTCAGGGTCTCGCCGCTGCAGAGCTCCTCGTTGTCAGTGTCGTGGCCCAGCACGCCCATCTGCCAGTAGCGGCTGTAGCTGAACCACCAGAAGGCCAGCCGTCGTTCCACCTTATATTTCACGTGCGCGCCCTGCACGGGCACGCCGGCATAGCTGCGTGCCTTGCCGCTGACGACGACGGTGTCGCCGTCGGCATAGCTGCGGCTGACGGCGGGCATGTCGACCTCGAAGGCCGGTCGCTTGTACTCCTCGACGTGGAAGTAGCAGCGGGCGTTGTCGGCCACCACCGAGAACGTGCCGTTGAGCGACTGGCGGGGCAGGGTGAAGTCGGCGCTGCACGTGCCGTAGTCGTCGGTGACGACCGTCTGCTCGGCCACCACCTGGTGGTTGGCGTCGCGCAGCACAAGCCTGACTTGTTTGCCGGCCTCAACCTCGTTCTGGTAGCCGTTGCGCGTCACGAAGCAGATAGCGGCGGCGTGCACGGTCTGCCCCGGACGGTAGATGCTGCGGTCGGTATAGATGCGGGTGTTGCTGACCAGCTCACGGCCAGGCCTGTAGTTGTAGTACGAGTCGTTGAAGAGTGTGGGGCATGCTTTGTCGTCGGCAGTGTAGGCGAAGGCGTGCGTTGGGCGCTCGTTGGTCCAGCGGTTCATGGCTTCGCCCTCGGCGTTGGTGGTCAGGCGGCTCAGCACGGTCATCTCGCGGGCTTTGCGGTAGACGCCCGCGTGGATGGTGGCGCCCTTGATGGGCTGTCCAGTGGTGGCGTTGACCACGACGTAGCGCGTCTGCTTGTCGGGCAGGGGCTGCGACAGCACGCGCACGTCGCTGACGTAGTAGATGTGGCGGGCCACGTCGGTCTGTGGCGACGACTCCATCTCGATGAGGTAGATGCCGGCGGGCAGACCCTCAATCGTCAGGCTGTCCTCGAACTGCTCGTAGGGCTGGTGGCCCACGTAGGTGCGTGTCTGCGTGAGGTGGGGCAGGGCGGTGAGCAGGGGCTTCAGCCGGCGGTAGCCCTCACCGTAGGGGTACAGGTTGTCGTTGCCCTGGGCCTTGACGCTGTAGACGCGCACGGTGAGCGTGCTGATGCCGCGCAGCTGTCGCACCTTCACGTCGAGCGGTCGGTTGGGAATGTTCAGCTCTTCAAACTCGGCGCTGAAGTTGTGGGCCGTCAGGTCGCGCTGGCTGTTGCGCAGCGCGTTCATGCGCTGCCATGCGCCCCAGCGGTCCAGGGCGTAGTTGATGTACTGCCACTTCTGCTCGGCGGTGGCGTCGGTGTGGGTGTCCATGAACTCGTAGCGGGCAATGGCGGCCTCGCCACACTCCGTCAGGTCGCCGTACTCGCGGATGAGCGAGTCCAGGCGCTGCAGGTGGCCCGACTTGTTCAGGGCCTCCAGGCCGTCGGGCGTCTGGCGCTTCAGCAGCTCCAGCGTCGAGAGCAGGGCCGCCGTGCGCTTGCCGGCCGCCGAGTAGTACTGGCTGAGCAGGTCGAAGCGCTCGGCCTCGTAGCCGATGACGCTCAGCAGGTCGTTGTTGTAGAGGCGGCTGTCGGTGCCCTCCACGACGAAGGGCTCGTAGCTGGCGGCCTTCGTCTTGGCCAGCTCCTTCGGGTGGGCCAGTGCGCGGTCGTAGTAGTAGCGGGCCAGGTGGCGGCGGCGCTCGGCGGGGTTCTTGATGAGGTCCAGGCCGTCGACGGTCTCCTCGTCGGTGTCGATGTCCACGTGGTTGTAGATGTAGCCCAGCACGGCGTCGTAGACGGCCTGCAGCACCACGTTGCCGGCGGCCTGCGCCTCGCGCTGCTTCAGGCGTCCGACGGCTGTGGGCAGCGAGTCGGGGCTGACGCTGCTGAGCGAGCGTGCGTGCTGCACCTCGGCCTTGAGCAGCTGTCCGTAGGCGCGCTCCTTCTCGGCCTTCTGGGCAATCTTGGTGAGTAACTCCTGCTCGGTCTTGGGCAGATCGCGGTCTTCAGCGTCCTTCACCTGCTTCCACAGGCTGCTGTAGGTCTGGGCGAAAATCCACATAGGCAACATCAGTACTATCGTGGTCAGTAACAGTTTCTTTTTCATCTTCTTAGTTGTGAGGTTAAGGGTTCGTTCGCGGGCGGTTCACTGGCTCTACGGCCAGCAACGCGCCACTTCACCCGCAAAGGTAAGCATTTTTCCTTGCATGGCGGGCAATGTGGCGCTAAATATTAGAAAGTTTAACGCTTCGGCGCGTTCTTTAAGGGTCGGCTACCGGCCCTGCTCCTGCTCCATCTCCTGCCGGGCGAAGGGCATGGCGGCATCGGTCAGCAGCCGGCGCAGGCGGTACAGGCCGTCGCCGTCGGGCTCGGCGTTGCTGCCCCTCGACGAGAGGCGCACCTGCGTGCTGTCGGCCGCCAGGAAGGTGGCGCCGAAGCTCCATGAGTAGCCGTCGAGTATCATGGCGCCGTCCATCACCAGGTCGTAGCTCACGCCGTACTCGTACATGCGCTCCTCCTCGATGATGGCGCGGGCGGCCGCGAGCAGCGTGTCGCTGACCTCGAACTGCCGCTCCTGTCCGTAGAGCTCGAATGAGAGCAGCGCCCGGCCGTCGGTCTGCCGCTGCAGTCGCGGCGAGCCAATCATCTCCATGGCCATGCCCTGGTAGTGGTAGTCCACCTCTACGAGCTCTCCCTGCGGCATGGTGGGTGCTGGCTGCTGTGGGGCCTTGGCGTTGCCGCCGGTGGTCTTGCAGCCGCTGAATAGTCCGAGTAGTGTCATAGTCATCAGTAATAGGGTTGTCTTCATCGTTCGGGTCGATTGGTTGTTACTGTCGGCAAAGTTACGCTTTTTTTCTGAAACGGCCAAATTTTTCGGCCTTTCGGGCGCGTTTTGGCGTTTTTTTTCTGCGGTGTGACAATTTGTCGGCTCCGTGCGCCACTTTGTCGGCGACCCGACGTGCGGCACGCCCTTTGTTGCACTGTGGGTAGAACGAAACTAACGAAAAGAAAGGAGACACTGATTATGACATTAGACAAGTTTACCATCAAGGCCCAGGAGACCGTGCAGCAAGCCGTACTCCAGGCACGACAGAACGGACAGCAGTCCATTGAGCCCGTACACCTGCTGATGGCGCTCATGGACAAGGCGCAAGACGTCACTGGCTTCCTCTTCCAGAAGCTGGGCGTTAACCCGCAGCAGATAGAGATGCTCTGCCGCACGGAGCTGCAGCACCTGGCCCGCGTGCAGGGCGGCGAGCCTTACCTCTCCAACGACTCCAACCGCGTGCTGATGAAGGCTCAGGAGCTCTCGGCAGAGATGGGCGACGAGTTTGTCAGCGTGGAGCCCCTGCTGCTGGCCCTGCTCGTCGTCGACTCCAGCGTGAGCCGCATGCTGAAGGACGCCGGCATGACCGAGCGCGACCTGCGCCAGGCCATCCTCGAGCTGCGCCACGGCCAGAAGGTGCAGTCGCAGTCGGCCGACGACAACTATCAGTCGCTCGAGAAGTACGCCAAGAACCTGGTGTCGCTGGCCCGTCAGGGCAAGCTCGACCCCGTCATCGGCCGCGACGACGAGATACGCCGTGTGCTGCAGATCCTGTCAAGGCGCACGAAGAACAACCCCATCCTCATCGGCGAGCCGGGCACGGGTAAGACGGCCATCGTCGAGGGTCTCGCCGGGCGTATCGTCCGCGGCGACGTGCCCGAGAACCTGAAGGACAAGCAGCTCTACTCGCTCGACATGGGCGCACTGGTCGCCGGTGCGAAGTACAAGGGCGAGTTCGAGGAGCGACTGAAGTCGGTCATCAACGAGGTGACGCAGGCCGACGGCCGCATCATCCTCTTCATCGACGAGATCCACACGCTCGTAGGTGCCGGTGGCGGCGAGGGCGCCATGGACGCCGCCAACATTCTGAAGCCCGCCCTGGCACGCGGTGAGCTGCGCGCCATCGGTGCCACCACGCTGAACGAGTACCAGAAGTACTTCGAGAAGGACAAGGCTCTGGAGCGACGCTTCCAGACCGTCATGGTCGACGAGCCCGACGAGCTCTCGGCCATCTCGATCCTCCGTGGTCTGAAGGAGCGCTACGAGAACCACCACAAGGTGCGCATCACCGACGATGCCTGCATCGCCGCCGTGCAGCTCTCTGAGCGCTACATCACCGAGCGCTTCCTGCCCGACAAGGCCATCGACCTGATGGACGAGGCCGCCGCCAAGCTCCGCATGGAGCGCGACTCCGTGCCCGAGGAGCTCGACGAGGTCATCCGCCGCCGCACGCAGCTCGAAATCGAGCGCGAGAGCATCAAGCGGGAACA
>CAMNJY010000064.1 GCA_946541745.1 uncultured Prevotellaceae bacterium
TGGCATGGGTGAAGGCTATCTCGATGTCCTCGCCCTGCAGGTGGATGATGGGGTACAGGGCCTCGGTGGTCATGCGGTCCTTGAGCAGGTCCTCCAAGCCGTGGCGCGAGAGGATGCGCCGGCCGTTGTACATGATGGTGAGCCCGGTGTTCAGGTACGTATAGTTGCGCAGCATGTTCTCCACGATCTCGTCGTGGAACTGGTAGTTCTGAAACAGCGTGGCGTCGGGCTCGAAATAGATGTAGGTGCCGGTCTCGTCCTGCGTAGGCTCCGTGCGGTCGCTGGTCATCTCGCCCCGCTCGAAGGTGGCCATGCGCACCTTGCCCTCGCGGAAGGAGCGCACCTCGAAGTGCGAGCTCAGCGCGTTGACGGCCTTCACACCCACGCCGTTCAGGCCTACAGACTTCTTGAACGCCTTGGAGTCGTACTTGCCGCCGGTGTTGAGCACCGACACGGCCTCGATGAGCTTGCCCTGCGGAATGCCGCGGCCGTAGTCGCGCACGCTGACGCGCAGGTTGTCATCGACCGTGATTTCGATGCGGTCGCCGGCGTGCATCTTGAACTCGTCTATCGAGTTGTCGATGACCTCCTTGAGCAGCACATAGATGCCGTCCTCGGGCAGCGAGCCGTCGCCCAGCCGGCCGATGTACATACCGGGCCGGGTGCGCACGTGCTCCATGTCCGACAGGTGGCGTATGTTGTCGTCGGTGTAGTCGACGGGAGAGGCGCCGTCGGCAGGGGATGCGCCCTGCCCCTCCCTGACGGGGAGGGGAGTCGTGTCGCCCTGCATTTCTTTTATATTATCCATTCGGTTGTTGTTTTTTATGATTTTAAGTTAGTCCTCCCCTCCCATCGGGGAGGGGCTGGGGGTGGGGCTACAGCGCCTTCTTATAGCAGCGGCGGCGCTTGTGCTGCTCGTTCTCAAGATACTGCCACTGGGCCTGGACGGCGGTGTTCGACTCCATGTGGACGTGGGTCTCGCCCCACTTGAAGCCGTACTTCTGGTAGACAGGTATGAGGGTGTAGAAGAGCAGGGCGTTGGCACCCTTTGCCCGGTACTCGGGCAGCACGCCGATGAGCAGGCAGTCTACGATGTCGGTCTTCTTCAGATAGAGCGCCCTGAACAGGTGCCACCAGCCGAAGGGCCATAGGCGGCCCTTGCGGCACTTCTGCAGCGCCCTGGTCAGCGAGGGTATGCTGATGCCGACACCGACGACGGGATGGTCGGGAAGGTTCCAGTCCTCGATGACGCAAAGCATGTCCATGGAGAAGTACTTGAAATACTCATGCACGTACTGGTCTATCTGGCGCTGCGTCATCTGGGAGTAGCCATAGAGGCCGCCGAAGGTCTTGTTGACCACGTCGAGCACCTTCTGGCCGTACTGCTCGGGGCCGAACACCTGGCTGCGCTTCAGCCGCGGGCAGTGCAGGTTGTAGCGCTTCTCAACCATCTGGGCCACCTTCGAGAACTTCTCGGGCATGGCGCCCTTGGGCACGAAGGCCTTGTACTCCACGTAGTCGTTGTCCTTGACGTAGCCCCCTACCTGCTCCATCAGCCGCGGGTAGTACTCGTAGTTGTAGATGGTGGCCATGGTGCCCAGCTGGTCAAACCCGTGGATGAGCATGCCCTCGGGGTCCATGTCGGTGAAGCCCAATGGGCCAATGACCTCGGTCATGCCCTTCTGCCGCCCGTAGTCCTCGACAGCGCCCAGCAGGGCACGCATCACCTCAAGGTCGTCCACCAGGTCGATCCACCCGAAGCGGACGGCGCGCCGCTGCCACTGCTCATTGTAGCGGTGGTTGATGATGGCGGCCACGCGCCCTGCCAGCCGCCCGTCCTTGTAAGCCAGAAAATACTCAGCCTCACAGAACTCGAAGGCCGGGTTTTTGTCGCGGCTCAACGTGTTCAGTTCGTCGCTGAACAGGTTGGGGGCATCATACCGGTTGCCCTTGTATAACTCGTAATGCAGGTCGATGAAAGCCGTCAGGTCCTTTCTCGTTTCTACCTTCTTTATTTCTACTGATGCCATTTTCTGATACTGAAAAATACTGTTTTCGCAAAAATATGTGGCAAAGATACGCTTATTTTCTCAAAAAAAGAAAGAAAAATTTGGTTTTTTCAATAAGTTAAATTACTTTTGCACGTTGGAAGCATGTAACATAATAAGAAAAAAGATAAATTTTAATTACTAATTGCAATTCAGTATGAAAAAAATTTTTATGCTCGCAGCCTTTTCGCTGCTCACGTCGAGTGCCGTGATGGCACAAGACTGCAAACAGAACTGCAGTAAGCTGAAGTCTTACAGCTTTGTGGAAGTGCAAGGCGGCGTGGAGTGGACAACGACCGACGCCAAGATTGACAAACTCATCATGCCCATCGGAGCCGTCTCGCTGGGACACTACTTCACACCCGTCGTGGGTGCCCGTCTGCACGTGTCAGGCCTGCAGGCCAAGGGGCGCTTTGAGAACCTGGACAAGAACTACAAGTGGAACTTCATCACCACCGACGCCGACCTGCTGCTGAACATCAGCAACCTGTTCAGCCAGAACTACAGCCGCCCGCTGAACCTCATCTTCGTGGGCGGTATCGGACTGGCCAACGCCTGGAAGAACGATGACATGAAGGACATCATCCAGGCCAACCCCAACATGGCACCCTTAGCCTGGGACAGCAAAAACCGCCTGAGCCACAACCTGAGGGCCGGTCTGCGCCTGGAGACCAACGTGACGAAGCCCTTCGGCGTGTCGTTAGAGGTGGATGCCAACAGCATGGACGACCGCTTCAACTCAAAGACCAACGACGCCGACGACTGGATGATCAGCGGCATGCTGGGCCTGAGCTGGCGCTTCGGCCACCGCTACTCGAAGTGCGAGCATAAGCACGTAGAGCCGGCTCCCGTGGTGGAGCCCGCCCCCGTCGTGGTGCCTGCTCCCGTGGTGGAGAAGAAGAAGGTGAAGAAGGAGATTGAGAAGGAGGAGGCCGTGAAACTGCACAAGGAGGTGTTCTACGCCATCCGCGTCAGCGCCAACGAGACGCCGAGCGCCATCATGGAGCAGGTGGCCAAGTTCATCAAGGAGAACAAGAACGTCAAGGTGAGCATCGTGGGCTACGCCGACAAGGGTACGGGTAATCCTACCATCAACAAGAAGTACGCCGCCTCGCGTGCCAACCAGTTCAAGGACGACCTCGTGAAGCGCTACGGCGTCGACCCGAGCATCATCACCGTCGACTCAAAGGGTGACACCGTGCAGCCGTTTGCCGAGAACGACAAGAACCGCTGCGTCATCATCGACGGTGAGGGCATCCGCGTTTACAAGGAGACCATCGAGGTAGAGGAATAAGCAAGTTCAGTCTCTGCTGCAGAGCAGCAGGACTTTTTCGCCCGAGGCGAGGGTGGTAGCAAAGATATAGGTGCTGCCACCCTCGCTCAGTTTCAGGCGGCGGCGCAGCTCGGCTACCGAAAGGGGGAAGTTTCTGACGGTGATGTTGGCCTGGGTGAGACCGCAGAGATGGGTTTTCAGGTCGCGCTTGTTGAGGGTAGAGACGGCGGTGATACGGAATGTGCGGCCGGGGAAGTGCTCCACCGCCCTGTCGGCAACGTAGAGGTGGCTGTTAGGGGCCAAGGGCGACACGCCGTAACGCTGGGCGACTTCGGCGAAGCAGCCCGCCTTCATGATGGAGGCGTTAGGCTCGTAGAGAAACCCACCCCCGACCCCTCCCCAAGGGAGGGGAGTCGTATTGGACGGGTGGCTGATGGACACTAACGGGACCTCAAATACAACACTGTCATTCACACAGACTAACCTCCCCTCCCTCGAGGAGGGGTCGGGGGTGGGTGTGGGTTCCACCAGCAAGAGCAGCTCCTTGCACTCGTTGCGGACGGAGACGATGTGCACCTCGCTGACGTATGGCTGCCCGATGTCAGCCACCGCCTTGCGCCAGTCGAGCATGGGCGAGAGTTTCAGCAACACAGAGCGCGCTTTGGACAGTAGCTCGCCGAGCAGCTGCAGGACGTCGGGCGTGCAGTCGCTGAGGGCATAGGTGCGACCGCCATGAAGGTCGCGCCGGGCAGGGTCTATAAAGACAAGGTCTACAGGCTCCATCTGCTGCAGATAGTCCTCCGCCTCGGCACACACCACCTCGGCCTGCGTCAGCCCCAGCAGCGTGAAGTTGTGGCGGGCTATGGCGCAGAGCTTTTCCTGACGCTCCACATAGACCGCCTCGCTGAACCCGCACGCCATGAACGCAAAATCGACACCGAAGCCACCCGTCAGGTCGACAAATGTCTGCTTGCCAGACCGGCGACGGGCTATCGCCTGCTTGTAAAGGGCAGTGGGCTCACTGCTACACTGCTCCATTGACAGGTGGGGCGGATAGACGATGCCCTCCACCGCAGCCCATGACGGCAGCTTGCGGCGCGCCGCCTGTCGGCCCGCTATCTGGTCGAGGGCCAGGGGCAGGTCTACCGCCGCGTCTCGCGTACCGCGCAAGGCCAGTTGGCGCACGTCGTCGTCGCCATGGCGGCAGATGAAGTCGCGGGTAGCCTCGTTGATTATGGTGTTTTCATCCATGCCTGCAGTCTGCCGATATATTCATTGGTATAGTCGCTGTATGACTTGGCGTGGGCCGTGCCGCGGGTTATCCAGAGCTGCTTGACGCCGGGTTTGGCCTCATAGAGCGGATGAACCATCCAGGAAGGCACGAAGTGGTCGTCGTCGCCATGGATGAAAAGCATAGGAGCCTGACAGCGCCTGACCTGCTCCAAGGGGGCGGCCTGGCCGAAACTCCACCCGTTTCTCAGCCGGCAGAGCAGCGAGCTGGTGTACATCAGCGGGAAAGCGGGCAGGCCAAACTCCTCGCCCATCTCGTAGTGGAACTCGTCCCAGACGCTGGTGTAGCCGCAGTCCTCCACAAAGCGCACCGTCCTGACGCACGGCGGCATGGCTTCGCCAGAGACGTTCATCGTCGTGGCAGCCCCCATGGACACGCCGTGGACGACAAAGTCGCCGGCACCGAAGAGCCAGGCCGCCACCTCCATCCAGTGGAGCACGTCGAGGCGTTCGTGCCAGCCCATGCCTATGGCGTCGCCCTCGCTGAGCCCGTGGGCATGGAGGTCGGGCATGAGCACATGGCAGCCCAACAGCTGGTGGTAAACGCGCCCTATGTGCATGATGTCGATGGCAGAGTTGCGCCACCCATGCAGCACGATGGCCACGCGCTGACTGCTGTCGCGGCGGACGTAGTAGCCGTGGTGGCGCTCGCCGGTGGGCATGGTGACAAAGGTGTCGCGCAGGCCGCCGACAGCCTTCAGGCTGTCCATCCACGGCATGGCCTCCGGGTGGCGCTCGGCCATCCGCTGGTAGCGTTGGGTGGTGTCGCGGCCCGCAGGGTCGGGGCTCAGTGAATAGGAAAGCATATAGAAACTGCCGCCGACGGTGGCGACCACAAAAACGACAGCCACGATGACCAGTACTTTCAGAAGTTGCTTCATTTGTTGTTGTCAGATAATAATAAACTTCTTCTATAACTAATAGTTATTTTCACTATTTGCCGGGGAACGCGGGCGCCCTCGCCCGCCACAGATGCGGGCGAGGGCACCCGCGTTCCCAGTGTCGGCTGCAAAGATAACTGTTTTTTTCGGAATACGGAGGCTTATTCCTATAAAAATGCAAAAAAGAGGGGGTAGAGCGTCAATAAATCATAAAAATTTACCCCTATCCATGACACGTACCTTAGGGCAGGCCTTATCTTTGCAACCACAATAGTGATACGAATAATGAACAAGAGGATGAGACTGACCATTGGCGAGTTTTCGCGTTTCTGCCAGGTAACGGTGAAAACACTGCGGCACTACGAGCGCTTGAAGCTGCTGGTGCCCAATGAGGTAGACGAGTGGACGCGCTACCGCTACTACGACGTGGCGCAGATGCAACAGCTCAACGGCATACTGAGGCTGAAGGAGATGGGGTTCTCGCTGGAAGAGGTGCGCGACCTGCTGGACGAAGGCACCCACATGCCCAGCGTGCCACAGTTGGAGGCGAAGATAAAACAGGTGGAAGAACTGCTCAGGACGCTGCAGGAGAGGCTGGTGCTGCTACGCCGCATCGTCGACACAAGGTCGCAGATGGAGGCCCGCGAGCGCATCGGCGTGCAGCCGCTGCCCGCCATCACCGTAGCCTCGCACCGTGAGACGCTTGCCCGGCGCTCCGACCTGAGAGCCCTCTGCGCCGACGTCATAGGCCCCGAGATACAGCGCACGGGGTGCCGCCGCACACTGCCCATCTACAGCTTCATCGTGGAGCACGAGCAGGAGTTCAAGTCTGAGAACATCGACGTGGAATACTGCGAACAGGTGGAAGCCGCCATGGAAGACACGCCGATAGTGAAGTTCCGCCGACTGCCGGAGGAGCCGCAGGCCGTCTGCATGAAGTGCTACGGCCCATACGAGCAGCTCCACGCGAACTTTGCCGAGCTGTTCCAGTATCTCGACGACCACGGCTACCAGGTGAGCAACCTGCTGCGCTACCAATTTGTAGAGGGGCCGTGGAACCAGAAACAGCCTGAGAAGTGGCTCACCATCATCCAGGTTCCCGTCGCCAAAAGAAATCACCACAACAACTAACAGGACTGAACTATGAAACCTATCACAAATAACACTGAGCTGATAGCAGCTTGCGGTCTCTACTGCGGAGCATGCCGCAAGTACCTGAAGGGGAAGTGTCCGGGCTGCCGCACGTCGGCGGCCACCGCTTCCCCTCCCCTGCGCAACAAGGCGCCGCAGTGGTGCAGCATCAGGAAGTGCTGCCAGAAGAGGGGCCTCAACACCTGCGCCGACTGTTCCATAGACGATGTGCGTCAGTGCCGCACCTACAACAACCTCGCAGGGCGCCTCTTCGGCTACCTCTTCAACAGCGACCGCGCCGCCTGCATAGACTACATACGGCGGCACGGCAAGCATCACTACGCCGAGCGCATGGCCTGGGACGAAAGGATGACCTTTCCGCGCCACGAGCCGTAGGCCACAACGCGGGCACCCTACTTCACCACTTCCTTCAGCTGGCGGGTGGCACGCTCTATCATGTCCATGGTGCCGCTGCCGTCGCTGACATATTTCACCACCATGTTGGCATAGCCTATGGCGCGGTCCAGCTGACGGTCGCCCTCGGGCATCTTACGCGCCTTTTCCAGCAGCTGCATCAGCTCGTCCATGTCCTCCAGCTCAGGCAGGTTGCCCGGGCGCATGGAGTTGATGATGCCGTTCAGGGCCGAGGCCGCCTTGTCGATGTCCTCCTGACTGTACTGCCCGTCGGCGGCCTCGAGGATGGGCTGTGCCTTGGCATACTGGTCGGCCATGCGCTGATAGCCATGAACGGCCCACGGCGCATATTCAGGCACCTTGACGGCCAGCGCCTGCCAGGCCTGCTGCTCGTCCTGACGGCCTTTGGCCACGAGCAGCAGCTCGCGCAGGGCCGACTTGTCTATCTGAGACGGCGAGGAGAGGTTGGAGGGCAGCGACGGCGTTGGCAGCTCCATGCGCAGGTAGTGGGTGACGCCGCGGTCGGCATAGTAGTCGGGCACAAACGTGCGGCCCTGGAACTGCAGGGTGTAAAGCTGGGCGTCGGCGCCCGTGCCCGGCCTGGCACCGCTGAGGGTCACGTCGCTCAGGTCAGCGCTCACGGCCACCGTGGCCTGGTCCCAGTCGGTCAGTCCGGTGGTGGCCATGACCAGCGGGCCATACATCAGCGCCCCCGTCCACATGGGCGTGTACTCCGTCTTGCCGCCGGCCTTGTAGGCGGGAGCGGCATCCATCTTGTCGGGGCCGAAGTCCAGGTGCTTGGTGAAGGGCATGAAGACCTCCACGCGGTCAGCGGCTGTCCACTTGCGGGCCGGTATCTCCACATACGTGCCGGGCTGGTAGCTGGGGGCTATGCTGCGGCCGTTGAGCCTGACGTCGAAGCCCCCGGTGGCCCAGTAGGGCACGCGGAGCTTCATGGCGAACGTAGCCCGTGCAGACTTTTGCGGCGACACGGTGATGACGCTGTGCTCGGCCGGCCACTGGCACTGCTGGTGGATGATGACGCCCTGCTGGTCCCACTGGGCGGTGGTGGGCATGTAGAGGCCCACCCACACGGTATTGTCGCTGACCAGATAGGTGGCCTCCTGGTATTTCACATGGTTCTCGGCCCCCGTACCGCCGCAACAGGTGGACTGCGGCGTCTCGTTGCCCCAGGGCTTGGAGGCGTTCAGGCCTACGGCATACTGGTAGAGCACGGCATAGTGGCGGGGATGGAGCGAGCCTACCAGCTGGTTGTAGAGCACCCGCTCGTAGTAGTCCATGTAGGCGGCGTCGTCAGGCCGGTAGCAGGCCAGGTCCTTGGTCAGCTTGGCCAGGTTGTAGGCGCAGCAGGTCTCGTTGATGGTAGGCTCGGGGTGCAGCTCACGGCCGCCCCAGCTGGTGGCGTTGCCACACATGGAGGTAATCTGCGAATAAGGCTGGCGGAACATCTCGCCGTTGCCCACGCCGCCCATGGCGTAGCGGTAGCGGCCCTGAATCATGGTCCAGAAATTCTGTGCCAGGTTATAGTAGTAGGGCTTGCCCGTCTCGTGGAAGATACGCAGGGCGCCGGTCACCATCGGTATGTGCTGGTTGGCGTGGCGCGTGCGGATGGCATCGACGTTGCGGGCCAGGGGGTCGAAGAAGGCGGGGCTGTCAAAGCACTGGGCGGCCTCCGTCAGGCGGGCCTTTTCCTCGGCATTGCCGGTCATTGACGACAGGCGGGCCAGCGACTCGGCCATGCCGCCCACCTCGCCGGCGATATACATGTTCCACATCTCGTAGCGGTTGCCGGGGCGGGCGCGCCGCTGGTCCTGGCGGCCGTCGCTCTTGACATAGGTGCGGTAGTGCATACGGTTCCACACCCACAGGCCCATGTCCTTGGCCACCAGGAGGGCCTTGCTGGCCACCGCCGGGTCGTCTATGTAGGTGGCAATGTCGATGAGTCCGGCCAACTGCTTATGCACCGAATAGTAAGGGGCCCACACGCCCTGGTCGTTGTTGTAGGGCGCATATTTCTCTATCAGCACGCAGTGCTGGGCCGGTATGGCGTTCAGATAGCCGTAGCCGTAACGGGCGTACTGCCGCTTGTAGCGGTCGAAGTCCTGCCACGTGCCGCCCATCTTCTGCAGCTCCTCCTCGGGGGCAAAGTCGCGGGCCTCCCAGTAGCGGCCCAGCGAGTCGCTCCACACGAAGGTGCGCTCCTGGCAGCGGCGCAGCTCGTCGACCATGAGCCTGATATTCCGCCTCAGCCGGTCACGCTTCACGGCATCCTGACAACTGGCGAAGGCCATGGCCATGGCCGACATGTAGTGGCCCGAGCCGTGGCCCTTGAGCTTGGTCGTCGGCGAGTCCCACCCGTCGGCCTCGGGGTAGCCCTCGGTGGGCAGCCCATAGGTGTCGCGGTAGTTGTAGAGCTGCTGCCTGACGTCGAGTGTCAGCAGGTGGTCGATGTCCATGTTGCGGTTCCACGTCAGCCGGTTGTCGCCGTCGATGGTCACCTTATTTAATGGCAAGGTCGTGGCCACCGGCTGATGCGACGGCACGGCCCACTCGCCGGCGGTGACACGGACGTCGGCTGTCACAGGATAGCCGTTGGGGGTCGAGTTGTCGCCGGTGATGTAGCCCTTCACCTTGTAGTCGGTGCCCACGGGGGTCATGTCGGCATTGGCCTCGGCCTGCTCCCTGACGAGCGAGCTGTTCTGCCACTTCACCTGACGATACTCAGCATGGCCATCGGAATAGGTGACCCACAGCCGGTAGGGCAACCGGGGGGCATGGCCCACGGGCACCTCTACGCTGACCGCCTGCACACTCTTGATAGTGCGCAAGACATTATCTGCGCCTGCGCCGACACTCATCCACAACGCGGCCACGATAACTAACAAACGGTGACTACTCACCATAGAGCGGACTGTTCTCATAGGGAAATTTCGTTTTCTGGGGTTATTTTTTACTGTGCAAAGTTATAAAAATGGAAGCAAGCCTCAAAGTCTTTCGCCGCCATTTACTACACTTTTGAACAATTGTAGCATATTTTGTACAATTGTTGCATTGAAAGTTTTGCGTTTTCGGCTTTTTTGCCTACTTTTGCACCACTAAAAAGGAAGAAGCTTTGAACAGACACATCAAGGTTATAGCCATCGACGCCGACGACACCCTGTGGGACTGCCAGTCGTATTTCGAACAGGTTGAAGAGCATCTCTACAGCCTCATCGCCCCTTACTGCGACCAGCCCAAGCTTGAGCTTTTCAACACCGAGAGTGCCAACATGGCCGACCTGGGCTACGGCTGCAAGGCGTTTACCATATCCATCGTGGAGACGGCCCTGCGCGTAGGGGGCGACCACGTCAGCAGCAGCCAGCTCTCAGACCTGCTGGCCCACTGCAAAGAGCTGCTGCAACTGCCCGCCACTCCTCTGCCCGGCGTTGAGGAGACACTGAGAGCGCTCCGCGAACGCCTGGAAACAGACAGCGAGGCGACGGCGGCCAACGCTCAAGGTGGCGGCACCAGACTTGTCTGCTTCACCAAAGGCGAGCTGCAAGACCAGGAGAACAAGCTGCGGCGTTCAGGCCTGCTCCGCTATTTCGACGATGTGGAAATTACGAGCGACAAGACGCAGCGCGAGTTTCTCGCCCTCTGCGAGCACCAGCACTGCCACCCCTCGGAACTGCTCATGGTGGGCAACTCGCTGAAGAGCGACGTGGCCCCGGCCCTGGCCATCGGGGCGTGGGCCGTCCACATTCCCTTCCACGTGACCTGGCAGCTGGAGCACACCGAGGACTTCGACCACGAGCGGATGATAAAGATAGAGCGGTTCAGCGACCTCCTCCAGTGGTTTTGAGCCGTGTCAGCGACCTTCTCCGGCGGTTTTGAGCAGTGCCAGCGCCCGGTCTTCGGCGGCTTCCATAATCTCGCGCTCGCCGGGGCCTTTGTCGTTGATGCCGCAGAGATGGAGTATGCCGTGGATGATGACGCGGTGGAGCTCGTCGTCGTAGGCCTTGTTGAACTTCTCCGCGTTGGTTCGCACGGTGTCCAGCGAGATGACGATGTCGCCATTGAGGGTGTCGCCTTCATCATAGTCAAAGGTGATGATGTCGGTATAGTAATCATGGCCCAGATACTCACGGTTGACTTCGAGTATGTGCTCATCGTCGCAGAAGAGGTAGCCCACCTCGCCCACCCTCTTGCCATAGGCGGCGGCCACGCGGCGAATCCAGGCCGTAGTGTCGCGGCGGCGTATGGCGGGCATTCTGACGTTTTCGGTGCTGTAGGTAATCATAGTTGCTAATTTTCAATGCTCATTGCCAAATCATTCCGGCTGGGGCAGAAACCGGCTGACGTCGACGCCGAAGTGGCTCAGCTCGCGCAGGGCACTGCTCGACACGCTGGCCAGCTCTGGCTCGGTGTAGAGCAGGATGGTCTCCACGCCGCCCAACTGGCGGTTGAAGTCGGCCTGCCACTGCTCATACTCAAAGTCGGCGACCGAGCGCACGCCCTTGACTATAAATTGGGCGCCCTCCTGCCGGGCAAAATCCATGGCCAGCCCGAAGAAGGGTTTCACCTCGACAGCCGGCTGCCGGCTGTAAAGGCGGGCGATGGCCTCCAGCCGCCGGGCCGCCGGGGTCATATTGGGCTTGTTCACATTGTCGCCCACGACGCCGATAACCAGACGGTCGAAGAGCGGCAAGGCGCGCCTCACAATAGAATCATGGCCGATGGTGAAGGGATCAAAAGTGCCCACAAATACTCCTGTTCTCATATTTGTGGGCAAAGTTAATAAAAAAATGTGAGATGTACAAGCGTTTTTCTATCTATTTTTGCTTGCCACCCTTGAAAGTCTCCTCTGAAAGTTCCTTGAAAAAGTCGTGATTCAGGATATGGCAAATCTTTTCTAATAATCCGGTGCTGATATCCTTTCTACTGAATATGTTATAAACATTAGTACGCTCGCAGTTGATTTCTCTGGCGAGCCAGGTTACAGGCTTGTGCTGATTGAGCAGCACTTCCTTAATTCTTTGTCCGATGTGCATAAAAAGTTTCTATTTGTTGGTTATTACTCACGTGATAGTAGTCAGACGGGGCTGATACCCGCCAGCAGTTTGTAGATTTTTAACTAAAGCCGGCCCTGTTGCCAATGCCCTTTTTAGCTGTGGCATGTTTCTTACCAGTTGTTGACTCCCTTGGCTTTGAACCCTGACAGGCAGCGGGACATTGACGTCAACGATATTACCACATACACATACATGCAAAAATTCTGACACGGCAATACTACCGGCCAGCGTCTTTGAGAGGTGCTTGCTGCAATTTTTGTCCCGACTCATTCCTTTTTGGTTTTATTTCGGTACAAATGTACTAAAATAAAAGCAGAAAAGCATATATTTTTAGTGAAAACGTGTTAAATAGAGAGAAAGTGTAGAAGATATTTTAAATAATGCAATGTACTGTGACACAATAAATTGGACAAACTTTTTCACTCAAACAAATTAGGTTCCATAATGTTGCCCGTGTAGGGGTTGCGTCCGAAGTGGCGGTAGGCCAATTCGGTCACCATGCGCCCCCGTGGAGTTCGCTTTACAAAACCCTCCATGATGAGGAATGGCTCATAGACTTCTTCCACCGTTCCGGCATCCTCGCCGATGGCGGTAGCTATGGTGGTCAGTCCCACGGGGCCGCCACGGAACTTGTCGATGATGGTCAGCAGTATCTTGTTGTCTATCTCGTCAAGGCCATACTGGTCAATGTTCAGCGCCGTCAGTGCTATCTGCGTTATCTTGGTGTCTATGCGCCCGTTGCCCTTCACCTGGGCAAAGTCGCGCACACGGCGCAGCAGCGCGTTGGCTATACGGGGCGTGCCCCGGCTGCGTCCGGCTATTTCGAGGGCGGCGTCTTCGGTGATGGGCACGCCCAGGATGCTGCTCGACCGCTCAATGATTTTCTGCAGCGTCTCGGGCTGGTAGTACTCCAGGTGCATGTTGATGCCGAAACGGGCACGCAGGGGCGCCGTGAGCAGACCGCTGCGCGTCGTGGCGCCGACCAGCGTAAAGGGGTTGAGGTCTATCTGTATCGACCGGGCCGAGGGGCCCTTGTCGATCATGATGTCTATGCGGTAGTCCTCCATGGCCGAGTAGAGGTACTCCTCGACGACGGGCGACAGGCGGTGAATCTCGTCGATGAA
>CAMNJY010000065.1 GCA_946541745.1 uncultured Prevotellaceae bacterium
CCTTGCGCGTAGGCGCAAAACGCCTTGCGCGCCATCGCAAAACACCTTGCGCGCCTACGCAAAAACAGAAGCTCCACCCCTGGCTGGCTGCTATAGCATAGTTCATAGCACAGTTATAGCATAGTTTCAGTAAACTATGCTATAGGATAACGCCTTGTGTCGCAATGTGTTATGGCCGGCTATAGCACTCATAGCATGGTTTTTGCTTCCTTTAGTCAGAGAGCGGCGTAGAAGTCGTAGAGGCACTGGCGTACGTAGTACTGGTCGAAGCGTGAGGCAATCATGGGGCGGGCATTGGTGGCCAGTGTCTGGCGCAAGCCGGTGTCGGTCATGACTTGCTCCATGGCCTGAAGAAGGGCATCGGCACGGCGAGGGGGGACGATGAGACCGTTGAGCCGGTTGGTGATGATCTCGCGCGACCCGTTGATGTCGGTCACTATGGAGGGCAGCGCCATGGCCCCCGCTTCGAGCACCGTGTTGGGGAACCCCTCGCGGTAACTGGGGAATACGAAGCAGTCGGCCGCCGCATAGTAGGCCAGCAGGGGGTCGCCCTCCACCGGGCCTACGGCGTGTATGGCCGGGCATGTGTCGATGGTATGGCGTGCCTCGGTGGAGATGGGGTCGAGGTCGTCCTCATAAGGCCCTACCAGGAAGAGGCGGGTGTGGGGGTGGCTACTGTAGAGCCGGCGGAAGGCCTCGGCGAGTTCGTTGATGCCTTTGTCGCGAACGATGCGCCCCACAAAGAGGAATGTGAAACAGTCTGGCCGTCGCAGGGGCGTGGCCAGGGCTTCAACCTCCGGTCGCGGGCTGAAGCGCTGCAGGTCGATGCCCCTGATGTTGCCGTAGCCCAGCACGCGCAGCGGCTTGCGGGTGATGTGGTAGCTGATGAGGTCGCTCCTGACCCCTTCGCCCTCAGGTATGACATGGGTGGCACAGCGACAGGTAATGGCGTCGGTCGTCATGAGCACCCGCCGCTGCAGGCCCGTGGCCGTGGGGAAGACGAGGCCCGTGAACGTATGGACGCGCACGGGGACTCGCGCCATCCAGGCCGCGAGCATGCAGAGCAGGCCGGCCTTGGGGGTGAGCGAGTGGACTATGTCGGGACGCTCACGGCGCATGACGCGGTAGAGTAGCCACAGTGAGCGCAGGTCGCGCAGCAGCGCGATGTGGCGCTCCATGGGCACGGGGATGGTGCGTACGCCGTAGCGCTGCCTGACGTCGTCCATCTCGGGGCCTGGCGATGAGAGTATGACGACCTCGTAGCGTTTCATGAGGTCGGGTATCATGCCCTGGACGAAGCCGATGGACATGGAGACAGTGCAGGCGCGGAGTAGTTTCTTCTTCATTCCTGATGTGAGCTTTTCTTATGAGTTGACGGGGTTGGCATAGATGGCGAGGTAAAGGTCGCGGAGCGTGTCGGGGTCGGCGACGTCGAAGTCGTGGAGCCGGGTCGTGCTGTCGAGAAACTGCCGGAGTTGCTGCGGCGAGTAGTGGTCGCGGTAACGCTGCTGGCCGTAGCGCAGGTCGTGGGCTATGTAGTTGTTGGGCCAGAGTCGGTAGGCGGCGCGTATGCGAGTGTCTATGAGGTGGGCTACGGCCCGGTGGTAGTCGGTGGTGGTGAGGTGGTCGAACTGCAGCAGGTCGTCGCGCGTCAGGGGCTGGCAGATGGCGAAGTGGACGCGCCCCTTGGGCTGCAGTATGCCCGTGATGATGCTGTTGAGGTCTTCGCCGGGCCGTTTGACGTAGCGGCTGAAGCGCGACTCATAGCGCTCGAGGGCCTTGAGCAGGTCGCAGGGTTCCCACTCATAGCTGACCGCTACCGGGACGATGTGCAGGTTGTCCAGGGCCCTTATCTTGTCGTCGGCGTCGCTCATGCAGAACATCTTGATAAGTCCCTGGTCGGTCAGGTCGAGGCCGTCCTTGGTGCGCCCGTTGCGCTGTGCTATCCACAGGCTCTGGTGCTTGTCGGTGATGACGTAGCGTATGTAGTCGCTGAGGTGGCGCGAGGATAGGTAGAAGTCGCGCATGTTGCCGCCCCGCTCCACTCGGAACATCTTGTTGCACCGGCCAATGTCGACCACCAGGGGCGACGACATGAGGTTGGCGCCGAAGGTGATTTCGGTGGTGTCGTGGCCGTGGCGGTAGAGGATATACTGCAGCAGGCAGGCGTCGAGCATGATGTCGCGGTGGTTGCTGACGAAGAGGTATCGCCGCCGGGTGTCGAGCTGCTCTATGCCGCTATAGGTGAAATCGCTGATGGAGCGGCTGATGACCTGCTCGTTGACGCAGCGCATGACCTCGAGCTGGAAGTCGCTGACGGTGTTGAAGCCGAGCATCATCCGGCGTATGTCGTCGGGGTTGCGGTCGGGGTAGACGTAGGTGCAGAGCAGGGGGAAGAAGCTGCTGCTGACGATGCGCTGCATGGCAGCGGGTATTTCCTCGTCGGTGTAGGGTCGTATGTCGTCGAAATTCGTCATTTTCTTATTAAAAATTAATTACTGAGTAGGCCTTGTTGATTTTATCCACCAGGTGGCCGCGGCCGACGATGGCCTCGACGGTGTTGACAGCCGTGAGCGGAACGCCGCAGATGCCGTGGAGGTTGATGTTCTGGCCGGTGAGCAGCAGGTTGCGCACCTTGGTCGCGATGGGCAGCTGAGAGCGCACGATGTCGTGGCAGTCCTTGCGCACCCCGTAGAGGGCACCCTCGGGCTGACCGTAGTAGTCGCGGATGGTGAGCGGGCTGGCCGCCCACCACTGGTCGACGGCCAGGTGGAAGCCGGGGTGCAGCTGTTCCAGCCGGTAGAGCACCCGCCGGGCGAGTCGCTGTTTCCATTCGAGGTAGTCAGGCCCCCGGTGGCCTACGGTGGTGTGCTGCCACGGGCTGACAGCCGAGAAAGGCATGAGGCAGTTGACAATCATGGTTGTGGCCCACTGCTGGGCGTCGCTGCTGGCAGGGGTCATGTACATGAATCCGTGGGGCCAGTCAGGGTCGGCGGGGTCGTAGTCGGCATGGTGCCACACGCGTCCGATGCCGTCCTGGAAGTAGCACGTGTGGTTGATATAGTGGAAACCTCCGGGCCGTAGCTTGATGTAGACCGTGAAGGCCGAGCAGGTGTTGGGAATGGTAGTGACCCGCGAGGTGTAAGCCTTGGTGAAAGCCCCCGGGGTGGTCATGGAGACGAGCCGGGCGGGGTGGATGGCCGATATGTAGAGGTCAGCGCGGTAGTCGTGGCCGTCGGCGGTGGTGACGTGGGTGCACTGCCGGTCGGTGGAGACGCTGACCGAAGTCACCTGCGCCGAGGTGACTACCTGGCCGCCCCCCTGTGCGATGACACCGGCGAGGGCATCTGCCATCTGCTGACTGCCCCCCACGAATCGCGAAGGCCCGTCGATGTAGAGCACGTTGATAAGGGCATGGATATAGGCCGGGGTGTGGCCGTAGACACCGCCGTACATGGGGTTCATATAGGCCAGTAGGTCGCGCAGGCGTTCGTCCTTGATGTAATGGCTGATCAGTCCAGAGGCCGGCCACAGAAACTCGGGACTGTGGGCAAAGAGGTCGTCGCGCCCGGAGCGGAGGTAGAAGAAGTCTACCTCGCCGGCCAGCCGGTAGAGCGCCTCGACATAGCGTCGCACGCCCTCCGCCTCACCGGGGAAACAGCGGGCGAAGTAGTCGGTAAACGCCTCGCGGCCGGAAGGAACCGCAAAAGTGGGGAATTGACCATTGCCAGTCGGCAATTGACAATTATGCATTCTGCATTCTTCATTATGCATTGAAAGATAGGTGATGACGTCCATGCAGCCGGTGTCGACATCGCGGAGACGGAGGCCGTCGAGTATGCCGAGGTAGTGGCAGAGCTTGTGGATAGAGCCGCCGGGGCGTAGCCCACCGAGGGTGTGCATGCCCGTCTCGAAGGTGACACCCGCGCGGGTGAAAGTCTGCAGGCCACCCCCGGCCACGGGGTTCTGCTCGAGCACCGTGACGCGGTAGCCCTCCTTGCTAAGCAGGGCACCGGTAAAGAGTCCGCCGAGGCCTCCGCCAATGATGATGACGCGCTGTGGGTTCATGAGTTGCTCTCTTTCATAATCTGGTTGAAGATATGCTCCGACGTCAGCAGTTCGGAACAGGTGACGATGGTGCCCACGAGAACGCCGAGAATGCCGTGCGAGTTGATGTTCTGGCCCGCTAACAGCAGGTTGGGTACCCTGGTGCGGTGGTGAACGCGCGCCGCAGGGCCGAGGGTGATGTCGCGGGCTATGCCGTACATGGACCCGCGGGGGGTGCCCGTATAGTCGAGATAGGTGAGCGGGGTTGACGTGTCGTAGCCCGCTATGGCCTGTCGCAATCCCGGGAAGTCGTGGCTGACGGCCTCAATCAGTCGCTCCGCCCGCTGGTGTTTCAGCTGTAGGTAGTCGTCGCCACGATGGCCCACAGGAGTGCCCTGCCAGGGGGCCACCTCCGAAAACTGCATATAGCTGAGGATGATAGCCCCGTCGGCCCACTGCTGGTGGGCCGAGTTGCAGCAGTGCATGTAGAGATAGCCCTTGGGCCATTGGCTGGGCGTATAGCATTCGCAGTCCCAGGGCGAGGGCTGGCAGTAGCCGTAGAAGTTGTGGTTCATGTAGGGCACCGTCTGGGGCTTGAAGCGCAGGTAGAGGGTGAAACAGCCCACTGTGGCCGGCAGGGCCTGCACGCGGCGGCGAAAGGCAGGGCGGAGGAGGGGCGAGCCGCAGAGGCTGATGACCGTGGCGGGGTGGATGGCCGCTATGACCACGTCGGCGGGGAAGAAGCGCGAGGAGGTCTCTACGCCCACGGCCTGTGTGTCGTTGCAGACAATGGAGGTGGCCTTGTGGTTGCAGACCACCTGGCCGCCCTGCCGGCTGATGGCGCTGACCAAGGCCCGGGCCAGGCAGGCACTGCCGCCCACGATGCGGAAGGCACTCTGGTTGTAGAAGTCGGTGATGAAGGCATGGGTGGCAAACGGCGTGCGGGCACGCTGGCCGGCATAGAGGGGCAGACAGCCTACGAGGACCTGGCGCAGGAGGGGGTCGCCTACCAGTTGGCCGACCACCTCGTCTACACTGCGGAGCTGGTACTCGGTGGTGAGCGCCGAGGTGTCGGTGCCGGCCCGGCGGAGGGTGTGGAGCGAGGAGGCTGACGCTACCCGGGTGATGACGTCGAAATAGCGGTGGAGGGCATCGCGCTGGTGGGGGAAGTCGGCAGCCAGGGTGTCGATAAACGCCTCGCGGCCGTTGGCCATGCGAAACTGGCGGCCCTGGAGCGATATGACGTCGTAGCCCGAGGGGTCGAGCCTGCTGAGCCGCAGGTGGTCCATGACGCCGAGATAGCTCAGCAGGCGATGGAGCACCTGGCCCGGGTCGGCGCTGCCTATGAAGTGGAGCCCCGTCTCGAAACTGACGCCGTGACGGGCGAACGACTGCAGACAGCCCCCGGGCTGTGTGGCCTGTTCGAGGATGGTGACATCATAGCCGTTGCGACTCAGTATCAAGCCGCATGACAGGCCTCCGAGGCCGCTGCCTATGATGACTACCTTCATTGTTTTTTTTTGACGAATGGACTTATTACAGACGAATGGACGAATGGACTTATTACAGACGAATGGACGAATGGACTTATTTCAGACGAATGGACGAATGGACTTATTACAGACGAGAATGGACTTATTACAGACGAATGGACTTTATCTTATGTGTGGAGACTTGTAGTAATTCAGGAGATGACGGTAGGGACGCCAGTAGGCGGGGGTCTCTATGCGCTGGCAGAGGGCGGCATAGTGTGACTGGTAGTGGTGACGCATGGAGCGGGTGAAGGCGAGAAGGGGTTCGTCAACCGTCAGGCGATGGCCCACCTCGACATCGATACGGCCCGGGCGCAGTAGGAAGTCGCGCTTGGGCAGCACATGGCCCGGCCCGTGGAGATAGACGGGGAGGATATCGGCACCCAATTGGCGGGCCAGATAGAAGGCTCCCTGATGGAAGCGCTGTATGGAGCAGTCGGCAGAGCGCGTGCCCTCGGGGAAGACACAGATGCTATAGCCGCGACGGTAGAGCGCACGCAGACGGTCGATGTTGGCCTCGATGCCGTCGCTGACAGGGACAAACTCCGCCCGGTGGATAACCATGCCGTAGAAGGGGTTGTGCCACACCCAGTCGTTGGTGAGAAACACCAGCCGGGGGGTGAGCATCATGAGGCACATGAGGTCGAGGTGAGACTGGTGGTTGGCTATGATGACTGAGGGCTGGCGGAAGGTCTCGCCCACACTGTTGTCGAGGTGGAAGCTGACACCCGGCACGTGGCGGATGACGAACGCCGCCATGCGCTGCAGCAAGCGGTGATAGCCTATTCGCCGCCCGTCGGTCATCTGGCAGAGGTGGAAGCGCAGCCACGTGTAAGGCAGCAGGAAGAGGTACATCATAACGAGGAAAAACCCCATGGCAAAGAGTGAGCGCACCCCCCGCCCAAGCGTAATGGGAAGCTTTGAGGCCGCAGTGCACTGTGCGTCGTCCACAGTGCATCGCGCCTCGTCCGCAGTGCACTGTGCGTCGTCCACAGTGCAGCGATGGCGTGTCAGCCAGCGGAAGACGGCGGGGGGAATGTAGCAGGCCATGAAGACCACGGTGGCCATGCCCACGACCGTGACCTGACCGAGGGAGCGGAGGGCCGGGTGGCGGGCCAGGATGAGGGTGCCGATGCCGATGAACATGATAACGGCAGAGAGGACGACGCTGCGCCGATAACTGCGCAGGCGCTGGCGGCCCGTGGTGTGCTCGTAGACCAGGCCCTCGGTGATGAAGATAGTGTAGTCGTCGCCCTGGCCGAAGATAAAGGTGGCGAGGATGATGTTGACGATATTGAACTGGAGGCCGAAGAGCTGCATGAGGCCCAGAATCCAGACCCAGCTGACCGCCAGGGGCAGGAACGACAGCAGGGCCAGTTCTATGCGCCCGAAGGAGAGCCAGAGGAAGGCAAAGACCACAAAGCCGCAGACCAGACTGACGTAGTTGAAGGAGTCTTGCAGAATGGTGACCAACTGGGAGCCAGCCTGCCGGGCATTGATGAGGTGGCGGGTGCCGAGAAACTGGGTCACGGGTTGGAAGTAGTCGGCGGGCTGCGCCTTGGGCGAGGCGGTAAGGAGGGTTTCAAAGGGTGTGAAGGCATTGGGCGCAAAACCCTGGCGGCCGGCCTCAAGGCGTAGGGAGTCGGCAAGAAGAGGGTGACGCTGGCAGAAGTCGTCCCAGAGCTGCAGCCGCTCGCGCTGCACCTCCTCGGAAGGAATGAGCGACACCATGTCGTGAGGCATATCCTCAGAGAGCGAGGCCAGAAGCTGCAGGTCCTGGCGCTGGGCATCGGTCATATAATTAATGTGGCGCAGGTCGCTGTCGAACGATGTCTGGAGGCTGAAGTAGAAAAGGAGGAGGGTGAGGAGCCCAACCAGGAGCCCACCCCCAAGCCCACCCCCTACCCCTCCCCAAGGGAGGGGGGCTATACAGGCAAGGGACTTTGGACTCCCCTCCCTTGGGGAGGGGCAGGGGGTGGGCTTTGGGGTGGGCTTTGGGGTGGGCTTTGGGGTGGCTCCCGTTAGCACGAAGAGGATGGTGCCTGTGAGCATGAGCGCCGCAAAGAGGCCGAGGTCGCGGATAGCCGCGGCGTCGAGCCACAACAGGCAGAGGAAGGCGCTGACCGTGGTGATGTTGCCAACGAGCAGGGGGTGAACCATGTCGCGGAGCGTCTGTCGACGGTCGCCCGTCTCACGCAAATGGTCGAGGAAGTGGAGGGGATAGTTGACGGCGATGCCGATGATGACCGAGCCGATGCCGAGGACGATGATGGAAATGCTGTCGCGCAGGAGCGACATGCCAGCCAGGGCAAAGAGCCAGCCGAAAGCCAGTGAGGCCGCTATCCAGAGCAGGTAGCTGAGGCGGCGGTAGTGCCACACTAAAAGGGTCAGGATGAGCACCACCGACAGTGCGACGGCCAGGAAGGCGTCGCGCTTGATTTGGGCCGCATTGCCGACCGCTATGAGCGGAGCACCTATGGCCGACACCCTGACCTGAGGGCACTCCTCCATGGTGAGGGCTGAGGCCTGGCGGAGCATGGAGACCAGACGGGCATTCAGGGCCGACTCGCTGACACCGTAAGGGGAGGAGAGGAAGGCCAGCCCGTGGCGAAGGTCGCTGGTGAAGACGTAGCCGTCGCTGACGGTGAAGTGGCTGTTGTGGCCCAGCGCCTGCAGACGCTCCATGAGCGGCGAGAAGAGGCGGAGAGGGTCGTCGGCCAGGGTCTGAAGGGCGGTGCCCGCCGCTGGCAACAGAAGGCTCTGCTTGTCGGCCTCAAGCTGTGTGGCCACAAACCCGGGAGTGGCCAGGAGGGAGTCCATGCGACGGTAGTCGGCGGTCGACAGGAAATAAGGGGCGTTGCGGGTGATGAAGCCAATAACATCGAGCAGCCGGGTCTCGTCGATAGTCACCTGCAGGTCGGCAATAACGCCTGCCGTGTCCACCTCGGTCACATGAAGGGCGAAGGCATCCATGGCCTGCTTGACACTGTCGGCAGGACCGTCGAAACAGACGACGATGCGGTTCTGGCTGTTGAGCATGCTGACCGCCTGCTGATAGTCTTGGTGCTCGTCGCCGGCAGGCAGGAAGCGGGCTATATCCTCCTCATAGCTGACGCGCATGGCCAGGGCCATCATAACCACGACCAGCACCAGGAAGCCCGCGACGGCGAGGCGCCTGTGGGCTGTCATCCAGCTGTTGATGGTGAGGAAGAAGGTTTGCATGAGGCTTTTAACTTTCGGTAGAGAGCTGTGGGCCAGCCGTAGAAGACGGCTACGAGACAGAACAGCGTGTTGAGCAGAGAGATGCGCGCAAAGTCGGCAAAGGGGCGGAAGTGGGATACCCGCTGGTTGCGGGGAGGATAGTAGACACGCACCGGCACCGGCAACAGCTCTACCCCCGCCCAGGCTGCAAAGACCAGGAGCTCGAGCTCGGCCTCGTAACGCGACGTGACGAGATGGACTCCCGACAACCGGCGTAGGGGATAGAGGCGATAGCCCGTCTGGGTGTCAGGCAGGCGAACGCCCGTCTGGACGGCAAACCAGAAGTTGGAGAAACGGTTGGCAAAGGTGCTGCCGCCGGGCATGTTGCGCTCACGAAGGTTGCGCGCCCCGACGATGAGGGCCTCTGGATGTTGCTCCAAGGCGTTGATAAAGAGGGGAATGTCCTCGGGGAAGTGCTGGCCGTCGCTGTCAATAGTCAGGGCATACTCATAGCCCTTCAGTATGGCGCACTTGAAGCCCATGAGCAGGGCGTAGCCCTTGCCGTGGTTGTCGGGATAGTCAACAAGGTGGAACGTCGTTGCCGGGATGGGTTCTTCCTCCTGCCAGCGGGCTATCCGGCGGCGCGTGTCGTCGGTTGCCCCGTCGATAACCACCACAATATGGGGAGTGACGGCGGCGATACGCCGCAGCACATCTACCACCGTGGTACCATTGTTATAGGTAGGTACCACCACGCAGACCTTGCGCCGATTGATGATTTGCCGTACGTCGTCCATCACACGTTTTCATTACTAAACACCAGCGAGAACTTGGTACACACGGCCCCGTCGGCAGAGATGTGGCCCTTGACGTGACAGGTGTCAGCCGACCTGACGACCGACGACCACACCACCTCGGCCAAAGGATGGTCTGTGGGCGAGAGCGTAGCGACGAACTTCAGGTTGACAATACGGCTCAACGACCACCTGCCCCCCAGGCGCTGGCCCAGCAGTTCGCCCACCATCTGCACCTGGCAGACGCCCGGAGTGACGGGGTAGCCGGGAAAATGGGCCTGGTAGATGAGGTGGCCGGCATTGAGGCGCACCTGTATGTGGTCGGTGTCGCCACCAGAGACGATGGCAAACAGGTCATTCAGCAGTTTCATGGAGTTCCTTCAATTCGTATCTCAGTTGGTATCGGTCATTGGTGAGCACCACCGTCCCGTCGTCGCCCAGGCTGACAGTGCGACGGCCCTTGTGGGCACCTGCGTGTGTGGCGCTGAAGAGCAGCCTGAAGTCGCGCCGCAGGACCCGCTTGATGTACCAGCGGTTCATGGCCGGCAGAAGGTTGTACATACGCACCCGCTGACGGTCAGGAGACAGGGTGAAGTCGAGCGCATGGATGCCGAACTCATTGACAATGGAGCCCCGGTAGCCCTCGTCAGACACCCTGACGAGACAGAGTCCGCTGAGCTGGGTGCCCCGGATGGTCATCGCCACGCTATACTGCCTGTGGCCGTCGAGTGGCAACAGGTAGCCGGCAGCACTGGCACAGACCACTGCCAGCAGGAGGCTAAGGCATAGCAAACAGCGCTTCATCGATCTTAGTGTTGGTCTTGACGTCGTGCAGGGTGATGACCGTCGTGTCGCCCGACGGTTCGGTCATGTCGACACGGGTCACCATCTGGCGGTCGGTGCTGAAGTGCAGACGTATGTCTTTGAACATTTTTTTCAGTTCCTTGCGCTTGGGGGTGAGATGGGCCTGCCACTCGTTGTGGCCGGTGTACATGACGCAAGTGAAGTCGGCACTGGTGGCGAGATTCTTGCCCGTGACGCTGTTCATCATGACCCGGGCGATGGTCTGGAACAGACGACTCTGGCTGATGTCAATGGTCTGGCGCGAGGTGGTCGACTTGATGCCCACCTGCTGGCCGTTGAGCACGAAGACGTACTGGTAAGGCTGAAGATACTCCCAGCGCAGCTTGCCCCGGGCGTCGAAGCGCATACGCCCCTGCGACGTCAGCCGGTCGTTGAGGAAGTGGAGCGTCTTGACCTGGGTGAACCGGCAGTCGAGGGCGGTGACGGCGGCCGAGGCCTGGCTGATGCGCTGCACCATGGAGGCCTGCTGCGAGGCATCTGCCCGCTGCAGGCCTTGCCCATGCACCGTCAGGGCCGTCAGCCACAGGCAGAGGGTCCACAGCCGTTTACTCATGATTGTTGTTGTTCTCATATACTGGCATGCAAAGGTAATCAAAATTAATCAAATCTCGGCTGTCGGGTTTGTTTTTGTTCTTAATTTTGCTTAATTTCTGCGTGTAGCGCATCTAAAGAGGGACTGGCTGAATCGCTTCCTTATACCGCCCGGTGATGGTGAAGGGCTTGTTAAGGTAGTTCTCGGTGGCCTCGATGCTGATGTCGTCGCCCGGGAAACGGAAGCGGAGCAGTACGGAAGCCATCCAGTCGACATAGTGAATCTTGACCTCTAAGACATCGTCGCGCCAGGCGTAGCAGGCTGAGGCGTGGAAGGGGGTGGGGATGGTGCTGAACTGCGACTGCACCTTGTAGCGCGCATTGAGGGGCCAGGAGGCCAGCTCGGTGGTGGCCCATGAACCATAGCCCATGACGAGGGGGGTGGTGCGTCCGGTGGTGTCGGTGACTTCGATGAGGTTGTCGGCCACAAACCGGAGGGCCGTCCACCCTAAGGGGTTGCTGCTCAGTGCAAAGATCTTGTCCTGATAGTTGGTCAGCAGCTTGTTGGTAGGCTGGCCTTCCAGCAGTGGCAGTGTGTAGTCAGCCTGTTGCAGTTGCTGCCAGGCCGGGGAGGGGGGCAGGGGCTGGCTCTGCATGCCGCTGAAGAGCGTCTTCCAGATGTAGGAGCGCTGCCTGGCACCGCCGTTGAGGGTACACTGGTTGATGACTACCACCACGTCGTCCTTGGGAATGATGAAGATATACTGTCCGTAGGCCCCGTCGGCACGCATGGCCGTAGGATAGTCGCACGACCACATCTGGTAGCCGTAGTCGTCGTTGCCGTTGCGCACCACATGGTGGGTCATCATGGCGTCAACCCACCGCGCAGGAATCAGCTGGAGGCCATGCCACTGGCCGCGCTGCAGGAGCAACTGTCCAAACTTGGCCAGCGACTCGGGCTGGATGTAGAGTCCCCAGCCGCCAGTGGTGATGCCTTCAGGACTCTGCTCCCAGTGTACCTGACGGATGTTGAGGTGACGGAACACCCTTTGCTGCAGATAGTCGTGTACGGTCATGCCCGTCACCCGCTGCACGATGGCCGAGAGCAGGTAGGTGTCGATGCTGTCATACTGGAACAGCTTGCCGGGAACGGCGTTCATGGGGTGGTTCAGGTAGTCGCGCACCCACTGGCGGCTACGGTTGCGCATCTGTGTGTCGACGGCAAAGCCCGAGCGCATGGTGAGCAGGTCCTCGACGGTGATGCTGGCCAGCTGCCAGCTGACCACCTTGGGCAGCTCGTCAGGAAAGAAGTTGACCACACGGTCGGTCAGCCGTAGACGCTTTTCGCCGATGGCTATGCCCACGGCTGCTGCCACGAAGGTTTTGGAACACGAGAACTGAGTGTGCTGATACTCAGGACGGAAGGGGGCCGGATACATCTCGCCAACCACCTTGCCATGGCGCATGACGATGACACTGTGAATCTCGGTCAGGGGGTGGGCCAGGAGTGAGTCGAAGAAGGCCATGACCTGCTCGGAACGCATGCCCACGGCCTCGGGCGAGGTACGCGGCAGGTCGTTGACCTGAGCCAGCGACAGGAGCCGGGACGCCAGGACTATTAATAATAAGGTGTAATATCTGTGTCTCATAATGCATACAGTTAGAAATAGACCACAAAGTTACAACTATTTCCGCACTTCACCAAACAGAAAGGAGGAAAAAGCCGCCGGGTGCAAACCTTTGCGGAGTTTTTTAACACTTTACAAGCTATGGAATTTGGTGGTTTCAGAAAAATAGTGTAACTTTGCCGACGTAAAAAGTGAAATCTAAAACAAATACAAAAAAGCAATGAAACCATTAAACAAACAGTTTGCGCCGAAGAGCGTGATGCCTGAGAAAGTAATTCAGTTTGGCGAAGGTAACTTCCTCCGCGCGTTCGTTGATTGGATAATCTGGAACATGGACCAGAAGACCGACTTCAACGGCTCGGTTGTCGTTGTGCAGCCCATAGAGCGGGGCATGGTAGACTGGCTGAACGCCCAGGACTGCCTGTACCACGTCAACCTGCAGGGCCGCGAGAACGGTAAGGCAGTGAACACCCTGGAGCGCATCGACGTCATCAGCCGCGCCCTGAACCCCTATACGCAGAACGCCGCCTTCATGGCACTGGCCGACCAGCCGGAGATACGCTTCGTCATCTCCAACACCACCGAGGCCGGCATCGCCTTCGACCCCGCCTGCAAGCTGGACGAC
>CAMNJY010000066.1 GCA_946541745.1 uncultured Prevotellaceae bacterium
GACCAATATGTTGACAAGCTCGACGGCATGTTCTTCATGCGCATTGAGTGGGAACTGGAGGGATTCCTCATTCCACGCGACAAGATCTATGAATACATCACAACGCTCTACGCCCAGCGCTACAAGATGAAATTCTCGCTCTACTACAGTGACAAGCGGCCCCGCATGGCTATCTTCGTCTCGAAGATGAGCCATTGCCTGTACGACCTGCTGGCCCGCTGGAAAGCCGGTGAGTTCGCCTGTGAGATACCCTGCATCGTCTCCAACCATGAAGACCTGCGCTATGTAGCCGACCAGTTTGGAATACCCTATTACGTATGGAGCATCAAGAAAGACCACTCCAACAAGGCCGAGGTGGAGGCCGCCGAGATGGAACTGCTCAGAAAGGAAGACATCTCGTTTATCGTTCTGGCGCGCTACATGCAGATTATCTCCGACGACATGATAGCTGAATATCCGCACCACATCATCAACATTCACCACTCATTCCTTCCGGCTTTCATCGGCGCAAAGCCCTACCACCAGGCATGGGAGCGAGGCGTGAAAATCATTGGTGCCACGAGCCACTACGTCACAGCCGAACTGGATGCCGGTCCCATCATAGAGCAGGACGTCACACGCATCACTCACAAAGACACGCCCGAAAGCCTCGTGCTGAAAGGCAAGGACCTGGAAAAGATAGTGCTCTCGCACGCCGTACAAAAACATATAGAGCGCAAAATTCTAACGTACAAGAACAAAACGATCATATTCAGTTAAAAGATGAATGTAGCTATCGTGAAATACAATGCGGGTAACATCTACTCGGTAGTTAACGCCCTGAAACGCTTAGGCATCGACCCGCTGCTGACGGACGACGCCGAACAGCTGCTGGGAGCCGACCGCGTGCTGTTCCCCGGTCAAGGCGAGGCCCGGGGCGCCATGGATTACCTCAAGGCACGCAGACTTGACGAGGTTATCCGTTCACTGCGCCAGCCCGTCTTAGGCATCTGTGTGGGACAGCAACTCCTGTGCCGTCACTCCGAAGAGGGCAATACCGACTGCATCGGCGTGTTCGACGCTGAGGTGCGCCGTTTTCAGCCCCAACGGCACGAAGACAAGGTGCCCTGCATGGGGTGGAATCAACTCCATGACACAAAGTCCCCACTCATGGAGGGTATAGAAGGAGGTTACGTCTATTTCGTACATTCCTACTACGTGCCTGTCTGCAATGAAACGGCAGCCACTGCCGACTACATCCTACCCTACTCCGCCGCTATGCACAAAGACAATTTCTACGCCTGTCAGTTTCACCCTGAGAAGAGCGGTCGTGTGGGCGAACAAATTTTAAAGAATTTTCTATCCTTATGATTGAACTGATACCTGCTATTGACATCATCGACGGCCAGTGTGTACGGCTTACCAAGGGCGACTACGCCCAGAAAATTATTTACCGCAACTCGCCCGTACAGGCGGCAAAGGAGTTTGAGCAGTTAGGTTTCCGGCGGCTGCACGTGGTTGACCTCGACGGTGCCAAGTCCAAGCATATCGTGAACGACGCTGTGCTGAAAGCCATCACCACTGAAACGGGGCTCACCGTAGACTTTGGCGGAGGCATCAAGACCGACGAAGACATCGAGAAGGCCTTTAAGGCCGGTGCCGCCATGGTGACCATAGGCAGTATCGCCGTGACGCAGCCAGACCTGTTCCTGGGATGGCTCGACAAGTATGGGGCCGACCGCCTCATCCTGGGTGCCGACGTCAGAAACGGCAAAATCAGCATCAACGGCTGGAAAGACGACTCTGAGGAAGGCCTGCTGCCTTTCCTCAAAAGATATATCGACCACGGTGTGAGGAAAGTGCTTTGTACGGACATTTCCAAGGACGGCACCCTGCAAGGACCGGCTACGGAACTCTACCGAAGCGTGATGGCCGAATACCCGCAGCTACACCTTATTGCCAGCGGTGGCGTATCGAGCATCGACGACCTCCGCGCCCTCGACGAAGCCGGTATACCCGCCGTCGTTTTTGGCAAAGCCATCTACGAGGGACGCATCAACCTCAAGGAACTGACTAACCGTCAATCGTCAATCGAAAATAATGTCAATTGAAAATAGCAAAAGATGTCATTAGCGAAAAGAATCATACCCTGCTTAGACGTCAAGGACGGCGAGACCGTCAAGGGCACCAACTTTGTCAACCTCCGCTCGGCGGGCGACCCCGTGGAGTTAGGCAAGGCCTACTCCGAACAGGGAGCCGACGAGCTGGTGTTTCTCGACATTACGGCCTCCTACGAGGGACGCAAGACTTTCACCGACATGGTAACCCGGGTGGCAGAGACGCTGAACATACCCTTCACCGTCGGTGGAGGCATCAACGAGCTGAGCGACGTCGAGCGGCTGCTCTACGCCGGTGCCGACAAGGTGAGTGTCAACAGTGCAGCCATCCGCCGCCCGCAGCTCATTGACGAGATAGCCACACGCTTCGGCTCGCAGGTCTGTGTGGTGGCCATTGACGCCCGGCTGGATGACAACGGCTGGCTATGCTACCTAAAAGGCGGCCGCGAGCGCACCGAGCGCGGACTTTTCGAGTGGGCGTACGAGGCGCAGGAGCGCGGGGCGGGCGAAATTCTCTTCACCTCTATGAATCACGACGGCGTGAAGGAGGGTTATGCCAACGAGGCCCTGCGTGAGCTGGCCGACCATCTCAACATACCCGTCATCGCCAGTGGCGGTGCCGGTAAACGCGAGCACTTCCGCGACGTGTTTGTCGAGGGCCACGCCGATGCCGCTCTGGCTGCTTCGGTATTTCACTTCGGTGAGATTCCCGTGCCCGAGCTAAAACAGTATTTAAAGAACGAAGGAATAAACGTTAGAATATGAAAATCGACTTTGAAAAGTGCGGCGGTCTCGTGCCCGCCATCATCCAAGACGCCACAACCTGTCAGGTGCTGATGTTAGGCTACATGAATCAGGAGGCCTACGACAAGACTGTCAAGACAAAGAAAGTGACCTTCTGGTCGCGTTCACGCAATGAGCTTTGGACAAAGGGCGAAACCAGTGGCAACTATCTCAACCTGGTGAGCATCAAGGTGGACTGCGACCATGACACCTTACTGGTGAGGGCCACGCCCGACGGACCTACCTGCCACAAAGGTACCGACACCTGCTGGGGTGAAGACAATACCGCCAATCCGCTGCTGTTTCTGACCGAGCTGCAGGACTTCATCAACCGTCGCCATGAGGAGATGCCTGAGGGCAGCTATACCACGTCGCTCTTCAAAGACGGCATCAACCGTATAGCCCAAAAGGTAGGCGAAGAGGCTCTGGAGACAGTCATCGAGGCCACCAACGGCTCCAGCGAAAAACTCATCTACGAGGCCAGCGACATGATTTACCACCTTGTGGTGCTGCTTGCGAGCAAAGGCCTGCGCATAGAAGACGTCGCCGCAGAGCTGGCACGCCGCCACGACCCCAATTGGGACAAGAAACGCCGACTGGCTAAAGCTAAAGGCGAAATGGAGTAATTTCAATCAGTAAAGAGGATATTACATGACGCTCATCAACTATAAAAACGTAAACATCTGCCACAACGACGGTGACTATGTGTTGCGCGACGTAAACTTTCATGTCGATGAGGGCGAATTCATCTACCTCATCGGGCGTGTAGGGTCAGGAAAGAGTTCATTGCTGAAAACCATTTACTGCGAAATGGACATCGACGAGGCTGACGAGGCTATGGTGTTAGACTTCGACCTCATGGAAATACGGCGCAAGCAAATACCCGAACTGCGGCGCAAGATGGGCATCATCTTCCAGGACTTCCAACTGCTCAGCGACCGCTCCGTCTACCGCAACCTGCGCTTTGTTCTGAAGGCTACAGGATGGCACGACAAGGACGCTATCAACCAGCGTATCGACGAGGTACTGGCACAGGTGGGCATGACCGACATGAAGAACCGTATGCCCCATGAGCTCTCCGGCGGAGAGCAGCAGCGCGTGTCCATCGCCCGTGCCCTGCTCAACAGTCCGCAGCTGATAGTGGCCGACGAGCCGACAGCGAGTTTGGACTACGAGACGGCCGACAACATCATACAGCTACTGCGCGAGATTTCACTCACGGGCACTGCCGTCATACTGACCACCCACAACCGCTCGCTGCTCGACAAGTACCCCGGCGTGGTGTACCGCTGCAACGCCCAACAGCTGGAGGAGGTTACCAACGACTACAACTACATGCAGCTGTCGGAGGAGGAGCTGAAAGACTGAAAACGTCGTAGTATCGAGAAGTAATAAAACCGAAATATTATAAATAAGAAAATATAACAAGATGAAAGTAATGAAATTCGGCGGCACCTCGGTAGGCACGCCGCAAAGAATGAAAGAGGTGACCACCCTCGTCACCAAGCCGGGCGAACCTGTGTTTGTAGTTCTGTCAGCTATGTCGGGAACGACCAACTCCCTGGTGGAAATTTCCGACTATCTCTACAAGAAGAACGCCGACGGCGCCAACGAGGTCATCAACCGGCTGGAAGCCAAGTACATGAAACATGTGGACGAGCTCTACTCCACAGACGAGACGAAAGCCGCCACGCGCGATTTCCTCAAGGAGGAGTTCTTCTACCTGCGCTCGTTCACCAAGGAGATTTTCACTTCGTTCGAGGAGAAGGCCATCGTCGCCCAGGGCGAAATGCTGTCAACCAACATGGTAGCCAACTACATGCGCGAACAAGGCATCGACGTCGTGTTACTCAACGCGCTCGATTTCATGCGTACCGACAAGAACGCTGAGCCCGACCCTGTCTACATCAAGGAGAAGTTGCAGGCCATCATGGCTGAGAATGAAGGCCGGCAGGTCTACATCACCCAGGGCTTCATCTGCCGCAATGCCTACGGCGAGGTCGACAACCTGCAGCGCGGCGGCAGCGACTACACCGCCTCACTTATCGGTGCTGCCCTTGACGCTGAGGAGATACAGATATGGACCGACATCGACGGCATGCACAACAACGATCCCCGCATCGTCGACCACACCCAGCCCGTCCACCAGCTGCAGTTTGAAGAGGCCGCCGAGCTGGCTTATTTCGGTGCCAAGATTCTGCACCCCACCTGTGTCCAGCCTGCCAAGTATGCCGGCATTCCCGTGCGCCTGCTCAACACCATGAATCCCGACGCCGAGGGCACAACCATCTCCAACCAGACGGAGTATGGTAAGATCAAAGCCGTCGCGGCCAAGGACAATATCATCGCTATCAAGATCAAGTCGTCGCGCATGCTTCTGGCCACTGGTTTCCTGCGCAAGGTGTTTGAAATCTTTGAAAGCTACCAGACGCCTATCGATATGGTCTGCACCTCTGAGGTCGGCGTGTCCATGTCTATCGACAACTCTGCACACCTGGGTGAGATTGTAGACGAGCTGAAGAAATATGGCACAGTTACCGTTGACACCGGCATGTGCATTATTTGTGTCGTCGGCGACCTCGACTGGTCCAACATCGGCTTCGAGACCCGTGTGATGGACGCCCTGAAAAATATACCCGTGCGCATGATCTCCTACGGCGGCTCCAACTACAACATCTCGTTCCTCATCAAGGAGGAAGACAAGCGCCGCGCGCTCCAGAGTCTTAGCGACCATCTGTTCAAGGCATAACCAGACAGCAGCACGCTGACACATAACAACACAGACAAAGACATGAAAGGACAATTCCCTGTAGAGAAGTTCCAGACGTTGCACACGCCGTTCTACTACTACGACACCGAGCTGTTGCGGCAGACGCTTCAGACCATCAATGCCGAGGCTTCACGCCACGAAGGCTACCACGTACACTACGCCATCAAGGCCAACGCCAACCCCAAGCTGCTCCGCATCATCCGCGAGGCAGGCTTGGGTGCTGACTGCGTCAGCGGCGGCGAGATAGAGGCCAGCCTACGGGCGGGGTTCCCCAGCCGGAAGATAGTCTTTGCCGGAGTAGGCAAGAGCGACTGGGAAATCAGCCTCGGCCTGCAACGCGACATCTTCTGCTTCAACGTCGAAAGCATTCCCGAGCTGGAGGTCATCGACGAGCTGGCCCGGCAGCAAGGCAAGGTGGCCCGTGTGGCCTTCCGCCTGAACCCTAACGTTGGGGCCCACACGCATGCCAACATCACCACCGGCCTGGCCGAGAACAAGTTCGGCATCGCCATGGGCGACATGCTAACCGTCATCGGGCGTGCTCGCCAGCTGCCTAACATCAAGGTTGTAGGACTGCATTTCCACATCGGCTCACAGATACTCGACATGAGCGATTTCGAGGCCCTCTGCAACCGTATCAACGAACTGCAGAGTGATCTGGAGCGTCACCGCATCCGTGTGGAGCACATCAACGTTGGCGGAGGTCTGGGCATTGACTACGACCATCCCAACCGGGTTCCGGTCCCCAACTTCCGCGACTACTTCGACACCTATGCCCGCTGTTTGCGGCTCCGCCCAGACCAGACACTCCACTTCGAGCTCGGACGCGCCGTCGTAGCTCAGTGCGGGTCGCTTATAACGCGTACATTATTTATTAAGCAGGGGGCAGTCAAACAGTTCGCCATCGTCGACGCAGGATTCACCGACCTCATTCGTCCCGCGCTCTATCAGGCCTACCACAAAATTGAGAACATCACCAGCGACTTGCCCAAAGCCACTTACGATGTAGTGGGTCCCATCTGTGAGTCGACAGACGTCTTTGCCAAGCAAATAGACCTCAACCAAACTCGTCGCGGCGACTTGCTTGCCATCCGCTCGGCCGGTGCCTACGGTGAAATCATGGCTTCCCAGTACAACTGCCGTCAACTGCCAGCCAGCTTTACGAGCGACGAACTGTAGCCTGTCATCCTACCGCCGCCTATGAACGAACCCGTAGTACACATCATCACCAACGAGGAAGAATTGCCGGCCGACCTCAGCGGCGGCAACTTCTTCCACAGTACTCAGCTGTTTCTCATAGCCCGGCAGACCCCCCGGCACAAGCCCTACATGGCTGTGGCATGCGATGCCGACGGCCACATCCTGGCCCACCTGTTAGGTATTGTGCGCTACAGGGCCTCGCTGCTGCCCCCCTATTTCTACATGCACTGCCACATCCTGGGCGAGGGGGTCTACACATACCCCCATGAGGGCTACAACGAGAGCAGCCTTTTCGCCCTTATGCTCGATGCCCTGCGCACCCGTCTGGCCAGACGGGTGCTATACATAGAGATCAGCAACCTCAGCCAGAAGATGTTCGCCTACCGTGAGTTGAAGCAGCGGCAGTTCTTTCCCGTCCACTGGATGAGCATCCACAACTCGCTTCACAGCCACACGCCTGAAGAGCGCATCACGCCACGGCTACAGCAGCGCATCAAGAAAGCCTATCAGCGCGGAGCAACCACCGATGAGGTCAGAAGCCAGCAGGATTTCAATTCGTTCATGACCCTGCTCAGGCGCCACCACTGGTTTAAGCCACGCCGCTATATTCCCGATGAGAAATTCTTCCACATCATGCAGCAGCAGAGGCACTGCCGGCTCTATCTCACCCGCTACCATGAGCATGCCATAGGCTGTTCCGCCGTCGCCTACAGCCAGCAAGATGCCTATCTCTGGTACATGGCTTTCAGGCGCAAGTCATTTGCCTTCCTCCACCCTGACGAGCTCACACTCTGGCACGCCATCAAAGATGCCCATAGCCAGGGTTTCCGCCATATCTGCTTCATGGATGTTGGGCTGCCGTTCAGCCGCAACCCCCTACGCGAGTTCATCCTTCGCTTCGGTGGCAAGCCTGTCAGCACATTCCGCTGGTTTCGCTGTTCTATAGGCTGGGTGAACGCCATCCTTTCATGGATTTACCGTGAATGAGGGATTATCTTTTCACAAAAAAACGTAAAAACCCTGACAAAAGGGCCTGACTATGAACTTTTTTTTGTACCTTTGCAGTGCATAATCATTTACAAGATGGCAAAGAAAAAGATATTATTCATCAATCAGGAGATTTCTCCCTACGTCCCCGATACTGACATGTCAGTCATGGGTAGGGCATTACCCCAGGCCATGCAGGAAAAAGGCCACGAAATCAGAACCTTCATGCCCAAATGGGGCAACATCAACGAGCGCCGGGGTCAGCTACACGAAGTGATACGCCTCTCTGGCATGAATCTTATCATCAACGACACCGACCATCCGCTCATCATCAAGGTAGCCTCTATCCAGCAGGCCCGTGTTCAGGTTTACTTCATCGACAACGACGACTATTTCGCACGCCGCCAGATGGAGAAGGACGAAATGGGCAATGACTACCCCGACAACGGCGAGCGGGCCATCTTCTTCGCCCGCGGCGTGCTGGAAACCGTCAAGAAACTGCGCTGGGTGCCCGACATCATTCACTGCCAAGGGTGGATGAGTGCAGTCGTACCCCTCTATATCAAGACCGCCTACCACGACGAGCCCTCCTTTGCCAACACCAAGGTCGTCACCTCGCTCTTTACCAAGACGCTCAACAAAGACCTGGGCAGCAACTTCAAGCAATGCGTAGAGTTCCGAGAGGCTACCGCCGACCTGCTGGCACCTTACAATGACAACTTTGACTTCGAGGAGATGGGAAAGCTCGCCATCGACTACTCTGACGGAGTGGTTCTCGCTGCCGCCGATGTGAACCAGGCACTCATCGACCACACCAACGAGAAAGCCATACCCATGCTGCCCTATCTTGAGGACTTTGCCGACGCCTACGAGTCATTCTACAACATCATCTGTCCGGAAGAAGAATAAACCACACCTACACAGCCAATGAAGAAATTTAGTTTGCTGGCAGGGATGGCCATCACCATGATGGCCCTCTCTGCATGTAATAACGACACACTCGACATAGGCACCTCGCTCACCTCTCCCGCCGACAAGCTCACCGTCAGCTCCGCCCAGTACAATGTGCAGACGCGCACCGTGCTGGCCGACTCCGTCCTTTTGCGCAGTAGCTACTGCTATCTGGGCCGCGTCAAGGACCCCGAGACCAATGCCTACATCACAAGTGAATTCATGACGCAGTTCAACCTGCTGGAGAGTTTCTCACTGCCGGCACAGTCAACCTTCCTCAGCCGCGATGCCCAGGGGTTGCCTGCTGCCGACTCTTGTCAGGTGGAGCTCTATATGGAGAAGCCTACAGCCATCACTGACACGCTGGCCGCCCTCAAGATCAGACTCTCAGAAATGGCACGCCCCATGGAGGAAAACCGGCGCTACTACTCCAACTTCGACCCCGTCGAGCAGGGATATCTACGTACCGGCGGCATCGCCCAGGATAAGATGTTCGCCTATAACGACCATGTCGTGGCCGACGATGTGAGGAATGCCAGCAAATACTACAATGTTATCAACATACAGCTCAACCGTCCCTACACCGACGCGCAGGGTGTCACCTACTCCAACTACGGTACCTATATCATACAGAAGTATTTCGCCCACCCCGAATATTTCCGCAACGCCTACTCATTTATCCACAACGTATGCCCCGGGTTCTACGTATCGGTGATTGACGGCGAGGGCGTCTACACCGAAATACCTGACATGTGCCTCCGTGTGTACTATAAGGTGCAGGAGGGCGACTCCGTCTACAACCGCGCGGCAGCATTTGCAGGCACTGAGGAGGTGCTCCAGACGGCCAAGATTACCAACCCGACGGAAAGCCTTCAAGAGCTCATGACCGACAACACCTGTACCTACATGAAAGCTCCCGCCGGGCTCTACACAGAGGTGACGCTGCCCATCGACGACATATACAGCCAACACGCGCAGGACTCCATCATGACCGCCAGCATCAGCTTCCAGCGTGTCAACAACGACTATACCGACCTTGCACTGCGTGTACCGTCGTATATGCTCATGGTGCCCAAGGACAGCCTCTCTACCTTCTTTGACAGCAAGAAAGCCCCCGACAACAAGACCACCTTCTACACCTCCTGCCTCACCAACAGTGTCAACAAGCAGAACACCTATACTTTCAGCAATATTTCAAGCCTTGTCACCCACATGGCCAACCTGAAACGGCGAGGTGTAGCTGCCGACCCCAACTGGGTGGCCAGCCACCCCAACTGGAACAAGGTGTTGCTGGTGCCGGTCCAGATTGTCACCTCCTCCTCCACCACCACAACCGTCAGCACGGCTTCCTCCAGCTTCGAGCACTGCATGGCCATAGCCAGCACTAAACTTGTAGGTGGCAGTGAGAATCCCTTTGCGCCTATACGCATCAACATCGTCTACAGCAAGTTCAACCAGTAACAGACAGTCCCTATGGCCGACGGATATTTAGAGAAGCGATACGAGGACTACGAAGCCCGCAAGGCACAATGGCTTAACACAAGGCATCACCGGCCACAACCTGGCCGCAAGCGTCCTGAGAAGCCTGACGATGAGGCACTCTAATTGTACAGCAATGGCCAACCACGCAACGCACTTTCGGTGAACGCACGGCGGGTCAGTCATCGCCGGCTTGAAAACGAGGCTCGTTTTTGTAAAAAGGGAGTCCCTTTTGCGCAAAAGGGACTCCCTTTTTACAAAAACAAAGTGCCCCTACTGCCCTTAAAAGGGGAGTAGGGGCAGTGGGGGCACCCTGTTTCTGTCTTTCCCTCCCTGTAGTCAGGGGGGCAGGCCTTTAATCTATCAGTTGCCGCTTACGATGGACTCCAGCTCGGCAGCCTTCTCCTTGTCACCGAGATTGTAGTACATCTGGTAGAGGGCGTAGGCCCAGTTCACCTGGTCGCGGTTGGGGTCAAGTTCACGCACCTTCTCCAGGTAGCCCTTGGCGTCGGTAAGGATGGCCTTCACCTTGTCGGCGTTCTCCTTGGTCAGGTTGCCCATCTTGTCAGCCAGTTTGTCCTTGAGCTCAATGGCTTTGGAGTTAAGTGTGATGCCGGCCTGGTAAGCGGCAGCCACGTAGGTGGGGTCGAGTTCGAAAGCCTTCTTATAGCACTCCACGGCCTCGTCAAACTTGTTGGTCAGACGGAAAGCCTCACCCTTATAGGTATAGGCAAACTTATTGTCGGGATTCTTGGCCACCTCAGCCTCGGCCCACTTCAGCAGGTCATCAGCACTGCCCGACTGCAGGTAGTAGTCGCCTATCCATGCTGAGTAGCGGTTGTCGTCGGGGAACTTCTGGCTGGCGTCCTTGAGCATGTCGATATACTCGAGGGTGTCCTGCTTGGTCTTCATGGTCTCTTTCTTGGAGTAGACCAGTATCTCAGTAGCATCCTTAGCCTTGGCCTGGTCTTCGGCTGCTATCTTGGCATACTTGATAACGTTGGGATAGTCTTTCTGCTGATAGGCGGCAAGGCTGGCGAAGTAGGCCACTTCGTACTTGTACTCGTCCTTAGTCATGTCAATGCCGGTGAAGAGGGGTGACTCGCCGCTGTCAACGTACATGGCGAAAGCCTTGAAGGCACCGGCATAGTTCTTCTGGTTGTACTCATACTGTCCGGCGTTGATACACTGCAGACGTCCTGCCTGGTAGATCTTCTGGTTGTCGGCACGGAAGCGGGGCTTCACCTTACCCTTCTCGTTGGGCTTGATGTCATACTCGTCGCACTTCAGGGCGGCGTCGAGGGCTGCCACGATGGCGGCGTTCATGGCGGCTTCGTCAACGGGTTCGTTGGTCTGCTTCACCTGGTTTTCGAGCTTCTTGCCCTGGATGTCGGAGAACGTCTTGTAGTGAGCGGCGCTCAGCAAGTTCCAGGCGGCAGCTTTTTCCTCGTCGGTTCCGGCGGTCAGGGCCGGCTGTACAGCCTTGATAGCTTCTTCCACTTCGCCCTTGTCCAGGAGCTTCTTTGCGTTCTTGACAACGTCGGCCTGTGCAAAGGCTGTTGTCGTGGCGGCGGCCATTAAGGCCATGATCATAATTTTTTTCATAAGCCAGATTTTAAATTTAACAATTTATAATGTTCAACGTTCAATGTTCAAAGTTCAGTCTTCCGTCACAATGTCTACCAAGGGTGCATCGTCGGAGGGCGTACCGTCGGTTATCTCCTCGTCTACGACCTCGGCCTCCTCGATGTCCTCGTCCTGGTTGGACATCACCTTGCAGACGGAGGCTATCTGGTCGTTCTTCTTGGTGAGGTTGATCAGTCGCACACCCTGAGTGGCACGTCCCATGACGCGGACGTCGGCCACCTTGAGACGTATGAGCACGCCCGACTTGTTGATAATCATGAGGTCGTTCTCGTCGGTCACCACCTTGATGGCCACCAGCCGTCCGGTCTTCTCGGTGATAGCGAGCGTCTTGACGCCCTTGGCTCCGCGGGCCGTCTTGCGGTAGTCCTCCACCTCGGAGCGCTTGCCGTAGCCGTTCTCGGATACCACCATAATGGTTTCCACGCCGGGGTCGTTGACGCAGACCATGCCTACCACCTCGTCGTCGCCCTCGTCGAGGCGCATGCCGATGTTGCCGGCAGCTGTACGTCCCATGTCGCGTATCTCGCTCTCGTCGAAGCGCACTGCGCGTCCGTTGCGGTTGGCCAGCAGCAGCTCGTTGTGGCCGTTGGTCAGGCGGACCCCTACCACCTTGTCGCTATCGTCCTTGAAGTTGATGGCCCGGATGCCGGCGGCGCGTACGTTCTTGAAGGCGTCGAGGCGGGTTTTCTTGATGATGCCTTGCTTGGTGGCAAAGACGACGTAGTGGCTCTTGAGGAACTCCTCGTCCTGGAAGTTCTTGATGCGGAGCACGGCGTTGATCTGGTCGTCGCTCTCTATGTTGAGCATGTTCTGTATGGCGCGGCCCTTGGAGTTGCGGTCGCCCTCGGGTATCTCGTAGCACTTCTGCCAGTAGCAGCGTCCCTTCTGTGTGAAGAAGAGCAGCGTGTTGTGCATAGTGGCGGGATAGATGTACTCAGTGAAGTCGTTGTCGCGATGGCGGGCAGCCTTGGAGCCCATGCCGCCGCGTCCCTGCTCGTGGAACTCGGTGAGGGGTGTGCGCTTGATGTAGCCCATGTGGCTGATGGTAATGACCACGGGGTCGTCCGGGT
>CAMNJY010000067.1 GCA_946541745.1 uncultured Prevotellaceae bacterium
CGCATGAAGTCGCTGAAGCGGTAGCCGCCGGGACCATAGACCAGCATGTGGGTGGGCGAGCCGATAGGCGTGGCAAAACTGCTGCTGACGCTCACCATCAGCGCGATAAGGAAAGGGTATGGGTCGTAGCCAAGATGCAGGGCGGCCTGATACATGATGGGGAAGAAAATGGCACCGGCCGCCGTGTTGCTGACAAACTCGGTGATGAAGGTGCCTACCAGGCAGATGGCCGCCATGACCACTATAGGGTTTGAGCCGCAGACGTCGAGGATGCCGAAAGCCATGCGCTCGGCAATGCCCGTCTTCTCCATGGCCAGTCCCAGCACCACGCTGCCGGCAAAGACCATCAGTATCTCGCCATTGATGCTCCTCATGGCCTGGTCGGGTGTACAGCACCTCAGGACGAGCATGGCGCCGGCAGCCAGGAAGGCACACTGCAGCAACGGTATCACGCCCAGTGCTGAGAGCGTCACCATAGCCAGCATGACCATTGCCGAGAGGAGCGTCTTGGGGCCTATGTTGGGCAACTGCTGGTTGTCGAAGAAATGCAGCTTTGACTCCATGCTCCTGGTATCTATTTTCAGGCGGGGCGGACAGTCAAAGAGCAGGGTGTCGCCGGCTCTCAGCGCCACCTGCCGGGGAGGCTCGCAGATACGCTCGCCGCGACGGGCAACGGCCACAAGCGTCATGTCGTAGTCACGCTCAAAGTGGCTCTCACTGATGGTGGTGCCGATGAGCGGACTCCCAAAGGTGACATAGGCCGTACGCAACTGGCGCTTAGGGCCAATCTCGCTTAAAGAGAACACATGGTGGTCGGCACTGACAAGCCCATGGCTGTTTTTCAGTTCCAGAAGCTCGTCTATCTCACCGGCAAACACCAAATGGTCGCCGCCAAAAATATATTCATCATCATCGGCTGACACGCGCACGTTGTCGAAACGGTAAATCTCCAGTAGCGAGCCTCCCTTGACGGTGTTCAGCCCCGCCTCGCCCAGTGTCTTTCCTATATAGGGGTTGTCGGATGGCACCAGCAGCTCAACGGTATATTCCGCCGTGGCCTCGAAAGCCGACTCAGGAGCCTTGCGGACGGGCAGCAGCCGGCGCATAGCGATGATGGAGAGCACGCCGACGAAGAGGCAGAAGACACCGGGAATGGCCGGCGCAAAGATATTCATCTGCTGGCCCGTCTCGTCGGCATACAGTCCGGAGATAATCAGGTTGGGCGGCGTGCCTATCAGCGTACACACGCCGCCCATACCCGACGCGTAGCTCAGGGGTATGAGCAGCTTGGAGGGTGCTATTCCCAGTTTCTTCGACCACATCTTGACGATGCTCACAAAGAGCGTCACCACCGTGGTATTGCTGAGAAACGAGCTCAGCGCCGCCACGGGCAGCATCAGCCTGACGACAGCTTTCGAATAGCTGCCGGGCTGGCCTAAGAGGTGCTTCACTATCCACTGCAGCACGCCCGTATAGGTGAGTCCAGACACGACGACAAACAGCACTCCGACAACAACCACCGAGGTGGAGCTGAAGCCCGAAAAGGCATCCTTGGCATCGAGCACACCTGTGACAAACAGGATGCCGATAGCCGCAAAAAAAACCAGGTCGGTGCGCACCTTTGTAAGCAACAACACACAGAACATCGCAACCACTGTCACGATGGTAATCCAAGCATGAAGGTCAAGCCCCCAAAAAACAAATGTCTCCATTCAAATTATTATAGCTATCTTCTATTAGCATGTTTGAGCATGCAAAAGTAGTAAAATTTTCACAATAATAATCGTCAGGCAGGCTTTACTTGTCAGATTTTGCAATTTTTATATCTTGGCTTGAGTTGTATCACTGTTGAGTGAAACTCTCTTTAGAATGTATCTGCTCCCCCTCCCCTACTCTGAGGGAAGGGAGAGCGGATATAGTTGTGACCTGGCGATTATTCCAGGTATTTTTGTCTGAGCTGCTGCTGCTCTTCCTTCGAGAAGCCGAGCTGGTTTTCTATGTATTGCGACATGGAGCCGTACTTCTGGTCAATCAGGTCGAGCGTGGTCTCGAAGTTTTCACGGCTGACGCCGACCATGGCCTGTATGACGGCTATGGCCTCGTCGGCACCCTCCTTGCCGCGCACCTGGGCCGACAGAGCCTCTACCTTGGCTGCATAGCTCTCGTTTGACAGGTAGAAATCCTCGACTATAACCTCCCTGTCGGCGCCAAGGGCCGCCAGTAGAAAGGCCGCAGCCAGTCCGGCACGGTCCTTACCATGGGAGCAGTGCCAGAGCACCCCACCCTTTGCCTTCAGCACGCCACGGAGAAACTCACCATAGTAGCTCTGGGACTGGGGGTCGGTCACAATGGCAGGATAGAGCAGCTTGGCTAAGGCCTGCACCTCGGGGTTGAAGACATACTTCATCAGCAGAGTCCCCATGTCGCGGGTATCAATCTTGTCGGAACCTGAGGAGCGCGACGCGATTTCCTGAACCATGACCGCGGGCATGGTGGAAAGCAGGCTATAGGTCACGCCGTCTATGACGCGGTCGGGGGCGGCAGCGGCCTCGGCATCAAAGCGGAAATCGTACACATCTGTCAGCTGATACCTGCCCTTCAGTATGGCCACGTCGGCATCGGTAGCCTCCGAGAGATTGGCACTGCGCACGAGCATGTCGAAGCGCACCGTGCGCCCGTCCTGCATGACGAGGCCCCCCATGTCGCGCCCGTTATCGACGCCCTCAAAATGGACGGCGCGCTCCCGGGGCTGGGGCTGAACGGGGTTGTCCTCCGAGACAGAGGTACACGCTGTGAACACACTGACACCGCAGACAAGGGCGACGGCGAGAATGGCTTTTTTTGTTATAGTCTTTGTCATTATTTCAATTACCTAATTCAAGTTTCCCATTATTTTTGTTTTAGCTATCTATTCGCTTCAGTCGATGCCGCCGTGGCGGCGGGCACGGGCAGGACCGTCGCTGAAACCGCCGATGCCGATGCCGGTGTCACCGCTATTGACCTTTGTGACAATGCCTTCCAGCACCTTCTTGATTTCGGCCTCCTTCTCGGAATCGGCCTTCTCAAGCGTGCCGGAATAGCTGTCGTTGGTCAGCGTCAGGCTGCCATTGGTGTAAGTCAGGCTCGTATTAGAGACGTCGGTCATGTCGTCGCCATAGCTGTTGTCATCAGTGGCCCGGCGGCTCAGGGCGATGCTCTCACCGCTGGCGGGGTCGGTCAGCACCACGCTGCCGTCGGGGCGCAGCTGCCAGGTGAACCCGGCCTCCTCGGGACCGCCGTAGATGGCCAGAGGGTCGTAGCCCTCGGGGCCGAACGCGCCGAGGTAGAGGCAGCCCGTATGGTCGGCGTCGGCTATCACGACCATCAGCACACGGCTGAAGGGTACGCCCGTCTCTGTCACGTCGGCATATTCATACTCTTCATACCACAGGCCGACAAGGTCCTGCTCAATAATCTGACTGCTGGCGGGGTTGTCACTGTTGTCACCACTACACGATACCAGACCCAGCAGCATCGGCAGGGCCAGTATCCAAAGTTTCTTCATCATTGTTTTCATTTTTTTTATTGGTTATTTCTTTCATTGACTCTAAAAACCGCTGCGGCCTCCCTTGGATTTCTCCAAGGAAAGCCATCATTCACACGCCCGCACGGGCAGTACACAAAGGTGTAGCTATTGTAAGTGGATACCTGAGAGAGAGAATAATCAAATCATTGGTAATTGACGCAGTCGCTTGGCCCATCTTGTAGATGTATGGGGGCTTATCTACATACAGGTAGCCATCCAGCCGGATGCTTTCGAAGCTATGGATGCCTACTGGATATTTTCTCTTTGCTGCCATATTTATGAATTGTTACTTGTACCCGTCATATCTTAAAGAATGTGCAAAGATAAGAAATAATTTTCAAACGACCATGTTTCGGGGTGTCATTTTATGAATAATTGAAAATTTTAGGACAGGTTTTACAACTTTTTGAAAGTGGATGTCTCTTCTTAGAAACTACATCTAAAAAAGGGAGTCCCTTTTGCGCGAAAAAGAACTCCCTTTTGGTGGCGGCTGGTGTATTACAGGTTGACCAGGAATGAAAGGCCCAGCGTGACATAGTTCATGTGCTTGCGGGAGGTGTACTCCCTGGGGTCTACACCTATTCCGTCACTGTACTCTTCTGTCGAGGTCATCAGTGCAGCGTCCATCAGGTAGCCGGCACCGCTGGTCAGTCCCTTCTGCACGAAGTGGAAGGGGTCGTATGTGGCCGTGAAATTCTTGCGGGTATAGTCGTAGTCGCAGAAGAGCCGCCAGGAGAAATTCGACTTGTAGCGATAGGTGAGTGAGAGGCCCGTGCCGAACGATGTGGACGACTTGGCGCCGATGGTGAGGTATTCCCAGTCGTCGGACCATTTCTCACCCGTATTGTTAGGATACTTCAGGTCGTTGAGCTTTATGGAGGGGTCGCCAAGGAAATCCTTCATTCCAGGACGGTTGTCAAGCGTCATCGTGTAGCTGATATCCTTCACGTTGCCCTCGGCATGGCCGTCGATGTCAAGCTCCTGCGTGATGGAGCGTCCGATAAGTGCCTTTGTGCCCAACGAGAAGTGGCTGCCGAGGGGCAGGTTGAAGTAGACGCCCACACTGCCGGTGAACTCGGTGAGGTGGTCGCTCTTCACGGTGCCGTAGCTGTTGGTGACGGGGGCACTCGCCTCCAGCCCGCTCTCCGACGTCGACGCATAGCCTATCTTTTCGAAGTAGGTCATTTCGTTCTGGAACAGGTTGTCGTTTGTGGTGCCAGGGAGGTAGTCTTCAGGGAAGTGCTCCTGATAGTGAGGCATCAGGCTCTCCCAGGCAAACATGTCCTCGGCAGACACATAGTCGGTAAAGTCGCCAAAGTCCTTGGCCGACTGGGCCCTGACCCTGAGGCGGCCACCCACGCCGACGTACTTGTTGAAGAAGTAGGCACCCTCGGCATCGACCACCGTGGCGGCCCGGAACTTGAGGCCTACCTCCTCGCCGTTATCTTCGAAGTTGAGTTCCTTGCCGCCGAGGCCGACACCCATGGAGATACTGAAGAAAGAGGGCTTCTCGTGGTCGAGCACCAGGTCATTGCGCAGCAGGCCTTTGCCCTTGAACATCAGGTCGCAGAGAGCATAGCCCAACTCAGTAGACATGATACCGATGCCGGCACCCGACATGACATCGCTGATCCAGTGGCGGTTGTTGAGCACTCGCATCACACCCGTTGCCGTGGCAACGCCATAGCCGGCCACCGACCACCAGGGCGAGCGCGTCAGTCCGTACTCCTTGTGCAGCAGCGAGGCACCGACGAAGGCTGTGGCCGTATGGCCCGAGGGCCACGAGTTGGCGGTGCTACCGTCGGGGCGCATCTCCTTGGCGCTGTACTTGATGCCGTTGACGAAACCGGCCATGATGGCATACGACATGCCCGCACTGGCCAGCAGGCGGGGCCAGTCGCTGCGGCCTTCATAGCCGCCCAGCTTCAGGCCGACCACCATGGCCGGGCCGAAGAACTGGGTATAGTCGTCGATGCCGGTCTTGAAGTCGGTAAGCAGCTGGGTGTTCTTCTTACCGCCCTGCTCAGCCTTCTGGTTGACGCGGAACATGGCCTTGTCGCCCTTGATAGCCCAGCCGGCGGCGAACAGAGGAATGCCTACAAAGGTCACGTCGTCGATGAACCTGTAGGGCTTCACGCCGGGGTTGGTCTTCTGCTTGAAGAAGTCAAAGTCTGGCTTCCATGGGTCCGCCACATTAAGATTGGTGGTGAGCGGCGAGGCGGGCAGCTCTACCAGCTCTGCTTTCATCTCAGGTACTTCAAGCCTCAGGGGCTCCATGTCCTGATAACTTTCGGCGTTGGCCTGAACTGTCAGGGCAACGGCCGCTAATGTGAAAATTTGTTTAATACACATAAGTTAATCTGTATAATATTAAGAATAATTGTGCAAAATTAGTGAAATATTTTTAAACTGCCAAACTTTTACGGCCCATTAATAAGATTTTTGCAGATTTTGAAGCATTTTCCCCTTCAGAAACCAAAGAAAAAGCAATAAAAGTTTGGAGGTATGGAAAATAATGCCTACTTTTGCAGCAATCATTTTTTTGGTAACACTCTATGAAAAAACTTTTAGCTTCTGCCATCGCACTGGCAACCGTGGCGGCCGCACAGGCGGCCACCATCACGGTGACGGTGACCGACACCCGCCGCCAGACGGTGACGGGCTTCGGCGCTGCCTGCTGCGACGGCGCCATGTGCCCCTTCGGCAACGACACGCAGCCCGTGAAGCTGCTGTACGGCCCAACCTCGAAGATTGGGCTCAACATCATGCGCATGGAGATTTCGCCTAACTTCAAAGGCGACGTCATCGTGCCCGAGTGGAACAACTATGACACGCCCTACGACTGGAAAGGCTCGCTGCCCTCGGCCAAGATTGTCAAGCAGCGCGGCGGCATCGTCTTCGGCACGCCATGGTCGCCCCCCGGCGACTACAAGACCAACGGCACGGCACAGGGCGGCAACAGCGACAGCCAGGGCAAGCAGCGCGGCGCCCTGCGCACCGACTGCTACGACAAGTTCTTCCCCTGGCTGAACACCTTCCTGGCCTACATGAAGAAGAACGGTGTCAACGTCGATGCCGTCTCCATCCAGAACGAGCCCGACTGGTGGGTAGACTATTCGGGCTGCCTCTATACGCCTGAGCAGCAACTCACCCTTGTGAAGAACTATGCCCACCAGCTCGACCGGGAGACCTACAGCGGCGTGCGCCTGATCAGCGCCGAGCCGCTGGGCTTCGACCCCAAATACTCCGACATGCTGCTGAAAGACCAGGTGGCCCGCGACCAGATTGACATCATTGCCGGTCACCTCTACGGGCACCCGCCCCTTGGCAACATGAAGCAGGCGGCAGTGCTGGCTGAGAAGTACGGCAAGGAGGTGTGGATGACAGAGCACTCGGCGACCGACAACATTGACCGCCTGCCCAACTGGCACGAGCAGCTCCTCTTTGCCGAGGAGCTCAACGAGTGCATGCTGGCCGGCTGCACGGGCTACATCTACTGGTACATGCGGGCCCACTGGGCCTTCGTGGGCACCGGCGAGGCGAAGTATAACCCGGGCAACACCAAGAACAAGCTGCTGCCCCGCGCCTACGTCATGTCGCACTTCTCGAAACACGTCACCGGCTCTACCCGACTCGAGGCCAAGGCCAGCATAGGCACGGGCACCAATTCGGCCTTCGAGACGTCGGCCTATATCAAGGGCGACTCGCTCATCGTGATGGCCATCGACACCACCAAGAATGCCCTCGACCTGAAACTCAAGCTGCCCGTCAAGGTGAAGAGCGGCATGCACCTGCTGTCAACGGGCAACGCGACGAGCGAACTCTGCCAGGAGCAGCCCATCGCCATCGACGAGCCGGTAAGCGAGCTCACCGTCAGCCTGCCCGCACGCAGCCTGAACACCTATATATTCATGATTGACCAGGGCAGCACGGCTGTCAGCGAGCTGAAACAGACAGCCGGCAACGGCAAGCCATCCTACTACGACTTGCACGGACGGCTATTGGACACGCCCCGCGGCCTCTGCATAGAGAAGCGCGGCGACGGCTCGTCGCGGAAGATTTACATGGATAAGTGATGTTCGGCTGAACATCGCTTACCACTCTCCGTAGTCGGCCTGAGCCTCTATGCGCCGCTCGGTCTTGTCGTCGAGGGCGGGATAAAAGTCGATGCCCGTCAGCCGCTCCACTTCGTCGACGGTGCAGGCCACACTCTCAAGGCTCACCTTCTTGCCGTCGTTGCGGAAGACAAAGCCGATAGCCTTGGGCCTCCCGGTGCGGCACATGACAACCTTGAAGAACCCGTCGGGCACGTGGACACGACCGCGACCGATGGTACGCGACGGTGAAGGACCATCATAGACGGGGCCGCAGACAATGTCTACGGCCCCGTATTTGCGGGCCCACTCGCGGCACTGTATCTCCAGCGTGTTCCACTCATACTTGTTCAGCGCGTGGTTTTGCGGGCAGATGTTGGTAAACAGGAACGACTCGCGCATGGCCGTAGCGTCCCACTTGCTGTCGCCCGCCGGGCACATGTGGCCCCGGTCGTAGCGCGAGTTGTAATAGTCGTTGTTGGTGGCGCGGGGCGTCACGTCGCTGTCCTCGCTGAACACCTCGCCGGCGCGCTGCTGCTTGCCGTAGGTGTGGGCCTTGGTCAGGTGCCACGCCACCCAGTTGGGGCAGCGGGTATCTTTATTATAAGAGGTGGTGTAGCCCGTGCGCCTCAGAATCTGCTCCGGACGGTCGCTGAGCGGTGCCGGCAGCTCGTACTCGGTGACTTTCTGCCGGTTGGCATCGTAGAAGGCAGCGGCCTGCCGGCCGCCGATGGTGCCCTGGGCGGCCTGCTTCCGGCAGGAGGCCAGCAGCGGCAACAGGGCAAGGGATAGTAACAATAGCTTCTTCATGGCTGCAAAATTACGAATAAGTTGACATATCAGCAAACATCTGCAACATTTTTTTGCATCCAATAACAGCTTTATGGCTACCTTTGCAGCAGAGAACGCAAAATAATCAACCCGTATGAAGAAAACCCTCCTTTCCATCGTCCTGCTCGCAGCAGGCCTCATGCCGGCCAAGGCCGACAACATCACCGTTGGCGGCACCAGCCGCTCGTATAACGTCATCGTGCCGAAGAACCTCGGCGAAAACCGTCCGCTGCTCATCTTCTGTCACGGCTACAACCAGGATGCCGGATGGATGCAGAACAGCGAGTTCAAGAACGACAACGTGAGCATGGAGGCCGTCTGCGACACCGCCAAGTTCGTCTGCGTGTTTCCCAACGGCATAGACCGCGCCTGGGACACCGGCGGCAACCGCGACATCAACTTTATCAAGGCCATTATCGAGAAGATGGTGACACAGCACAAGATAGACCGCAACCGCATCTACCTCGGCGGTTTCTCCATGGGCGGCATGCTGACCTACAACGCCATCAACAAGATGGCCGACATCATAGCGGCCTTCGTCTCATGCAGCGGCCCATCGGTCGTCACGCCCAGTGCCGCCACGCGCCCCGTGCCCATCCTGCACATACAGGGAACGGCCGACAACTTCGGCGGCGTGCAGCCGGCACTGAATCCCTGGATCAAGCACAACGGCTGTTCAACGACCGACAAGGTCATCAACAACTACAACGGCTTCAGCGGTGCCAAGCTACACATCTGGGGACCTGGCAACGACGGCGTCGAAGTGCGGCTCCTGGAGCTCAAGGACAAGGGGCACTGGATATGCAAGGAGCCGCAGGTGTACACCGGCAAGGAGATATGGAACTTCTGCCGACGCTACTCGCTGAACAAGACCACGCCCAGCGTCAGGATCACCTCGCCGGCCACGGGAGGGAAATACGTCAGCTTCGCGCCAAAGGGCGAGGTCGTGTTCCCTGACATCACCATCACCGCCACGGCCGACGACGCCAACGGCACCGTTGAGAAGGTGGACTTCTACGACGGCTCAACGCTGATAGCCACCTGTACGGAGCAGCCCTATAAGGCCACGCTGACGGGTGCCATGGCCGCCAAGCACACGCTGAAAGCCGTAGCCACCGACAACGACGGCGAGACGAGCACGGCCACCATCGAGGTGACGCTGCAGGCACCCACCACGCTCACCCTCTCGACAGACTTCAAAGAGGCCAACGCACTGCCCGCAGGATGGACCACCTACGACAGCAGCGAGCGCCGCACGGGCTACAGCAGCGGCTATTCCTCGGGATGCCGCGTGCTGCAGTTCACCGGCGCGACCAAGGGGTTCAGCTACGGTCTCTATTTCCGCAACATCGGCGGCAAAGCCCGGCAGGGATGGGCCAAATACGGCCTCAGCGACGGCGGCACGACGCTCAGCCTGGCCCCCGGCCACTACACGATGAAATACAGAATCTGCAACTGGAACATGTCGGACTTCGGACAGGTGGAGCTGAGGGTCGAGAAGCGCGCCGCAAGCACGGCCATAGCCTCGCAGACCTACATGCCCGACATCAACATCGGCAACGTGGCCTCCAACAGTTTCAAAACCCCAGCGCAGCAGACCTTTGAGTTCGACATTGCTGAGCAGGGCGACTACGCCATCGCCGTCTATTCGGCTGCCTCGGAGTGGAGCGACTGCATCGTCGGCCAGCTCAGCCTGACTGCCAACAGCTACCTGGCTACCGGCATCAAGGAGAATTTGCCTACCTCGCATAAGCCAGCCTCGGCCGGAGCCGTCTACGACCTGAGCGGTAGGCAAGTCAAAAATCGCCCGTTGGCTAAGGGCATTTATGTCAAGGGCGGCAAGAAGTTGCTGTCAAGATAAGAAAACCAGCAAAATATACCCTAATGGGTATAATTGTACTATTAACACCATTAAAAACACCCTTTCGGGTATAATTTATATAATAATCATTAAAATTATACCCGAAATGGTGTAATTAACCAAAAATTATTGTATATTTGCACAGTTTTTTATAAAAAGGTGCAAGTGATGACAGAACCAAGCAGCCTGTCACAGTATGTGAAGGCGATGCGCAAGCAGTACGGACTGACACAGGACGACCTGTCGGCCAAGTCGGGCGTGGGTCTCCGCTTTGTGCGCGACCTGGAACAGGGCAAGCGCACGTTGCGCATGGACAAGGTGAACTGCGTGCTCAACCTGTTCGGCGCCGAATTAGGAGTAGTTGACCTTCAACAGCAAACATGAGAGCAGCCAATATACTATATCGCGAGATGCTGGCCGGCAGGCTGACGGAGGACGCCGACGGCTATACCTTCGCCTACGACAGCAGCTATCTGGCACTGCCGGGAGCAGAGCCGGTGAGCCTGACCCTGCCACTGACGGCAGAGCCTTACCACTCAAAGGTGATGTTCCCTTTCTTCGACGGGCTGGTGCCCGAAGGGTGGCTGCTCAATATTACGACCAAGAACTGGAAAATCAACCCTAACGACCGCATGGCACTGCTGATGACCTGTTGCCAGGACTGCATCGGCGCTGTGGGCGTGGTGGGTATCGATACTGGCGACGATGTGTAAGTGTCTGTACTGTTACCAGGAGCTGAAGGCGGGGCAGGTTGACTTCCACCCCGCCTGCGCCCGCCGCTTCTTTGGCAGCGGGGGCGTGCCCGTGCTACCCTATTCACGGGCCAACCTCAACGAACTGGCGCGTGAGGTCATAGAAAGCAAGACCACCCTGACCGGCGTGCAGCCCAAACTGTCGATGGACATCAACCGGGGGGGCAAGGACGAACCCGACCGCCTGACCATCGTGGGACTGTGGGGACGCTACATCCTGAAGCCGAAGTCGGACACCTACCCGTGGTTGCCCGAGGACGAGGACCTGACGATGCACCTGGCCACGCTGGCCAGGATTCAGGTGGTGCCCCACGCGCTGATACGCTTCAGCGACGGCGAGCTGACCTACATCACCCGCCGCATCGACCGCGACGACGACGGGCGGAAATACCTCATGGAGGACGCCTGCCAGCTGAGCGAGCGGCTCTCGGCCGACAAGTACAAGTCGTCATACGAGAACGTGGGAAAACTCATACGCCGCTACTCGTCGATGGCGCAGCTCGACCTGGTGAACTACTGGGAACTGGTGGTTTTCTCATGGCTGACGGGCAACTCCGACATGCACCTGAAAAACTTCTCGCTGCTGTGCCGCGTGCCGGGACTCTACACCCTGGCCCCGGCCTACGACCTGCTCAACGTCCACCTGCTGTTCAACGACCCGGAGGAGCTGGCACTGACCCTCGACGGAAGAAAGCGGAAGCTGACGCGCCAGAACTTCGTCAACGCCATGCGCACCACGGGGCTCGACGACAAGGTGACGGCCAACATTCTCGGCAAGTTTGCCAAGGTGCAGGCGCGCTGGGCGGCCTTCATCGACCAGAGCTTCCTGCCCCCGGACCTGCGCGAGCGCTACAAGGCCGAGATAGCCCAGCGCATGGCCGTACTGACCCGATAACCTCTCCTGCAATAACTTATCCCCATGATAAAACGACTATTGACTCTCTTCTGCTGTGCAGTACTGGCCGGCGTGGCCACCGCACAGGACAGCGTGGCCACGGCCCGTACGGAGGTGGTCATCGAGACCACCGAGGGCAACATCCGCATAGCCCTCTACAACGAGACGCCCGTCCACCGCGACAACTTCCTCAGACTGGTAGACGAGCACTACTACGACTCGCTGCTCTTCCACCGCGTCATCAGGAACTTCATGATACAGGCCGGCGACCCCGACAGCCGGCACGCCGAACCCGGCGACGAACTGGGCAACGGCGACCTGGGCTACACCCTGGAGCCTGAGTTCCGCACGCCGCAGATTGTCCACCGATATGGCTCCGTGGCCGCCGCCCGCGAGGACGACGACGTCAACCCCGAACACCGCAGCAGTGCCTGCCAGTTCTACATTGTCACCCGCCGGCGCGGCACCCCTCACCTCGACGGCCTCTACACCGTCTTCGGCGAAGTGGTTGAGGGCATGGACGTCGCCGACCGCATACAGCGCCATATAACCGACGACAACGACCGCCCCGTCTACGACGTCCGCATCGTCAGGGTCAGGAGGGAGTGAAGCAGAGTATATAAATCTTAATGAAAGTATCCATTCAAGAAAGAATGGCGGAGCTTTATACAAAGCATTCTTCTGCAGTTAC
>CAMNJY010000068.1 GCA_946541745.1 uncultured Prevotellaceae bacterium
CGACCAGGAGATGATCAACCGCCAGGTGGACTACGCCCTGGAGCACGGCGTTAACTATTTCGACACGAGCCCCGTCTACTGTCAGGGCAAGTCAGAGCGCTGTACGGGCATCGCCCTGAGCCGCCATAAGCGGTCGGAATACTTCGTGGCCACGAAGCTGTCGAACTTCAACCGCGACTACTGGGCACGGGAGAAGGCCATCGAGATGTACCGCAACTCGATGAAGGAACTGCAGGTGGACTATCTTGACTACTACCTGCTGCACGCCGTCGGCGGCGGCATGGACGAGTTCAACGGCCGCTACGTGGACAACGGCATCATGGACTTCCTCATGGCCGAGCGCAAGGCGGGGCGCATACGCAACCTGGGCTTCTCATTCCACGGCCAGCGGTCAGTGTTCGACGAAATGCTGAAACGCCACGACCAGTATCACTGGGACTTTGTGCAGATAGAACTGAACTACCTGGACTGGGACTATGCCGACGAAATCAACAGCCGCAACGTCGATGCCCGATACCTCTACGCCGAGCTGCAGAAACTGGGCATCCCCTCGGTCATCATGGAGCCCCTGCTGGGCGGCCGCCTGGTCAGTCTGCCGCAATACCTCATGACCGAACTCAAGCAGAAAAACCCCGAGCGGAGCGTGGCTTCATGGGCCTTCCGCTATGCCGGCACCCCCGAAGGCGTGCTCACCGTGCTCAGCGGCATGACCTACATGGAGCACCTGAAGGACAACCTGCTGAGCTACAGCCCACTGGTGCCGCTCAGCGAGCAAGAGATGGAGTACCTGCACAGCGAGGTGGCCCAGAAGATAGTGGGTCTGGAAAACATACCATGCAACGACTGCAAATACTGCATGCCCTGCCCCTACGGCATCGACATACCGGCCATCTTCGTACATTATAATAAATGTAAGAACGAGGGGTCACTGCCACGCGGCGTGGGCGATGCCGACTACCGACGCCACCGCCGCCAGTACCTCATTTCGCTCGACCGCGTGGTGCCGCCCGAGCGCCAGCCCGACCACTGCATACAGTGTGGACAGTGTGAGCCTCACTGTCCGCAGAACATCCGCATACCCCGCGAGTTGGCCAAGATTGACCAGATGATTGAAGAACTGAAACAACAAGCATAAATGACTATGAAATTTACAAGTTGGAACGTCAACGGGCTGAGGGCCTGTCAGGGTAAAGGCTTCAGCGAAGCCTTCCGCCAGCTGGATGCCGACTTCTTCTGCCTACAGGAAACCAAGATGCAGGAGGGGCAGCTCGACATCAGCTTTGAGGGCTACCAGTCCTTCTGGAACTATGCCGACAAGAAAGGCTACTCAGGCACGGCCGTCTTCACCCGCCACCAGCCGCTGAACGTCACCCGGGGCATAGGTATCGACGAGCACGACCACGAAGGGCGCGTCATCACGCTCGAAATGGAGCAGTTCTACCTGGTCAACGTCTACGTGCCCAACTCGCAGGACGGCCTCAAGCGACTCGACTACCGCATGCGGTGGGAGGACGATTTCCAGCACTACCTGCTGACGCTCGACCAGCGGAAGCCCGTCATCGTCTGCGGCGACCTGAACGTAGCCCACGAGGAGATAGACATCAAGAACCCCAAGACCAACCGCCACAACGCAGGATTCACCGACGAGGAGCGCCAGAAGTTCACACAGTGGCTGTCAAGAGGATTCAAGGACACCTTCCGCACGCTGCATCCCGACGAGGTGACCTACTCCTGGTGGTCGTACCGCTTTCAGGCCCGCCAGAAGAATGCCGGATGGCGCATCGACTACTTTGTGGTGTCCGACCGGCTGATGCCCCAGGTCACCGCCGCCGCTATTCACACCGACATCATGGGCAGCGACCACTGCCCGGTTTCCTTGGTCGTTGAAAAATAATAAGTAAACAGCTTACATATTCAACAAAGATTAAGAAGATGAGAAAAAATTCATCTGGCTTATCCCGCCACACACATAGCGTTAGCCATCTTTTAAATCTTTGTAAAATAAAAAGAATCATTGTGCAAAATTATTTTGTGTAATTACTTAATTTATGAAACGTGGAATCTTGAGTTTTATGATGGTGATGGGCATGACGCTGAGCATGGCCCAGACCAAGAGTGTATCGATACTGGGCGACTCGTACTCTACCTACGAGGGCTACATGACACCCGCAACCAACGAACTGTGGTACTACGCCAAAGCACAGCCCGAACGCACCGACGTCAAGGACGTGCGACAGACCTGGTGGCACCAGCTCATCAAGCGCATGGGCTGGCGGCTCTGCGTCAACAACTCCTACAGCGGCGCTACCATCAGCTACACCGGCTACGACGGCAACGACTACTCGGCCCGCTCGTTCAACACCCGTGCCGACAACCTGGGCAGCCCCGACGTCATACTCATCTTCGGTGCCACCAATGACAGCTGGGCCGGCACGCCTATCGGCGACTACAAGTATGAGGGCATCACTCACGGCGACCTTTACACCTTCCGCCCAGCTATGGCCCGCCTGCTCGAATACATGACCAACCGCTACGTAGGCACCGACATCTATTTCCTGCTGAACGACGGCCTGAAGGCCGACATCAACGAGTCGGTAAAGACCATCTGCCGCCACTACGGCGTAAAGGTCATCGAACTGCAGGGCATCGACAAAATCTCAGGCCACCCCTCTGTCAAGGGCATGACCCAGATTGCCGAGCAAGTAGCGAAGGGCGTTGGACATTGAAGATTGAAGATTGAACACTGAAAACTGCGTCTTTCAATTATGTTTTATAAGCTGTGCATCCTACTCGCTCTCACGGCGCTCCCGGCGACGGCAGCCGACTACGACATCGTCAGCTACGGGGCTGTAGCCGACACGACGGTACTCTCTACGACGGCCATCCAGCAGGCCATCGACGCCTGTGCTGAGGCCGGCGGCGGCAGGGTTACAGTACCCGCCGGCAACTACAAGACAGGCTCCATCGTGCTGCGCAGCAACGTCCACCTCTACTTAGAGCTGGGCGCCACGCTCTACGGCAGCACCCGCCTTGAGGACTACCGGCCCATGAAGTCAGGCTACGTGTCGCTGCGCACACAGACCAACACCATCCAGCTCATTTATGCTGACAGTGTAAGCAACGTGACCATCAGCGGACAAGGCACCATCGACGGACGCGGCCGCGCCTTCCCCAAGCTGTCGTGGAACGACGAGGGCATCACCCGCCCACACCTGCTGCGATTCATTCAGAGCCAGGACATCACCGTCAGCGGCATCACGCTCAGAAACAGCGGTTGCTGGATGCAGCACTACCTGGCCTGCGACCGACTGCGCATCAACGACATTAAGGTACACAACCGCAACAACTACAACAACGACGCCCTCGACATTGACGGCTGTCACGAGGTGACCGTCACCAACGTCATAGCCGACTCCGACGATGACGGCATCACCCTGAAGTCCACCTCGCCACGCCTCTGCGAGAACATCCGCATAGCCAACTGCGTGGTGTCGAGTCACTGCAACGCCGTCAAGCTTGGCACAGAGACCAACGGCGGCTTCCGCAACATCAGCATCGCCGGCATCGTGGTCAAACCCAGCTACGACCAGCATGAGAAATTCTTCGGACAGTGGATAGGCTCGTCGGCCATATCGCTCGAAATCGTCGACGGCGGAACAATGGAGAACATCTCCGTCAGCGACGTCATCGTAGAGGGCACCGAGTCGCCCATCTTCATCCGGTTGGGCAACAGAGGCCGAGGCTACAAACTGGCGGGCAACGACTTTGAGTCGCTCATACCCATCGACCACGTAGGAACCATTCGTGGCATACGGCTCAATAATATCCACATACGCAAGGCCGGCACCATGGGGTGCAGTATCACCGGACTGCCCGGCCACCCCGTAGAGGATGTCAGCCTGACCAACATCACCCTGCACCAAAAGGGCGGCATTCAAAAGGCCGACCTCGCCGCCATCGATCAAGCACTTGAGGACGAAAAGGAGTGCGAGTACCCCGAAGCCACCATGTGGGGCAACCTGCCCGCCCGGGGGTTCTACGTGCGACACGCCCGAGGGGTGCGCTTCCACGAGGTGACCGTCGAGACCGACCAGCCCGACGCCCGCCCCGACTTTGTGACACTGGACGTTGAACTTTAAACTATTTGATATGAAGCAGTTAGTATTATGCATCGCGCTGGCTGTCAGTATGGCAGCCAATGCTGACAATCAGGTGAAAATGTCGGCCGGTGGTGCCGACATCACCGTCACCTTCTTCACCCCCCGCACCGTCCACATCAGCAAGGTGCCTCAGGGGAAGTCTGTCACCCGCCGTAGCCTCGTTGTCAACGCTACGCCCCAGGCTGTCGACGTCAGCCGGGGGGAGAGCGGCAGCGAGGTGACTGCCAGCACGCAGGAGCTGACCGTCCGCATCAACAAGAAGACGGGCCGCGTCAGCTTTGAAGCCCTGCGGCTGAAGAACCTGCTCAGCGAGCTGTCGTTCGGCTTCGACGAGCGCACCAGCGGCCCCGACCGTGGAGCGTGCCGTGTCAGCACTGCCTTCCTCACCCAGCGCGACGAACCCCTCTACGGACTCGGCACGCTGCAGGACGGGCGGCTCTCGCATAGGGGCAAGCGCATAGACATGGAACAGTCGAACCTGCAGGACTTCCAGCTGGTGCTGCAGAGCGTGCGCGGATGGGCCCTCTACTGGGACAACTACTCGCGCACCACCTTCGACGCTACCGCCGCCAACCAGATGGCGTTTAGCTCGGAGGTGGGCGACGGCGTTGACTACTACTTCATGGCCGGTGGCTCGGCCGACAACAACATCCGTGAAATGCGCTACCTGTCGGGCCAAGTGCCCATGTTCCCGCTGTGGACCTACGGCTATTGGCAGTCGAAGGAGCGTTACAAGACATCGCGCGAACTGCTCGACGTGCTCCACCACTACCGCCAGTCGCAGGTGCCCCTCGACGGCATCATACAGGACTGGCAGTACTGGGGGTCCAACTATACCTGGAACGCCATGGAGTTTCTCAACGAAGACTTCCTCGACGGCCAGCGCATGATTGACGAGGTTCACCGCCAGCATGCCCATTTCATGATCAGCATCTGGGCCAGCTTCGGCCCCATGACCAAGCAGTATCGCGAACTTGACTCCTTAGGACTGCTCTACGACTTCCAGACGTGGCCACAGAGCGGCCTCTCACCCTGGCCCCCGCGTATGGACTATCCGTCGGGCGTACGCGTCTACGACGCCTTCAGCCCCAAGGCCCGCGACATATATTGGCGACACCTGCGCCGGCTGCTCGACGCCGGTACAGACGCCTGGTGGATGGACTCAACCGACCCCGACTACTTCAATCCCCACGACAGCGACTACGACCACAGCGCCGGCGACGGCACCTGGCGGCGTTACCGCAACGCCTTCCCGCTGGCCACCGTCAGCGGCGTCTACGACGGCCAGCGCGCCACCACCTCCGACAAGCGCGTGTTCATCATGACCCGCTCGGCCTTTGCCGGACAGCAGCGCTACGGCTCTGGACTGTGGAGCGGCGACGTCACCTCGTCGTGGGAAGTGCTGCGCCAGCAGCTGCCCTTAGGACTCAACTACTCGCTGACCGGCTGTCCCAACTTCAACACCGACATCGGCGGTTTCTTCTGCGGACGCTACAACACCCGGGGTGGTGGCTCGGCCCCCCGCAACCCGCAGTTCCAGGAGCTTTACGTGCGCTGGATGCAATACGGGCTCTTCTGTCCCGTCTTCCGTAGCCACGGCACCGACTGCAGCCGCGAGGTGTGGGAGTTCGGCAAGGAGGGCGAACCCGTCTACGACGCTATTGTCAAGCAGATACGCTTGCGCTACAGACTGATACCCTACCTCTACAGCACCGCCTGGCAGGTGACCTCTGACGGCGCCAGCTACCTGCGCCCGCTCTTTGCCGACTTTGCCGCCGACCGCCGCACCTGGACAATGGGCGACGAGTTCCTCTTTGGGCAAAGCATCCTCGCAGCACCCATCGTAGAGGCTCAGTACACGCCTGAGGACATCAACCGCTCACGACGCGGCGAGCAGCACGACGCACAGGGACTCGACGGATGGAGCGTGGCATCGACGCAGACCACCAGCGAGGGCTACCCGGTAGTTGACTTCAAGTCGCCCAAGAGTGCCACGAAATATCTGCCGAAGGGCACACAGTGGTACGATTTCTGGACAGGCCGGCAGTTTCGTGGTGGCCAGGATGTCACCATAGAGACTTCGCTCGACCGCGTACCTATGTTCGTCCGTGCGGGTTCCATCGTCCCACTCGGCCCAGAGATGCAGTACACTGGCGAGAAATCGTGGGCCGAGCTCGAACTGCGCGTCTATCCGGGAGCTGACGCCCGCTTCACGCTCTACGAGGACGAGGGCGACAACTACAACTACGAGCAAGGCCAATACACGACCATACCCCTCATCTGGAACGACCGCCAGCGCACTTTGACCGTCGGTCATCGCAAGGGGCAGTACAAGGGCATGATTCAGAGCCGCCAGTTCCGCGTCGTCATGCCCGACGGCACCACCCGCACCATCGACTATTCGGGCAGTGAGGTGAGCGTCAAACTATAAATGAACTAGCATGAAGAAGATTATCACATGTCTGCTGGCACTGCTGGGCCTGACGTCGGCCTGCAGCCAGAAAAACTATGAAGACGCCGACGTGAACGGCTTTGCACTACTGGCGGCAGACTCTGCCGTCGTAGTGCTCGACGTGAGAACGGCTGAAGAGTACGGGGAGGGCCACATAGAGGGTGCCCTCAACATCGACGTGAAGAAAGCCGACTTCCTGCAGCACGCCAAACAGGCCCTACCCGCTGACAAGACCATCGCCGTATATTGCCGCAGCGGAAGGCGGTCGGCTAATGCCTGCAGCCAGTTGAGTGCCGTAGGCTATAAGTGCATCAACCTCAAGGGTGGCATCATGGCCTGGACGGGCGAGAAAAAGCCTGTAGTGAAATAGCAGCACGTTATCGCCCGGCACGTTTCACACCCCTCACAGGGTCGGCCTCCAAGGGATTGTCGGGCCACGAATGTTTGGGATAGCGACGGCGTAGCTCTTTGCGCACATCAAAATAGGTGGTCTGCCAGAAACTGCGCAGGTCAGTGGTGAGCTGCACCGGCTTGAAGCCCGGCGACAGCAGCTCCATCAAGACGGGCGTATCGTCAACCTGTGGCGTGTCCAGCAGTCCGAAACACTCTTGCAGGCGTACCCTGAGTACGGGCACTTCGGCTCCCAAGCGGTACTCGAGCCTGATGCGGCTGCCGGTTGGCACCACGATATGAGTGGGGGCCAACCGCTCTACCGTCTGCTGTTGGTCGTAGCTGAGCCGGCTCCAGATGACTTCACAGAGGTCTATCTTCTTCAACTCTGCCGTCGTGGTGGCCCTGCCGATGAAAAACGGCCCCCACTCAGGGGCACTCTGACAGACGGCTGCCGTATCTGCCGACGGGAGCGACAACTCAGGGTGACGGGTAGCCACGAAAGCTATGCGCCGCTGCAGGTTCAGCACCTCGTCAGAGAAATGAAGCATCGACGGCCCGTCTTTGACAATCGCCTCGCTGACTATTCGTTGCACCGCCTCACGGGCCACATTTGCCAAAGGTTTCGCTGACAGCAAGATGGCTCCTATGCGGGTCTCTCGGCGGGCTACCACCGCGCCGGCCTTGCTGTCCCAGCAGACCGTATCGCGCTCACGGGCATATTCTCTCAAGTCTGTTGGGTCAACAACACTGGCAAGAAACACTTTACCAATGCCGCCAGCCTTCTGGTGCATAGAGGCCGCCACTACCCACTCTGCGCCGGCAAGCCCGTCTGTAGGCTCCACAGACACCAGTCCGCCGCCCGACAACTGGAAAACGCCGACACCCTCCCGCCACGCTTTACCGATACGCTCCGGGTAGGCTGAAGCTAACAGTGCGCCCACCTCATAAGGGTTAACAGCGGCGTTATCCTCTTTGGCATGAACCATATCGGCATACTGACGGGCTATCTTTGCTATACGCCCCCAACGAGCGGACTTGCCACTTCTGCGCTCACGGCGGAGGGCATCTATCCGCCGGTCTATGGTACTGTCTGCCTCGCCCGCCATGGGGTCTTTTTCATCTATCAGTGCTGCAAGGTCGGACGCCAGGGACTGTTGACCTTTTGTGCCTGCCATGAGCAACATGCGCGCAATACGCGGATGACAGGGCATCTTTGAAAGCTTCCTGCCCCACTCGGTCACCTTGCCGGCATCATCTACCGCCCCCAACTGTACCAACAACGTCTTAGCATGAACAAGGGCCGACTTCGGCGGAACCGTCAGCCAAGGCAGACGCTCCACCTCGTGCTCGCCCCAGATGGCGGCGTCGAGCATCAGCGGGGTCAGGTCGGCCTCCAATATCTCCGGCGTTCGTACGGCAGCCAGGCGAGACTCTGTAGCTGCACTCCACATCCGATAGCACACGCCGGGGGCGACTCGTCCGGCACGCCCGGCGCGCTGAGTAGCCATATCCATCGAAATTCTTACCGTCTCCAAATGGCTCAGGCCGCTGCGCGCATCGAACACCATCTTCCTACAGAGGCCGCTATCAACCACCACCCGCACCCCCTCAATGGTCAGCGAGGTCTCGGCAATAGGGGTTGCCAGCACCACCTTCCGCTCGCCCTCCCTGCTCGGTGCAATAGCCCGGGCCTGTTCATCATTGGAAAGCAGGCCGTAGAGCGGGTATATTCTTGTGTCGCCAAGCACGCCTGACGAGAGCAGTTCCGACACACGCCGTATCTCTCCCTCGCCGGGCAGAAACGCCAGGATGTCGCCTTCATACGACCGATGAGCTTGGAGAATCGTCTTAGCCACCAACTGCGAAACGTTGAACACATCAGCCTCTTCAGCCGTGTGAATGACATCGACGGGGAACATCCGTCCCTCGCTCTCAAGAACGGGGCAGTGAAGCGTATCGGACAAAATGGCAGTATCTATTGTGGCCGACATCACCACTATGCGCAGGTCGTCGCGCAGCAGTTCCTGGCACTGACGGGTCAGCGCAAAAGCCTCGTCGGAATTCAGGCTCCGCTCGTGAAACTCGTCGAAGACGACCACCTGCACGTCTTCCAAAGCCGGGTCGTCCAACAGCATCCGTGTGAGTACACCTTCGGTCACCACCTCTATACGGGTCAGCGCCGACACTCTGCTCTCAAACCTGATGCGATAGCCCACCGTCTCGCCTACAGCTTCGCCCAGCAGCCAAGCCATGCGTGAAGCTATCTGTCGCGCGGCTACCCTACGTGGCTCCAGCACAACAATCTTGCCGCCAACGGAAGCGTGGACGGCCTCGCCCGCACCGTTCGTCAGCAGCCCTTCAAGGATAGTCAACGGCAACACTGTTGACTTGCCTGCTCCAGGTGCCGCTGTCACTATCGCCGCAGTTCCTTTCCGCAGGGCTTCGTTCAGTGGCTCTGCGACTGCCGCTATGGGCAGTGTCTCAAGTTCTCTTTGTAATCGCTCTGTCATCAATAGTTACAAAACGTCAAAACCCACAAAATCGTTAAGTATTGCAATTTTGGCACAAATTTAATAATAATTCTCCAATTCCGGCTATCTTTCCATCAGTTTTTGACTAAAAGCCTATATATCGATAAAACACGATGTAGCAAAACCCATAAAAACCTGACAGACAAGTGGGCAGTGCGATAAAACCAGGTGACGTCGTTCAGTCAGTCACGCTGTACACCTTGCGTTGCGTAACTGACGCAGCTTTAGATGGAAAAGATGGCAAATAGACACATCCTCGCCCGTTTTTTTTGTAGAATTATCGCCAAAGTGATACGGGTTTGCAGAATTTTAAGTAACTTTGTCGCCCAAATAGTGAAAAATAGAAGCAACCCCTCGCCCTGCTCATGATCTCAAGCTGGCAATTGCAAAATATCCTTGGACTGGAATAGTATTCAAATAACACTTGTTCAGCAACATCAAAAAACTATATGAAAACCGCTAAACGGATTATTGTTGCCATCGACTCCTTCAAGGGCTGCCTGACATCAAAGGAAGCTAATCAGGCCGCGTCAACAGGGATTCTGCAAAGTACTCCCGATGCTAAGGTGACTGCGATCCCCGTCAGCGACGGCGGCGAAGGCTGGCTGGAGGCTTTCCAGTCAGCCTTGGACGGTACGCTTGTCGATGTCGTTGTCAGGGACCCGCTGATGCGCCCCATCATGGCTCAGTATCTTACGAGAGACGATACAGCAGTGATAGAGATAGCCAAGGCCAGCGGCCTGACGCTGCTCACACCCGAGGAGCGCAATCCAATGGTCGCCACCAGCTATGGAACAGGACAACTCGTGGTGGATGCCGTGCGCCGTGGTTGCAAGCACCTCATCGTGGGACTTGGCGGCAGTGCCACCAGCGACTGCGGCATCGGCATGTTGCGAGCCATTATCGACAAATTTTCCAAAAACGGCGTATGGGATGATGTGCGGTCATTTGATGGCATCCATTTCACCATAGCCACAGATGTCACAAATCCGCTGTGCGGCGAGAATGGTGCGGCTCACGTCTTTGCGCCGCAAAAGGGTGCAACTGGGGAAATGACGGCATCGCTGGAGGCCCGTGCCAGACTGTTCGCCGAGAAGTCGGCCCTCCATTTCGGTTACGACCGTCAGCACATGCCTGGAGCCGGAGCCGCCGGCGGACTGGGTTATGCCTTCCTGCAATATCTGAATGCAGACTGCCGGTCAGGCATTGACCTATTGCTTGAAGCCATCTGTTTTAACAAATTGTTGGAAGATGCTGACATGGTCATCACGGGTGAGGGTGCAGCTGACCGCCAGACGTTGATGGGCAAACTGCCATTTGGCATCCTCCAGAGAGCCAAGACCCGCCATGTTCCCGTTGTCCTTATTGCCGGTCGTGTCAGCGACCGTCAGCAGCTGCTTGACGCAGGCTTTGCTCAGGTGGAGTGCATCAATCCTCGGGCACTCTCAACCGAAGAGGCAGTAAAACCTGAGACAGCCACGCGAAACATCGCTAATACTGTCCGCTTGTTGTGTTAAATTACAGAATTAAAATTAAGGTTTCGCTCAATTTTCGGAGTTAGAAAGAGTTTGAAGAAGTATCTCCCTTTTTCTTATGATAATTTCCACGGCCGAGGAGCCATACCAGAGATACCTCCAGCTTAGTAGGCCCAAACCAGTGGCGCTTGTGGGTGGACTGCCAGACGTAATGGTCATCCATGGGAAGATACTCGTGATAGGTACCATCCTGAAAACCTACGCCCAGCGAGAAGTCGAGGTTCAGCCGACGGGCGATGGGGGCTGAATAGCCATACTCCACACCGCCGCCGAAACCCCAGTCGGGCATTTGGTAACCGCGACCGCCCCACTCCACGTCATGCGTCAGCATAAGGCCGTAGACGCCCGCATGGTGGCCGGTGAAGGGGTGCTCCAGAGCCTTGGCACCAAAATACTTGCGCACGCCCAGGTAGCCGCCGTAGCCCTGCCAGTAGCGGTGGCGCGTATCGCTCTTGAACCATGTGTAAAACCAGTCGCCGAGCACCGTCCACTGCTTGCCCAGATATGCCTCCACGCCGATATTGGGCACTACGGCCGCATCGTAAAGGAGGTTGGACTTCACGGCAAGATACCAGGGCTTCTTCTCGGCTGCGGGCTCCACCCCGATGTCGGAGGTGGGCTCCTGTACCGGCACCTCAGGAGCATTCTTCACAACCACTATGTGATTGTCGATGACATACTCAAACGAGAAGTCGGTGCGGCGCAGTAACGGCAGGATGTTGTCCTTCATGTAGGCGAAGTCTCGCTTGTAGCTGCGCAGGATGCGCTCCTTCTGGTCAAGCGGGCGGCTGCCTCTGATGACGTCAAGGATAGCGCTCTTGTGGGGAAGACTGGTCTCAGGCGTCTGCTCCACTAACCGCTCGAGGCCATACCAGTCCTCAGCGGTTGACTCCACCCTGATAATGTCGAGCGGCAGATTACAACACTCGGCCACCATCGTGCGCAGGATATTGGCGCGGTTGTAGGCCAGCTTTTCGTTAAACTTATAGGAACCGTCAGGCGAAGCATAGCCGTGTATGGTGATACTACGTAAACTGGCGTTCTTGTTGGCCATCATTTTCTCTAAACCAACTTTTATTTTGTCCAAATCGGTCTCGTTGCCACGGTACTCCGGACGAAGTGAGAATTCATTGATGATGAAGCGCACCTGGGCATCGCCGTTAATGGAGTCGTGGGTGATCGTTTCGGAGACTACAACTTTGTCCGACGGGACAATTTGGGAACCGTCCGCTTGGCTATCTACGGACATCGTAGTGACGTTGTCCTCCGTTTGCGCATTGACACCATCCGTCCCTTCGTAGCTGAGCGCGCTGCTACGGTCTGCACTTTCATTAGCCGGCTCACCGGCAGCATCGGACTCCGGCTCTGACAATGTCCCAGCAGCAGGACGGGCAAAGGACTCGTCCACAGAAGACTCAACATCATTATGAGATGCTATATCGTTCAACACTACTGTCCACTAAAATCCGTTAACATTTTGGCAAAACCCCATATTCTCA
>CAMNJY010000069.1 GCA_946541745.1 uncultured Prevotellaceae bacterium
AGTCCAATGTATATCAGCTCATTATAACTATCTATAGCACACATAGCATAGTTTTTCGAAACTTTCATCACAGCACTTTTCCACTTTAAAAAAAATCCAGGCCTTGGATTTACCGAAAGGGAGCTACTTTCGCGTAAAAGGGAGTCCCTTTTGTAACAAACTTAAACCAGGGGAACTCCGTTTTTCTCCAAGAGGGAGACGGGCTAACTCCCGGAGCTGAGCATGAGAGCGGCGCACTGCTCTGCGCAGCGCTCGCCGTCGATGGCTGCCGAGACAATGCCACCGGCATAGCCGGCACCCTCGCCGCAAGGGAAGAGGCCAGCCACGCCAACATGCTGCAGGGTGGCGGGGTGGCGGACAATACGCACAGGACTGCTGGTGCGCGTCTCGACGGCAATGAGCACGGCCTCATTGGTGAGGAACCCGTGCGCCTGACGGCCAAACACCTTGAACCCCTCCTGCAGACGGTGGCCAACAGCCGGCGGAAGCCAAAAGTGGAGGGGGCTGGCTATCAGCCCCGGCGCATAGGACGAGGGGGGCAGGTCGCTGCTGAGGCGGCCGTTGACGAAGTCGGCCATGCGCTGGGCGGGAGCCGTCTGCCGGCGGTTGCCCTGCAGCCAGCACAGGCGCTCAAGCTGCTGCTGGAAGCGCATTACGCGCAGCGCGTCGGCCTCGGGGCCGGGCACGTCGTCGGGGCGCACCTCGACCACCATGCCGCTGTTTGACCACGCCGTGCCGCGACTGGCCGGACTCATGCCGTTGACCACTATCTGCTCGCTGCCGGTGGCAGCCGGTATGACGAAGCCTCCGGGGCACATGCAGAAGGAGTAGACGCCGCGCCCGCCGACCTGGGTGACAAAGCTGTATTCGGCGGCGGGCAGGTAGGGGCCCCGCCCGTCGCGGGAGTGATACTGTATCTGGTCGATGAGCCGTGAGGGATGCTCCAGGCGCACGCCGACGGCAATGCCCTTAGGCTCGAGCGCCACGCCGCTGTCGGCCAGGTATCGGTACACGTCGCGGGCGGAGTGGCCGGTGGCCAGAATGACGGGGCCGTAGAACGCTACAACCGACGTTGGCTTCTCCTGGCTTAGCGAGGAGGACTGGTCGGCGTTGCGCACGGCTTCTATGCCTACCGCCTTGCCATCGCGTATCAGGAGACGGGTCATGCGGGTCTGGAAGTACACCTCGCCGCCAGAGCGCAGAATGGTGTTGCGCATATTCTCGATGACCAGTGGCAGGCGGTCGGTGCCTATGTGGGGATGGGCGTCGGCCAGGATGGCGGTCGAGGCGCCGTGCTGACAAAAGACGTTGAGAATCTTGTCGACGCTGCCGCGCTTCTTGGAACGTGTATAAAGCTTGCCGTCGGAGTAGGCCCCTGCCCCACCCTCGCCAAAACAGTAGTTGCTCTCGGGGTCTACCTGCTGGGAGCGCGCTATGAGGGCCAGGTCGCGCTTGCGGGCGTGTACGTCCTTGCCGCGCTCTACGACCACGGGTCTGAGTCCCAGTTCTATGAGCCTGAGGGCGGCGAAGAGGCCGCCGGGCCCGGCACCGACGACGACGACCTGCGGACGGTTGCTGACATCAGGATAGACTGCAGGCCGGAAGGCTTCGTCGGCAGGCTGCTCGTCGATGTAGACGCGCACCTTCAGGTTGACGTAGATGGTACGCTGGCGGGCATCTATGCTCCGTCTCAGGATGCGCACGTGCCGGCAGCGGGCGGCGTCGAACCCATACTCACCGGCCAGCCACTGCGTGAGCTGGCGGGTGTCGGCTGCTATGCGGGGCAGCACCCTCACCTGGTACTCGCTGATCATCGGAGGCAGTAATAGTAAACGGCAGCCAGCACAATGGCCAGCACGATGAGCACAACAGACTTGAGGAGGCAGGTAGTCACCTTCTTAACGATGAGGAAGGCCACGACAACGGCGGCCAGCAGAAACAGATAGTAACCTATATTCTCCATATATCACTTAAAGATTTTGCGGAACTGAACGGGGATAGGGGTTTCAAACTCCATGGGCCGGCCCGTGACGGGATGGTTGAAACAGAGCAGCCAGGCATGCAGGCAGAGCCGGTGCAGCGGGTCGTCGCCATTGCCGTATTTCACATCGCCGCAGACGGGATGGCCCATATCGGCGGCATGGACGCGGATCTGGTTCTTGCGGCCCGTTTCCAGCTTGAACTCCACGAGCGAGTAGTCGGTGGTGCGGTCGAGCAGGTGGAAATGGGTGACGGCATATTTGCCCCCGTTGTCGGTGGGCGACGAGTAGGTGACGTAGGCCTTGTTGTCCTTCAGCCAGTTGGCTATGGTGCCTTCGTCCTGCTCCATCTCGCCACTGAGCAGTGCCACGTAGCGGCGGTCGTAGACGATGTCATGCCAGTTGTGCTCCAATATCTGCTCGGTCTCCATGTCTTTGGCGTAGACCATCAGGCCGCTGGTATCGCGGTCGAGCCGGTGGACGACGTGGGCCGTGCAGTGCTGGCGCGACTTCTTGAAATAGTCGTCGAGCACGGCCTTGACGTTGAGCGTAGCGTGGCCGGCGGCCATCGAGAGTATGCCTACGGCTTTCTCAACGACGATGAGCCAGCGGTCTTCGTAGACTATTTTCACGTAGCGGTTTTTGAAGCCCCGCTGGTTGCGCTTGGTGTTCGACACGGCCACCTTCATGCCCGGCTGCAGGAGAAAGTCGAACTGGGAGACGGTCTTGCCGTCTACCTTCACGCCGCGTCCCTGGAGGGTGGCCTTGATTTTGGAGCGGCTCTGCGCCACGTGGCCGAGCAGCCACTCCAGCAGCGGAGCCGGCTCGTCAACGGTGTAGTGGCTGTAGTCGCCCTCACGGTTGTTTGCTATGATCTTTTTCATCTTTCAATAATTCTAAGATTAGAAGCCGGCTGGTGTCGTCGCCGACGGCAAAGCGCTGGTCGGTGCGCTGGCCCACGAGCCAGACGATGCGCCCCTGAGCGTCGGCCACCACCAACTGCCGACGCTTCTGAAAGACGGTCAGTTTGCGGTCGGTCAGGTAGTCGCTTACCAGGCGGCTGCCCTTCATGCCGAAGGGTTGGAAGCGGTCGCCCACCGCGATGGGGCGCACGGTGAGGGGAAACTTGACGGCGGCGGCATCGACCGTGGCCAGCGAGGCCTCGCGGCTGACGGCCACCCTGCTGGACAGTGCCACACGGAAGCTCATCCCGTCGGCATAGCGGTAGAGGCCCTCTTCGGGTATCGTCAGCGTGGGCAGGGGCGGGCGCCGCCCGGCGATGACCAGGCGGCGGCGGTCGACGATGACCTCATGGGTCTCAGACGTAAACACGCGGCCCGGCTCTGAGCGGAGCGCGCCGAGCAACTGCCGCACCTGCGCGGACGTAAAGCCACGGGGGGCCAGCACTTCGTGGAGCAGGCACAGGGGTGAGGGCTGGGCTAAGAGGCGGTCTGTGTCTATCTGCCCGTCGGTCAGGAGGCCGTCTATGGCCGTGGTCACCGCAGCCCCATACACCCGCTCGGCCTCAGCCAGCAGGTTGGCCGACTTGGCGATGTTGGCCGACGCTGAGGGGTTGATGTCGCTCAGCAAGGGCAGCACCTGCAGCCGCAGACGGTTGCGCACCACGTCGGGCACCAGGTTGGTACTGTCGGTAACATAGGGTTGGCCCTGAGCCTGGAGAAACTGTAAAATGTCGGACCGGCTGACGCAGAGCAGCGGGCGCACCACGTGACCGTTGCGGGGCCGTATGCCCGTCAGGCCGTGAATGCCAGCCCCGCGTAGGAGGTTCATCAGAAGCGTCTCTACAGCGTCGTCCTGATGGTGGGCCACGCAAACCTCAGCCGCCTCTATATCTGTGCGCAACTGCTCAAAATAGCGATAGCGCAGGTGGCGGGCCGCCATCTCAATGCTTACTTGATGCTGTGAGGCGTAAGTCTTTGTGTCGAAATGAACTACGTGAAAGGGCGTGTCGGTCTGCTGACAGAGCGAGCGTACGAACTGTTCGTCGCGGTCACTCTCGCCGGCTCTCAACTTGAAGTTGCAATGAGCCGCTTCCACGCGGTAGCCTAACCGCCGCAACACCAGCAGCAGGGCAACACTGTCGGCCCCTCCGCTGAGGGCCACTATGTGACGCTCATGAGGATTCAGCAGCCCATGACCCGATATGAAGGCATCTACCCTTTTCAGCAGTTCACTCCACATACAGCACAAGGCCCTTCAGGTATTCACCCTCGGGGTGATAGATGTTGACAGGATGGTCGGCGGGCTGATGCAACTGGTGCAGTATGCGCACCTTGCGCCCCGCCAGGGCGGCCGCCGTGAAGACGGCATTGCGGAAGTGGTCTTTGGACACCACCTGCGAGCAGGAGAAGGTAAAGAGCAGACCGCCGGGTTCTATCATCTGGAGTGCCTTCTGGTTGAGCCGCGTATAGCCCTTCAGGGCGTTGTGGAGCGCCCCGCGGTGCTTGGCGAAGGCCGGCGGGTCGAGGATGATGAGATTGTAAGTCGGACCCTGCGCTTGTGTCGAACGTTCCATAAATTTGAAGGCATCTTCGCAGAAGGCCTGGTGGCGGCTGTCATCGGGGAAATTGAGGTTGACGTTGCGATTGGTCAGGTCGATGGCTTTGGCACTGCTGTCAACAGAGTGGACAAGCCCGGCCCCGCCCCTGAGGGCGTAGAACGAGAAGCCACCCGTATAGCAGAACATGTTGAGCACTCGGCGGCCGTGGGCATAACGCTCCAGGAGCGCGCGGTTCTCGCGCTGGTCGACGAAGAAGCCCGTCTTCTGGCCACGCAGCCAGTCAACATAGAACTTCAGGCCGTTCTCCACCGCAATGTTGTCGTCGCTGCCGCCATAAAGAAACCCGTTCTCGGTGTCCATGAAGGGCAGTGTGGTCTCGCTCTTGTAGTAGACGTTGGTCACGCGCCGTCCCATCACCTCAACCAGCCGGTCAGCTATCTGGCGCCGACAGCGGTGCATGCCTATGCTGTGAGCCTGCATCACGGCGGTATGGCCGTAGACGTCGATGATGAGTCCCGGCAGATGGTCGCCCTCGCCGTGTACCAGCCGGTAGGTGGTGTTGGCCGCAGCGTCGGCCAGGCCTATGGCTATTCTCATGTTGAGGGCCGACTGCAGCCGCGAAGCCCAGAACGCATCGTCAATGGGCACGTCGCGGAACGACAGCACCCTCACGGCGATAGACCCCTCCTGATAGTGGCCGACGGCTATAAACCGTCCGTCGGCGGTTACCACGCGCACCACGTCGCCCTCGTCAACGTCGTCATCAACGTGCTGTATAGCCCCCGAGAACACCCAGGGGTGGAAGCGCAGCAGGCTTTCCTCCTTCCCGCGTTTTAGCTGGATTTGATTCATATTCTTGATTGGTTTTCGGGTGTTTTTTTCGATGTTCAATATCTCGATATTTCGATATTACGATGTTTCGTCATTTCGGCTTCAAGGCTCATTGTTAACAAGCTCATAGTCGCCCGTCTGCTGCAGGCGCTGCAGCTCCTCGTAGAGCTGAATGCAGGCCCAGGCATCGGTGGCGGCATACTGCTTTTGCTTGTCGGTGAGCACGTCGCGCTCCCAGTTGGTCAGCTGCTGGCTCTTGCTGATAAAACCGCCATAGAGATTGGCGTAGAGCTTCTGCAGGCTCAGGTCTTCTATGCCCAGAGACTTGACCATGTTCTGAATGTCGATGAACCGTCCGGGGGTGAAATCGCCTATCTTGTGAAGCGAGTTGATGTCGTCGTGCCACGACAGGCCGATTTTGGTGACCGTCGTGTCCTCCAACAAGCGGACGATGGCAGGCGTCATGCCGATGATATTCAACCGGAAGAGGAAACAGAGGTCGTGGGTAGCTACCTGGAGCAGCGCCACCTTATGGCAGGAGCCTCGCGAGAAGGAGGGCCGCGTCTCGGTGTCGAGTCCCAGGATGGGCTGCGAAAGCAGGAAATTGACAGCCTTTTCGGCTTGGGCACGCGACAAGATGACATGGATGCGCCCCGTGAAAACCACCCTCGGCAGCGATGAAATCGCGCTTTTATCGAATTTGGTATATATCAGCTTTTTCATCAGAAATTGTTTACGAGGTGCAAAATTACAAAAAAAAACAAGATTATATGGTAAAATGTGGAAATTTTCAGCTACTTTTGCATCGAAATTCAAGAGAAGATAAGAAAATGACAAAGAAAAAGAACAAAAAAGCCAAAGCAGAAAAGCCTGCCATGAACCTGGCCGAAGCTTTAGGAATAGATAAAATATGGGGTAACGAGCGGCTGACATTTACCACGGGACTGCTGCTGCTGATAGTGTCGATATACATGGTACTGGCCTTCCTGTCGTATTTCACGACGGGGGCCGCCGACCAGAGCGTCATTGAGGAGCTGCGCGAGGGCGAGCTGGCCAACCAGGACCATGAGTTTCTCAACTCCTGCGGCTCTTTAGGAGCCTACATCGCGTGGTACCTCATTAAGCGCTGCTTCGGCATTCCGGCGTTCATCATCCCGGCGTTCCTGTTCGTCACGTCGCTGCACCTGATGAAGGCCTACCGCATCAAGCTGTTCAAGTGGTTCCTGTCGCTGATGGTCATCATGCTCTTTACCTCGGTCACGCTGGCCAAGTTCCTGTCGCCAATGTTTGTCGAGTCGCACTTCAACCCCGGAGGCGACCACGGGCGCTATGTGTGCCAGCAGATAGAAGGCTACTTAGGCACACCGGGGCTCACCGCCCTGCTGGCGCTGGTGGCCATAGCGTTTCTGACCTATCTGAGTGCCGAAACCATCTACTTCATAAGGAGGCTGCTGAACCCCCGCAAGTTCCTGGACACCGTGAAGTTCAAGATTACCAACAACGACCCCGACGAACCCGTTGACAGCTATGAAAGCCAGATACAGACGGAGGAAGACCCCCTCGTGTTTGACGACCCGCAGAAGCAGACGGTAGAATTCCCCAAGGACGGCGAGCCGACGGCGCACGACGGATTTGAGACGCTGACCGCCCAAACGCCCCGCCCCGTAAAGACGGAGAAACCCGCCACGACGGGCGAGCCGGGATTTGAGATAGAGACAGCCCAGGAGGAGGAGTCGGCCGACCAGAAGACACTGGTGCAGGTGGGCGAGCAGGAACTGCAGCCCTATGACCCTAAGCGCGACCTGGAGAACTACCACTACCCCACCCTCGACCTGCTGAAGAAATACGAGAACGACGGCAAGCCCTACATCGACATGGAGGAGCAGACGAAGAACAAGAACCGCATCGTGGAGGTGCTGCGTACGTTCGGCGTGGAAATATCGACCATCAAGGCCACCGTCGGCCCCACCATCACGCTCTACGAAATCACGCTCTCGCCGGGCATCCGCATCTCGAAGGTGCGCTCATTGGAGGACGACATCGCCCTGAGCCTCTCGGCTCTCGGCATACGTATCATAGCACCTATTCCCGGCAAGGGCACCATCGGTATAGAGGTGCCTAACGCCAAACCCAGTATCGTGTCGATGGAGTCGATTCTCAACTCCAAGAAGTTCCAGGAAACCACGATGGAACTGCCCTGCGCAATGGGCAAGACCATTACCAACGAGGTGTTCATGTTCGACCTGACCAAGGCGCCCCACCTGTTGGTGGCCGGTGCAACGGGGCAGGGTAAGTCGGTTGGTCTAAACGCCATCCTTACCTCTTTATTATATAAGAAGCACCCGGCCGAGATGAAGATTGTGCTGGTAGACCCGAAAATGGTAGAGTTCAGCATCTACAAAACCATAGAGCGCCACTTCCTGGCCGCGCTGCCCGAAGAGTCTGACAACCCCATCATCACCGACACCACCAAGGTGGTGCGTACGCTGAACTCGCTCTGCGTGGAGATGGACGCGCGCTACGAACTGCTGATGGCCGCCGGCGAGCGCAACATCAAGGACTACAACAAGAAGTTCAAGGAGCGTAGGCTGAACCCCGAGAAGGGCCACCGGTACATGCCCTACATCGTAGTGGTCATCGACGAGTATGGCGATCTCATCATGACTGCCGGCAAGGAGATTGAGCTGCCCATAGCCCGCATAGCCCAGAAGGCCCGCGCCGTGGGTATCCACATGATCATTGCCACGCAGCGCCCCACTACCAACATCATCACGGGTACCATCAAGGCCAACTTCCCGGGCCGCATCGCCTTCAAGGTGAGCCAGGGCATCGACTCGAAGACTATCCTCGACCGCATGGGTGCCAACCAGCTCATTGGCCGAGGCGACATGCTCTACCTGCAGGGCAACGACCCCATCCGCGTACAGTGCGCCTTCGTCGACACCCCCGAGGTGGTGGCCATCAACGACTACATCGCAGCACAGCAGGGCTACACGGAGCCCTACGAGCTGCCGGAGCCTAAGATGGACGATGCCGACGGCATGGGCGGTGAGTCGCGCGACGTAGACATGGCCCATCTCGACCCCATGTTTGAAGATGCCGCCCGCCTGATAGTGACCAGCCAGAGCGGCTCCACGTCGCTCATTCAGCGCAAGTTCTCGATAGGCTACAACCGCGCAGGCCGACTGATGGACCAGCTCGAGAAGGCCGGCGTCGTTGGTCAGGCCTACGGTTCAAAGCCCCGCGAGGTGCTCATCCAGGACGAAGTGACACTGCAGAACCTCATTGAGAAATTGAAAAATTGAAAACATAAGAAATTGAAGGATTATGAAAAAGATTGTTTTATTCTTAACGTTAGCACTTGTGGCAACGCTCAGCTACGGACAGACGGCCAAGAGCGTGCTCGACAAGACGGCCGCCGCCGTCAGCAACAAGAACGGCGTGGAGGCCAACTTCACCATGTCAGGCGGTATGGGCAACACCAGCGGCACCATTGCTGTCAAGGGGCGTAAATTCCACGCCACCACCCCGATGGCCACCGTCTGGTTCGACGGCAAGACCATGTGGACCTATATGAAAAAGAATGACGAGGTGAACGTCAGCACGCCGAACGAGACGCAGTTGCAGAAGATAAACCCCTACAACTTCATCAATCTCTACAAGCAGGGTTACGACATGACCATGACAAAGTCGGCCGGCTCGTACATCGTCCACCTGACGGCCCAGAAAACGGGGCGCATCCAGGAACTGTTCATCACCGTCGACAGGAAATCGTATCACCCCACGCAAGTAAAGATGCTCCAAGGCAAGAAGTGGACAGTGTTCGACATCAGCAACCTGAAGGCCCGGACGCTCAGCGACGCCACCTTCACCTTCAGCTCCAAGGATTTCCCTTCGGCCGAAGTTATTGACCTGAGATAAACAGACAATGAGAAAAGCAGTCATAACACTCCTGATGGCTATCTGCTGCCATGTCGGCTATGCCGACGGCGGCAAAGTGCTGACCGTCAACGGGCAACAGACGACGAAGCCCGTTACCAGGCTGACGTTTAGTGGCAACAGCATCGTGCTGCACTTCAGCGACGGCACAACAGAGGCCGTCGACATGAGTAGCGTGGTCGTCACCTTCAACCTGTCAACAGCCGTCAAAGCTCTGGAGACAGCGGTTCCTGAGAATGCTCCAACGAGCTATTTCGACCTCAGCGGCCAACAGCTGAAAGAGGCACCACAGAAGGGGAGCTACATCATGAAAAAGGGCAACAAGACAGTAAAACTATTGGCAAAATAGCAGTACGCAATGATACGATTACTGACCATTTTATCTGTATGCTGCAGCGTAGTGGTCTCAGCTAAGGCCCAGTCAGCCAACACTGTAGCGCAGAGCACTGATGAAGACCAGGCTGTGGTGACGCTTACCGACAATAGCAGCAGATACTACAACACGGCCACCCTGACCAGCATTGACTTCGACGACGCGAGCGGGGTGACTACCGTCAATACCAGCGCAGGCGGTCACGACACTTACAACGGCAGCATACAGCGTATAGTCTTTGCCCGCAAAGCCGCCGGCGACATTGTGAACGGTAGCGTAGATATCACCGAGGCTAAGGGCTGGCTCGAGTCACTCTACGCCAAATGGAAAGTGACCGACGACAACCAGCGATATGCCGTCTACGTGAAAGGCGGACAATACGCCGACTTTACCAGGGTAGACGACCAGCTGGTGCGCAGCTATGGCGACTACGCCAGAGCCGACGTCGTAGGGCTGAGGGCTGGCAGTTATGAGCTTCGTGTAATGGCTGTCAACGCTGACAACCAGCCTGTCGGCCAGGCCAGTACCGTCAGCAACCTCATCGTCAGAAACTACAGCCGCCAGGGCTTTGCCCACTTCAACTATACGGAGGGTGTAGGAGCCTACAACGACGACGGTACGCTGAAGCAGGGAGCCAAGGTGCTATACGTCAGCCAGAGTACGGCCAGGACCGTCACCACCGACGTGGTCACTTCTGCAAAGGGAGCTGTCACCACCTGCACCGGATTGCAAGCCATCATCACCGCCTACCAAAAGGGCTACGACACTACGCCCATAGCCTTCCGACTCGTCGGGCTTGTCACTCTGGACGACCTCGACGGCATCGGCAGTTCGGCTGAGGGTGTACAGATAAAGGGCAAGAAGGCCTACAGCGAAATGAACATCACCATCGAGGGCATTGGCGACGATGCCACCGTCAAGGGCTTCGGCTTCCTGGTGCGCAACTGCAAGAGCGTGGAGTTCCGCAACTTTGCCATCATGCGCTGCATGGACGACGGCTTGTCGCTCGACACCGACAACACCAACATCTGGATTCACCACCTTGACCTGTTCTACGGCAAGCATGGCAGTGGCGATCATGTAAAGGGCGACGGTTCCATCGACGTGAAGAGCGACTCGAAGTACGTTACCGTCAGCTACTGCCACTACTGGGACACCGGCAAGAGCAGCATGTTCGGCATGAAAAGCGAGACGGGGCCCAACTACATCAGCTACGACCACAACTGGTTCGACCACTCCGACTCGCGCCATCCGCGCATCCGCACCATGAGCGTCCATGTGTGGAACAACTATTTCGACAACGTAGGCAAATATGGCGTGGGGGCTACCTCCGGAGCCAGCGTGTTTGTAGAATCCAACTACTTTCTCAACACCAAGAAGCCTATACTGGCATCGCTGCAAGGAACCGACGCACAGGGCAGCGGCACCTTCTCGGGCGAGACAGGTGGCATGATCAAGGCCTACGGCAACTACTTCGACCGCACGGCCAAGAACTTCAAGTACTACACGCAACAGGCTCCTGCCGCCACGGGCTACGATGCCTACGAGACCAGCAGCCGCAGCGAGAAGGTACCCGATACCGAGGTGACACGCAGCGGCGCAACCCCCTACAACAACTTTGACACCGACGCAGACAGGATGTACACCTATACTGCCGACGCTGCACAGGACGTGCCGGCCATAGTCACCGGCTATTATGGCGCCGGCCGCATGAACCACGGCAACATACGCTACACGTTCAAGGACAATGTAGGCAACGACGATACCGACTCGGCTTACGACGCCGCTCTCGGCGCACTGCTCGACAGCTACGAATAAACAATTCATCACATCAATTTTTTTTATAATTTCATGATTACAGTCACAAATCTGGCTATTCAATTCGGGAAAAAGGTTCTCTATAAAGACGTGAACCTGAAGTTTACAAGTGGAAATATCTATGGCATCATAGGTGCCAACGGCGCTGGCAAGTCTACCCTGCTGCGCGCCATCAGCGGCGAACTGGAGCCGAACAAGGGAACTGTGGAACTGGCACCGGGCGAGCGGCTCTCGGTGCTGGAGCAAGACCACTTCAAATATGACCAATTCACGGTGATGGACACCGTACTCATGGGCCACCAGCCCCTGTGGCAGAACATGAAGGAGCGCGAGGCCCTCTACGCCAAGGCTGAAATGACCGAAGAGGACGGTGTGCGCGCTGCCGACCTGGAGATGGCTTTTGCAGAGATGAACGGATGGGAGGCCGAGAGCGAAGCCGCACAGCTGCTGCAGAACCTCGGCGTGAACGAGGAGCAGCACTACAAGCAGATGGCCGATATCAGCAACAACGAGAAAGTGCGCGTAATGCTGGCCAAAGCCCTCTTCGGACATCCCGACAACCTGCTGCTCGACGAGCCTACCAACGACC
>CAMNJY010000070.1 GCA_946541745.1 uncultured Prevotellaceae bacterium
GTCGAGCAGGGCCAGGGCCGAGTCGGGCCGGCTGTCCATCAGCGAGTCGGCCAGCCGCAGCGACGGCGGGTAGGAGTGCCCGCAGCCGGCGACGGTGAGCAGGACGAAGGCGGCGATATAGCCTAACAGGGTCTTCACAGGGTGCAAAGTTACGAATAATCTGTCACACAGCCAAGCGACGCCCGTTTTTTTTCACGCAGTCAAAGTTTCCGGCCGTTTACCACCACCCATGGCCGCTGATGGTGACGCTGACTTCGACGTTGACCTTGAGCAGGGTGCCCCGGTGGGGGTACTGGTACTGCATGACGACGGTGTGGCGGTTGTCCCAGCACTGCTGCTGGTAGAGTCCGCAGTTCCAGTTCCACAGGTCGTCGAACACCTCAATGTAGACGTGGCCGTTGGCATAGGGCCCGGGGTTGCCGTCGGCATCGAACCAGCCGCCAAAGACGCCGTTGGTGCCGTTCTGGCCCTCGCTGCCGTCGTCCATGAGGGGCACGATGGTGAGGTTGGCCTCGTTCAGCTCGTCGGCGCTGAGTTCCATCAGCCGCAGCACGTCATCCTTGCTGACGTGTATCTTGTCACGTTGCTGGTAGCCACGGTTCCAGTCCATGGCGACGCCGGTGGTGACGGTGCCGCAGAGGCGGCCCGTGGTGGCGGGCGGCTCGGCGGGCATGGGTATGTTCTGTATGAGGTAGGTCATGTGGGTCAGCCGGTTCCGTAGCCACTGCTCCATCTTCTGCAGCTCGGTGTCGAACTGCTTGCCGCGGAGGGGCCAGCGGGAGGCCTCGCGGCCTACGGCCCCTTCGAGGCGCAGGTTGGCAACGTAGCGCATGCACTCGGTCCAGGCGTGGTCGACCACGTGGTCCTTGACTTCGGCCCAGCGGGCCTTGTACTGCTCGACGAACTGCGGGCAGGCAAAGAGGTTGGTGAAGAACTGCGGCACGTAGGCGTACTGGCCGTTGCGCCTCAGGGGGTCGGTGCCCATCACCGTCTCGCGGAAGTCGGTGAAGAAGGTGTGGCCGTTGTACATGTCGCCCCAGTCGAAGTCGTAGCCGGCGTCGAAGTCCCACAGCGGCCCCATCACCCAGGGTCCGTCGCCGTCCTTGTGGATGAAGATGGAGCGGGGGGCCGACAGCTCGACGTTGTAGACAAACTCCTGGATTAGGAGGTAGTCTATGAACGAGCGGATGTCGAGCAGCTGCGACGTGCGTTCGTAGTCCTTGTCCTTGATGGCCTGTTCCAGCTGAGCGAAGACGGTGCGCACGGAGTCGACGGTGTTGGCGGTGAACCGCTCGTCGTCTGGATATTTCACGCAGACGGGCATGCGGAACACCTTCGACGTGAAGTTGTCGTCGGCATAGGGACTCTCGGTGGGTCCGTCGTCCACGTCGAGGGCAATGAGAATGCCGCGCTCGTCGCTGACGTTGACGCGGTTCTTGTTCTGCTGCACCTGCTCCGTCAGCTGGTACAGGCCCTGGTAGTCGCCGTTGATGAACAGCTCGACGTAGCGCGTGTGGTTGGTGTAGGGCAGTCCCATGTAGTGGCCCATCTCGAAGACGAAGGTGTTCATCAGGTCGGTCACGTCGCGGTAGTTGGCCAGCAGCACCCAGCTCTTGGCCTTGGCCAGCCCGAGGAGCTTGTGCTTCTCGTAGAGCTTCAGGCGGTAGGGCTTCTTGTCGTACCACAGCCAGGAGCTGTTGCCGCGTCCGCGGATCTCGGCGCCGAGCGACTGGTTGGAGTAGGCCCCCCGGCCGTTGAGCAGCAGGTGGCAGCCGGTGTAGTAGTCGCGCGAGGTGACGGGCCGGCCGTCGTCGGTGGTGATGTATAGCTGGAACACCTGGTAGGGGTCCTTGGTCTCCACGGCCGGCGTGTCGCTGACGGTGAGGCTGTCGAGAAACTCGGCGCTGAAGGGTACGACGCTGCCGCCCTTCAGGTGGATGAGCAGGCGGGCCGGGTCGAGGCCCAGGTCGATGGTGTCGATGCTGTCGGTGGCCAGGGGGAAGTCCCACTGGTGAGAGAGGTGGCTGCTATGCAGGTGTGCCTGTCGCTGGGCGCCGGCCGTCAAGCAGAGGGCTGCCAGCAGTGCCAGTGTCAGGGAGCGTAGAGTGGGGTGTAGTGTCATGCCTGTTGCTTGTTTTTGGCTGCAAAGTAAGCTATAATTGTCGACACCGCGTGTAACAATTGTCTATACTGATGGCAATAAAGTCTAACAAGATTGTGGTATTTTTGTGCGGAAAAGAATAAAAACGTGTTTTTTTTCTTTCGTTTCCTTGCTTTTTGCTATCTTTGCAAGCAAAAATCGAAACAAAAGCTAATATTTATAAAAAAGTACATCTATGAACAAAAAACGATGGACAACGTTGCTGTTGCTGTTCTGTATGACCGTGCTCACGGCACTGGCCCAGCAGAGCCGTAACCGCGACATTGTAGGAATGGTGGTCGACGAGCAGGGTGAACCGCTGCCCGGGGCCACGGTGACAAACGTGAAAGGCAGGGGCGACCGCGAGACCTTTGCCGTGGTGACCGACGTGAACGGACACTTCAAGCTGACGCTCAGCGGCGACGTGCGCCAGATAGAGGTGAGCTACGTGGGCTTTGAGACGCAGGTGGTGACCCTCGTCGGCACGATGGACAGCTACCAGATAACCCTGAAGCCCGACTCCAAGTCTATCGACGAGGTGGTGGTGACGGGTGTGTTCACCCGCAACGCCAACACCTTCACCGGCGCTGTGACCACGGTGAAGGGGGCCGATCTGCAGCGCGTGGGTAATATCAACGTGCTGCAGTCGCTGAAGAACATCGACCCCTCGTTCATGCAGCTGGAGAACCTGGCCGCCGGCTCGAACCCCAACGCGCTGCCCGACTTCCAGATGCGCGGTGCGTCGACCATTGCCAGCGTGCAGGGCGAGTATGCGTCGAGCGCCAACCAGCCGCTGTTCATCCTCGACGGCTTTGAGACCGAACTGACCAAGATCCTGGACCTCGACATGAACCAGGTGCAGAGCGTCACCACGCTGAAGGACGCCACGGCCAAGGCCATCTACGGCGCGAAGGCCGCCAACGGCGTCATCGTCATCGAGACCGTCAGGCCCGAGAGCGGCAAGATGCGCATCACTTACACCGGCTCCATGTCGCTGGAGGTGCCCGACCTGACGAGCTATGACCTGGCCAACGCTGAGGAGAAACTGCGCGTGGAGCGCATGGCAGGCCTCTTTACGTCGAAGAGCGCGCAGAGCCAGATAGCCCTCGACCAGGCCTACACACAGAAGCTGCGCGAGGTGCTGGCCGGCGTTGACACCGACTGGCTGGCACAGCCCGTGCGCAACGGCTTCGGCCACAAGCACTCGCTCTACTTGGAGGGTGGCGACAAGGCGATGCAGTATGGCGTCAACCTGTCGTACAACCGCATCGGCGGAGCCTTGAAGGGCAGCGACCGCAACACCTTCTCGGGCGGCATTACCCTGGCCTACAGGGTGAAGAACCTGCAGTTCCGCAACAAGCTCACCATAGACTACAACAAGAGCAATAACTCGCCCTACGGCACCTTCGACCAGTACTACCGCATGAACCCCTACAGCCGTCTCTACGACCAGAACGGCCAGATGGTGCGCTCGTACTCGTACACCGACAACAGCGGCAAGTCGAGCGACTATGCCAACCCGCTCTACAACTCGACGCTGAACACCTTCGACCGTACCGACTATACCAACATCACCAACGACTTCTACCTGGAGTGGTTCATCACCGACGAGTGGAAACTGACGGGACGCTTCGGCATTGTCAACAAGAAGTCGGGGGCCGACCTCTTCAAGCCTGCCAACCACACTGACTTCGTTGGCCAGACCGACGCCTTCCGCCGAGGCTCCTACCTGCAGACCAACGGGACGAACACCGACATCTCGGCCGACCTCGGCGTGCAGTGGTCGAAGATGTGGCAGAAGCACCTCTTCTTCGTCAACGGACAGTTGTCGATGGCTGACAATAAGTACAATAATACCAGCGTCACCGCCGAGGGCTTTGCCAACGACTTCATGGACGACATCAAGTTTGGCGCGCAGTGGGCCGAGGGCGGCAGCCCCACCGGCACGGAGGGCATCTCGCGCAACTGCGGCGGACTGCTGTCGCTGAACTACTCGTTCGACGAGCGCTACCTCTTCGACGCCAACTACCGCCTGATGGGCTCCTCGGAGGCCGGCCGCGACAACCGCTGGGGCTCGTTCTGGTCGGTGGGCGCCGGCTGGAACCTGCACAACGAGTCGTTCATACGGCAGCTGGGATGGGTCAACCGCCTGAAGCTGCGCGCCAGCTACGGCTTCACAGGGTCGCAGGGTTTCTCGTCGTATGACGCCATTCCTACCTTCATCTACTATACCGACCAGGCTTACAACGGCTCCATCGGCTCCTATGTCAAGGGATTGGCCAATACCGACCTGCACTGGCAGGAGAAGTATGACACCAACATCGGCCTCGACGTGGCCCTGTTCAACAACCGCCTGACAGGCCGATTCGACTACTATATTGCCAACACCAAGGGAATGGTGACCGACGTCACCGTGCCCTACACCACGGGCTTCTCAACCTATGTGGCCAACCTCGGCGAGACCGAGAACAAGGGTGTGGAGCTCTACTTGAACTACAGGGTGTTCGACGGCGGGCGCGACTATGTCAACGTGTTTGCATCAATGGCCCACAACAAGAACAAGCTGAAGAAGATCTCGAACTCGCTCCGCGCCTGGAACGAGGCACAGGATGCCAACATGCTGGAGAACAAGACCACGGCGCCTCAGGTGAAATACTACGAGGGCTGCTCCATGAGCGCCATCTGGGCCGTGCCGTCGCTGGGCATCGACCCGCAGACGGGTAAGGAGATCTACGTCAAGCGCGACGGCTCGGTGACCTATGAGTATGACACGCAGGACCAGGTGGTTTGCGGCGACACGCAGCCTAAGTGGAACGGAAACTTCGGCATCAACGGCGAAATCAAGGGATGGGGATGGAACATCACCATGAACTACCGCTGGGGCGGACAGATCTACAACCAGACGCTGGTCGACAAGGTGGAGAATGCTCCCCTGCAGTTCAACGTCGACCGCCGCGTGCTGACAGACCGCTGGCAGAAGCCCGGCGACGTGTCGCTATACAAGGCCGTCACCGACCAGAGCGTCACCTATCCCACGTCGCGATTCGTGCAGGACTACAACCTCTTCAGCATGGCCTCTATCACCCTCTACTACGACTTCCGCAACTGCGCCTTCGTCAAGAACTCGCTCCTGGAGCGACTCAAGGTGAGCGCCTATACCAACGACCTCTTCGTGGTGAGCAGCGTCAAGACCGAGCGAGGCACCAACTACCCCTTCGCACGCACCTTCTCGCTGTCGGCCCAGGTGACCTTGTGATTGAACATTGAACATAGAAAACAGAAAATTGAAACGATGAAAACAACCAAGCAAATCCTCATAGCATGTTGGCTATGCTGCGGCGTCGCCGCAGCCCTCACCTCCTGCAACGACTGGCTCGACGTGGAGCCTAAGTCGCAAATCAAGGAGGAGAACCACTTCAGCCGCGAGGGCGGATTCCGTGACCAGCTGAACGGGGTATATACGCGTATGACCACCAAGCAGATGTATGGACTGAACATGGGCATCGGCTTCGTAGAGGTGCTCTCACACAACTACGACGTCAATCCCAACGGCGAGTGGCGCTACGCGGCCGAGTTCGACTATGCCAACACCAACAGCGAGGCTACCATCAAGGATATCTGGGCCGAGACCTACAGCGCCATCGCCAACCTGAACCTCGTCATCAGCAACATCAACGGGGCCGACTCTACGGCCTTCCTCGACAACGGCTACCACCTCTGCCGCGGCGAGGCCTACGGACTGAGGGGATTCCTCCATCTGGACCTCATGAGGCTCTTCGCCTGTTCGCCGGCTATGGACCGCAATGCCCCCGGCGTGCCTTACGTCACCAGCTACGAGACGAGTGTCGCAGGCCAGAAAACCGTCGGCGAAACCATGCAGATGGTGGTCAGCGACCTGCTGACAGCCCGCGAGGAGCTGAGCCACGACTCGCTGCTCATCAGCAACTCGCCCTACATCTTCAGGGCGACGCGCGTACCTTATTTTAATTATTATGCCGCTACGCTGACCTTGGCCAGGGCCTACCTCTGGATGGGCGATACCGAGAATGCGCTGCGCTACGCCAAGGAGATTGTGGACATGGCTCAGAGCAGCGCTTACAGCAAGCCTTTCTCATGGGTACACTTCACCTCCATGCAGAGCGCCAACCTGCACGAGGTGGACCGCCTGTTCACCTCTGAGCACATCTTCCGCCTGCCTATCAGCAAGTGGGAGGACACGGGCAACTACTACTTCAAGGCACAGGGCGGCGTCAACGCCCTCACGCCCTCCGACAACACTGCCGAGGACATCTACGAGTTGGCGGCCGGCTACGGTAACGACTACCGCTACCTGCGCGGCTACGAGCAGGACGGCGAGCGCCGCTATATGTGCAAGCTGTGGCACATCGACGGCTCGTCGTGCAACGACATGCTGCCGCTGATACGCATGACCGAGGCTTACTACATTGCCGCCGAGTGCATGAAGCAGTCGAATCCCGCCGGCGCCGTGGCTCTGCTCAACGAGGTGCGCGAGAACCGCAACCTGTCGGCCTTCCCACTGGCCGACAGCCTGACGCCCGACCAGATACAGCAGGAAATCTATAAGGAGTACCGCAAGGAGTTCGTAGGCGAGGGCGGACAGCTCTTCTTCTACTACAAGCGCCTGAACCTGCAGGAAATCAAGGGTGCCAGCACCCGCGGCTCCAAGTCGGTCTATGTGCTCCCCATTCCCGCCAACGACCAGGAGTTTGGCGGATACAGCAACTGAACGCTGACCCAAGAACATTGAAAACAGAACATTGAAAATAAAAAAGCGATGAAAAAAACCAAGCAAATCCTAATAGCCGCAGGTTGGCTATGCTGCGGCGCCGCCGCAGCCCTCACCGCTTGCTCCACCGACGAGGACTTCTATTACCAGGACACCCCCCGTGTGCGCCTGGTAGGCCCCTCCATGTGGACGGCCGGCTCTGACTCGCTGACCTACTCGTTCGTAGCCTACAGTGCCGAGACCACCAACGTGCAGCTCGACGTCGATGCCTACATTATGGGCAGCACGGCCTCCGTAGACCGCACCGTGGCCCTCGCCGTCGACCCAGCGCTGACCACCGCCTCGGCCGACCTCTACAGCGTGCCGCAGACCGTCACCGTGCCCGCCGGACAGGACCACGGCACCTTCACCGTCACCTTGAACCGCTCGGCAGCCCTGAAGAACCAGAGCGCCCGCATGAGGGTCGTCGTGGCCGAGAGTGCCGACTTCAAACCTGGTGTCAATGAGGAGAACCACCTCACCTTCATCTGGACCGACAAGCTCTCGCGACCCAACAACTGGGCCGAGCTGGAGGAGTTCTTCGGAGCCTACAGCGACGCTAAGTACCGCTTCATGCTCGAGAACGCCGAGCCGGGCACCTCTTTCAGTGCCAGCACCATGACGTGGGCACAGCTGCAGAGCTTCAAAATCAAGTTCCAGAACGCTCTCAACGCCTACAACGCCGCCCATCCCGGCAGTCCGCTGACCGACGAGAACGGCGTGCTGGTCACCTTTTAATTGATAATGGATAATTGACAGTTGATAATTATGGTTACAAAATTCAGAAAGATCGCCGCTGGTTGGCTATGCTGCGGCGTCGCCGCAGCCCTTACCGCCTGCTCCGCCGACGACGGCAACTACGACTACCTCACCGCCGACGAGATAGGCACCATCAAGATTGACACCGTAGGCATACAGAACCGCCTCGTCATGGCCTACAACCTCAGCTACGGCCAGCACGTGGAGTACGAGCCCAACGTACACTACAGCCACCCCGAGCGCCTGCGCTACCGCTGGTTCTACCTCACCCTGACCAACTACCGCTACCAGGCGGTGCAGGTGGGCAATGAGCTGGTCTACCCGCCCGCCGACACCATTGGCTACCAGCGCAAGCTCGACTGGACCGTCGACCTGAAGCCCGGCCAGTACCATTTCTACCTCATGGTGGAGGACAGCGTCAGCGGACAGAAGGCCTATTTCTCGCCCGTAGAGCAGTACACCGTCGTGGCCTCGGCAGGCACTCAGGGCGGACTCTACCTGCTCACCGAGCGCGACGGACAGACCGACATTGAGGTCTACACATCGGCGCTGATGCTCATCTATGGCGGCGACAACCAGTACCCCCGCTACTACAGCCAGATAGCGGGCCAGCCCCTGCCCGGCAAGCCCCGCTTCATTCGCGGCACACACACCGGCTCCACGTCGAAGAACGGCTACATGGTGGCCACCTCTGAGGGGCTCTTTCGCATTGCCGCCGACGGCATGACCATCATGGACACCTTCGACGACATGTTCTACGAGCGGCCAGCCGTCTTCAACCCGCAGGCCAGCTGGTTTGGCAACTCCTGCGACTTTCTGCTCAACGACGGCAAGCTCCACGTGCTCTATGCCAACAAGGCCAACGACCGCAAGTTCTCGGCACCGGTTGCCGGCGACTACGAGGCCTACCCCTTCCTGATGAAAAATACCTACACCTCCTGGGGACATGTTGAGGGGGCTATCGATGCCTGGCAGGTGGTCTACGACCAGAAGAACCGCCGATTCCGTCCCTACTATTCGCAGGCCTCCAGCGTCACGGCCTTCAAGTCGACCATCGCCGACGCCTATGTCGATGCCAACAACGTGCCGGGCGACGTCAAGGCCGTCTTCCAGGGCGGTGGCAACTACACCTGCGTCGTCACCGTCATCGAGGGCGTGCCCTATCTCTACCGCTACAACTTCTATAACGTGGTTGACAACGGCGACCTCTCGGCACAGGGCGAGCGCTCCGTCATCAACCTCTCGGGCTGTAAGGACATCATGAACGCCAAGCGCTTTGCCTCCAACACCAGCGGCTATGCCTTCTACTATGCTACTGACAACGCCGTCTACTCCTTCTCGGCCAGTAGCGGACAGACGGAGTCGAACACCGTCTACGAGTGCCAGGCCGGTGAGCAGGTGACGGCTATCTACGCCTGGGGATCTGCCGGCGGCGGATGGCCCACCAGCGACTGCGGCTTCTGGATCGGTATCTGGAACGAGCAGCAGAAGGACGGCAAGCTCATACAGTATGAGGTGGACGTCAACTACGGCACCCCCAACTCCATGTGGGGACCCATGTTCGGCGCTCCCGACAACCCCGTTGTCACCACCGGCTGGGGCAAGATTGCCGACATGACCAATACCGACGCCGAGTAATAGAACATTGAAAATTTAACATTGAAACACTGAAAACAGAGCATTGAAACGATGAAAACAACCAAGCAAATCCTCATAGCCGCATGTTGGCTATGCTGCGGCGTCGCCGCAGCCCTCACCGCCCTCACCGCCCTCACCGCCCTCACTACCCTCACCGCCTGCACCTCCAAGCAGTCTCCCCAGACCAGCTACCACGTCGTAGGCACCATAGCCGGCCTGCCCGACAACACGGTGCTCACGCTGACCCCCGTCAGCCACGACCGTGAGCAGCCCCTGGCCGAGGCCGTCGTCAGCGGCGGCAAGTTTGAATTCCAGGGCGAGCGCGAGTTCCCCATCATGGTGCGCCTGTCTGTCAAGGACAGCTGGGGCGGCACTGTCCTGATGCTTGAGAATGCCGACATCGCCATTGAGGGCACGGCCGACATGCAGCCCGGCGAGGGCGGCAACCCGGCGACCGTCAGCTTCAACGACCTCAAGATTACCGGCTCGCCACTCACCGACAAGCTGCGCTCCTATCAAGCCCGCCGCGACTCGCTCGACGTGCTCTATAAGGAGTATCATGAGCGCAACAAGGAGGGTCAGGAGCTGATGATGCAGGCCCGCCAGTCGAAAGACCCGGCCAAGATGAAGGCTGCCCAGGACAACGAAAGCTGGAAGGCTTTCGAAGCCGACGAGCACAAGTTCTTCCAGACCGTCGAGAGTACCTTCCAGGCTATTATCGACGAGAACAAGGACACCTACTGGGGGCCCATGATGGCCATATATCTCTACTCGTACTTCACCCCCGAACAGCAGGCACTGTTCAAGTCGTTCTCGAAGGAGGCGCAGCAGAGCTACTACGGCGAGAAGATGCGCGACGAGGTGTTCCCCGGTGGCGAGGTAGGCTCGCCGGCCAAGGCGTTCACCGTGAAGGGCGACGACGGCAAGGAACTGACGCTGAAGCAGCTGAGCGAGGGCAAGAAGGTGGTGCTCATCGACTTCTGGGCCTCGTGGTGCGCTCCCTGCCGTAAGGAGATTCCCAATGTCAAGGCGCAGTATGCCAAGTACAAGGACAAGGGCTTCCAGGTGGTCAGCATCTCCATCGACAAGGACGAGGCCGCCTGGCGCAAGGCCCTGGCCGAGGAGAAGCTGGAGTGGCCCAACTTCATCGACCGCTCAGGGGCTGCAGACGTCTACAAGGTCAGGACGATACCTGCCATGTTCCTCGTTGACGCACAGACGCAGAACATCATAGCTGCCGGCGACAATGCCCGGGGCGAGGCTCTGGCGGCGAAGCTGGCCGAGCTGTTCAAGTGATGAGCGGCTGAAAGCTGCCGACAACACCCCGCCGACCGCCCGCTAAGGGCAGACGGCGGGGTGTTTTTCCGTCTTTCAACTTTTTTAAGCCTTCAGATTTTGTAGTCCGTACAATAATTACTATCTTTGCACAAAACAAACAAACAAACGATGAAAACAAACTACGAAATACGCTACGCCGCTAATCCTGAAGACGCCCGACACTACGATACCGCCCGTCTGCGCCGCGACTTCCTCGTGGAGCGCGTCTTTGCGGCCGACGAGGTCAACATGGTCTACTCCATGTACGACCGTATGGTGGTGGGCGGGGCCATGCCTGTCAGCGAGTGCCTGTTGCTTGAACCTATCGACCCCCTGAAGGCCGACTTCTTTACCCAGCGCCGCGAGGTGGGGGTCTATAATGTCGGCGGCCCGGGCACCGTCACCGTCGGCGACGAGCTGTTCCGCTTAGACTACAAGGAGGCCCTCTACATAGGCCGGGGCGACCGCCATGTCACCTTTGCCTCGGCCGACCCCGCGCGGCCTGCCAAGTTCTACTTCAACTCGGCCACGGCCCACACGGCCTACCCCTGCCGCCGTGTCACCAAGCAGGACGCCGTGGTGGCCCACATGGGCAGCCTCGACATGTCGAACGAGCGCAACATCAACAAGATGCTGGTCAACCAGGTGCTGCCCACCAGTCAGCTGCAGATGGGCATGACCGAGCTGGCGCCCGGCTCGGTGTGGAACACCATGCCAGCCCACGTACACAGCCGCCGCATGGAGGCCTACTTCTACTTCGAGCTGCCCCAGGACCAGGCCGTCTGCCACTTCATGGGCGAGCCACAGGAGACGCGCCACCTCTGGATGCACACCGAGCAGGCCGTGCTCTCGCCCGAGTGGAGCATCCACAGCGCCGCCGCCACCCACAACTATACCTTCATCTGGGGCATGGCCGGCGAAAACTTGGACTACGCCGACCAGGACTTCTCGGAGGTCTGCGACCTTCGATGAGGATTGCATTCTCTCACGCTATTAACAGCATACTGTATAGGTATTATTAAAAACATCATTAACAAAAATGGCAAACTTATTTTCACTTGAGGGCAAGAATGCCTGGATTACCGGCGCCTCTTACGGCATCGGTTTCAACATCGCCAAGGCTTTTGTGGCCGCAGGCGCCAAGACCATCATCTTCAACGACATCAACGAGGCAGCACTGCAGCGCGGACTGGACAACTACAAGGAGGCCGGCATCACCAACGTCAAGGGCTACGTCTGCGACGTTACCAACGAGGAGGCCATCAAGGCCCTGGTCAACCAGATTCATGAGGAGGTGGGCCAGATTGACATCCTTGTCAACAACGCCGGCATCATCAAGCGCATTCCCATGCACGAGATGAAGCGCGCTGAGTTCCAGCAGGTCATCGACATCGACCTTGTAGG
>CAMNJY010000071.1 GCA_946541745.1 uncultured Prevotellaceae bacterium
TGGGTGACGGGCTACAACGCCATCTACGGCTCGTTTGCCGCCCTGCCGCTGTTCATGCTGTGGGTACAGATTTCGTGGACCATCTGCCTGTTTGGGGCCGAGCTGACCTTTGCCAACCAGAACCTGCAGCGCTATGGCGTGCATCTGGGCGAAGCCTCGTTCCATCCCTATGTGGAGATGGGCGACGACGAGCGCGACGAGGCGTCGGTGGCGATGTATGCCGACGGTATCGACGGGCTGTAGTGAGTAGGGAGTTACAAGTGAGGAGCTATGAAGAAAGAGGTGAAACTATTGATATTGGCCATGGGGGCAGTGGTGGCTGCCGGTTGCGGCAATGGCAGGCTGTCGCCGCAAGCCCTTCAGCACAAGTTGGACAGTGTGAACGCCTTGGAGAAAGCGCGCCAGCTGAGGCTGCGCGGCATCAAGCTGGAGGGCACCACGCCCTTCCAGATGTTTTATGACAGTCTGCAGATACAGGCGCTGCCCGTTGTCTATACAGAGGAGTATGTGAAATACCTGCCGGGCTTCAGGCGCGTGCCGACGGCCATCATGTCGTTTCTTGAGCTGGAGGGCAGGGTGGCCCCCCGGGCGGTGGCACTGCCGGAGACCTTGGGGACAAGGCTGGTACTGCTGGCTGCCGACCTCGACGACGGTCAGTACGAACTGTGGCTATACTCGCTCGACATGGAAAGCTATCCGGTCGACAAACTGCTGCTCTATTCGCCGCTGGCACCCTTGGAGGCGGATGGGAGGCGAGTGTTGCAGAAGCCCTATTTCTCGATTACCAGCGACTACGAGATCAACGTGCTGGAATATGCCGACGCCTCCGACCGCCGCGGACAGCTAAGCACCTTCATCGTTGACGACAGCCGCCAGTTTGTAGAAAAGCAGCCTTTGTAACAGGCTGCAGCCAGGGAGCTAATCCTTGAGCAACTTCTTGAAGAAGTCGTCCAGGTCTTTGTCAAGGTCGGCCATGAGCTCGGTGTCGATGATGACGGTGTCGTCGTCTACAACATAGAGTTCGCCGACGTTCTCCTTGTCGTCGTCCTCAAGCACAAAGGCGTAGGGCTTCAGTATGCCCATGTTCTCGGCCAATGCCTTCTGCTTCTCTATGCAGCGGCGGATGATGGGCACTATCTGGGCGTAGAAGTCGTCGTCCTTGTTGTCAATCCATTGCTCCACAACGCAGCGGGTAATCTCGTTGTCGTCATCGTCGAAGGCCATCAGTTCGCCCGTGTCCTGAGTGACGCGGAGATGGATGTCGGTCAGGAGAGAGGCCTCCTCCTTGGCGGGATATTTCTCGGCTATCTTGCGAATGGCCCGCCCTATTTGCTGCAAGGTTTGTTCTGTTGCTTTCATGCTGATAATCCTATTTTGGCGGCAAAAGTATAAAAAAGACTTTGTATCTGCAAACGATTACGAGTTTTTTTTTGAAATTTTTCTTATTTCTTATTTAATAATTGTTGATTTCTTTGTACCTTTGCAAATGCAAACTATAGCTATCTGTACAGAAAACAAATCGATGAATAGCGAAATAAGACATTCGGGGATTGTTGAGAGCATTGAAGGAAGCCACGTCAGGGTGCGCATTCTTCAGACTTCGGCGTGTGCTGCCTGCAAGGTGGCTGGCCACTGTAACGCCTCGGAGGCAAAGGAGAAGCTGGTCGATGTCTATGGTGCCGACGGCAGCCTTTTCCGTAAGGGCCAGGCCGTGGTGGTCACGGCCTCACGCCGGGTAGCCAACAAGGCGCTGCTTCTGGGGTTCGGCCTGCCTTTTCTCCTTCTGATAGCTGTGCTTGTGCTGGTTCTGCGCCTGACGGGCCACGAGGGCGTGGCGGCCTTGTCGGCATTGGGCGCCCTGGTGCCCTACTATCTGCTGCTCTGGCTGTGTCGCGAGAAGGTCAGTCAGGGTGTGCAGTTCCAGATAGAATAGCAAGAAGTATAAAAAAACAATAAACAAAAAAAAGTATTCATTTATGAATTTCATCTTGATTGCAGTAATTGTGCTTGGAGCCATCGGCCTGATAGCCGCCGTGGTGCTGTTTGCCGCCTCCAAGAAATTTGCTGTCTATGAAGACCCCCGCATAGCCCAGGTCAGCGGCGTGCTGCCCGGTGCCAACTGCGGCGGCTGCGGCTTCGCAGGTTGCGGGGGTATGGCCGACGCACTCGTCAAGGGTGCCGATGCCGGCTCCATCGAGGGTCTGAACTGTCCGGTGGGCGGGGCCGACGTGATGAGCCAGGTGGCCGACCTGCTCGGGATGGCTATTGCCAACGGCGAGCCGAAGGTGGCCGTAGTGAGATGTAACGGCACTTGTGCCAACAGGCCCAAGATAGCCGAGTATGCCGGTTTGCGCACCTGTGCGGCCATGCACGCCTGCGGTGCCGGCGAGACCCTCTGCGGCTTTGGCTGCCTGGGCTGTGGCGACTGCGTGGAGGCCTGCCAGTTTGACGCCATCCACATCAATGCCGAGACAGGCATTGCCGAGGTCGACGAGGAGCGCTGCGTAGCCTGCGGTGCCTGCGTCAAGGCTTGTCCGCGCGCCATCATTGAGCTGCGTAAGAAGGGCCCCAAGGGCAGGAGGGTCTACGTGTCCTGCGTCAACAAGGACAAGGGGCCGGCAGCCATGAAGGCCTGTCAGGTGAGCTGTATAGGCTGCGGCAAGTGCGAGAAGGAGTGCCCCTTCGGTGCCATCACCGTCAACCAGAACCTGGCCTACATCGACCCCGAGAAGTGCCGTCTGTGCCGCAAGTGCGAGAAGGTGTGCCCCAAGCACGCCATCACGGCCGTCAACTTCCCGGCTCCCAAGCCCGTAGAACCTAAAAAAGAGGAGGTAACAGCATGAATGCAAGAACATTTAGAATAGGTGGCATACACCCCGAAGAGAACAAGCTGACCCACGAGGTGGCCACCAAGGTGGCCGCGCTGCCCAAGCAGGCCATTTTCCCGTTGTCGCAGCACATCGGTGCCCCCACAAAGCCCGTCGTTCAGAAGGGCGACAAGGTGAAGGTGGGTACGCTCATAGCCGAGGCCGGCGGCTTTGTCTCGGCTCCCATTTTCTCAAGCGTCAGCGGGACGGTGTTCAAGATTGACACGGCCATCGACGCTACCGGCTATCGCAAGCCTGTCATCATCATCAACGTGGAGGGCGACGAATGGGAGGAAAGCATCGACCGCTCTGACAGGCTGGAACTGGTGAAGGACCATCCCGAACTGACCCCCGAGGAAATCATCAACCGCGTCAAGGCGGCCGGTGTCGTTGGCATGGGCGGTGCCTGTTTCCCCACTTTTATCAAGCTCACCCCGCCGCCTACGGCCAAGGCCGAGTGTGTCATCATCAACGCCGTGGAGTGCGAGCCGTACATCACCGCCGACTATCGCCTGATGATGGAGCATGCCGACGAAATTGTCGTTGGCCTGGAGCTGCTCATGAAGGCCGCCAAGGTCACCCGCGGCTACATTGGCATAGAGACCAACAAGCCCGCTGCCATCGACTTGCTCACGCAGAAGTGTGTCGAGGCATTCCGTGCTTCTGACTACAATGTCGAAGTCGTCCCCCTTGCCCAGCGCTATCCCCAGGGCGGTGAGAAGCAGCTGGTGGATGCCGTCATTCGCCGGCAGGTGCCCGCTCCCCCTGCCATTCCCGTCAACGTGGGCGCCATCGTGCAGAACGTCGGTACGGCCTTCGCCGTCTACGAGGCAGTGATGAAGCACAAACCCCTGTTTGAGCGCTATACCACCGTCACCGGCAAACGGCTGCAGCACCCCGGCAACTTCCTCGTCCGCATGGGTACGCCGATGAAGGACCTGATAGAAGCCTGTGGCGGCATGCCCGAGGGCGACAACAAACTGCTGGCCGGCGGCCCCATGATGGGTAAGGCGCTGACATCGGTCGAAGTGCCTATCTGTAAGGGTACCAACTCGGTGACCATCATCTCTGGCGACGAAGCCCGCCGCAAGGAGCCGCAGCCCTGCATACGCTGTGCCAAGTGCGTGGGTGTCTGTCCGATGGGCCTGGAGCCTTACCTGCTGGCCAAGGTGTCGGAAGTCAAGAACTGGGAGCGTGCCGAGCGTGAGGACATCACCAGCTGCATAGAGTGCGGCTCGTGCCAGTTCACATGCCCCGCCCACCGTCCGCTGCTCGACAGCATCAGGCAGGGAAAGACTACGGTCATGGGCATCATCCGCGCCCGTGCCGCCGCCAAGCAATAAAACGAAAATCGAAAATAGTGTAAATCGAAAATCTATAAGATGGGAAAATTAATCGTTTCACTTTCGCCACATGCCCACGGCACCGACACCGTAGAGCGCAACATGTACGGCGTCATCATAGCGCTGATACCTGCATTGCTCGTGTCGTTCTACTTCTTCGGGCTGGGGTCCGTCGTCGTCCTGGCAACGAGCGTGGCTGCCTGCGTCCTGCTGGAGTGGGCCATCAATAAATTCATGCTGAAGAACGAGCGCAACACCGTGCTCGACGGCTCGGCCGTACTTACCGGACTGCTGCTCGGCTTCAACCTGCCGTCAAACCTGCCGATATGGATCATCCTTATTGGTGCCGTCTTCGCCATCGGCTTTGCCAAGATGCCCTTCGGCGGGCTGGGCAACAATCTCTTCAACCCCGCCCTCGTGGGGCGGGCCGCCCTGCTGGTAGCCTTTCCTGCGCAGATGACCACCTGGCCCAAGGCAGGCCAGCTCGGCAGTTACCTCGACGCAGAGACCGGTGCCACGCCGCTGGCTGTCATGAAGGAGGCCATCAAGAGCGGCGACGCCTCGGTACTCGACCAACTGCCGTCGGCGCTCAACCTCTTCATAGGTAATCATCCCGACGGAGCCGGCGCCATGGGTGAGATTTGCGCCCTGGCCCTGCTGCTGGGCCTGGCTTATATGCTGTGGCGCAAAATCATCACCTGGCACATACCTGTCAGCATCATCTGCACGGTGTTCGTCTTCGCAGGGCTGCTCCATCTGGCCAATCCTGTGTATGCCGCCCCCCTGTCGGTCATCTTCTCGGGTGGACTCATGCTCGGTGCCATCTTCATGGCTACCGACTACGTGACGAGCCCGATGACCCCGAAGGGACAGCTCATCTATGGCGTCGCCATCGGCTTCCTGACCGTCGTCATCCGCAACTGGGGAGCCTATCCCGAGGGTATGTCGTTCGCCATACTCATCATGAACGCCTTTACACCTCTTATTAATAATTATGTGAAACCTAAGCGCTTCGGTGAAGTGCCTGCTAAACAGTAAGAAGCTATGAAAAAGTTAGAATCAACGCTGACCAATATGGTGCTGGTACTCACAGGAGTGGCAGTCGTTATGGGCGGCATACTGGCCTACGTCAACCACCTGACAGAAGGCCCCATTGCCCAGCAGAAGGAGAAAGCACTGGCCGACGGCATCAAGACCGTGATGGTGTGCGACGATTTGGTGGTAGCAAAGACCGACGAAGTGAAGCAGAACGACGCCAAGGGCAAGGAGCTTGTCTATACCATCTATCAGGTGAAGGATGCTCAGGGACAGGACCTCGGAGCAGCCGTGGAATCGACCACCGGCGGCTTCGGCGGCGACCTGAAGGTGCTCGTAGGCTTCGACCCGGACGGCAAAATCCTCGGCTATACACTCCTGGAGCACGCTGAGACGCCCGGCCTGGGTGCCAAGGCCGACAAGTGGTTCCAGAAGGGTGAGAAGGGCGACATCATCGGCAAGACGCCGGCAGAGCCCCTGACCGTGTCGAAGGACGGCGGACAGGTAGACGCCATCACCGCCTCGACCATCACCAGCCGCGCCTTCCTGCTGGCCGTCAACAATGCCTATAAGGCCTATAAGGCCACGCCCGCTACCGACGCACAGACCGGGGCCACTGAGACCCACCCCCAGCCCCTCCACGAGGGAGGGGAGGCTGAATAGTCTTTCTTTCTAATTTATAATACAAGAATCGTTATGAGTGAAATAGATAATGTAACTAAACAACCCTCACCAAGGGAGGGCGTGGGAGCGCTTTCCATCATAAAGAACGGCATCGTCAAGGAGAACCCTACCTTTGTCCTGATGCTCGGCATGTGTCCCACGCTGGCCACTACCACCTCGGCTATCAACGGTATGGCTATGGGACTGGCCACGATGGCAGTGCTCATCTGCACCAATGTCGTCATATCGTGCCTGAAGTCAATTACCCCCGACAAGGTGCGCATACCTGTGTTTATCGTCGTCATTGCGGCCTTTGTCACCATCCTGCAGATGGTCATCAAGGCTTATCTGCCCGACATCGATGCGGCCCTCGGACTCTTCATCCCGCTGATAGTGGTCAACTGTATCATCCTCGGCCGCGCTGAGGCCTTTGCAGCCAAGAACTCACCGCTCGCCTCGCTGTTCGACGGCATCGGCATCGGCCTGGGCTTCACCATCGGACTGACGTTGCTCGGCATCTGCCGCGAGCTGCTCGGCTCAGGCTCCGTCTTCGGCCTGGCCTTGCTGCCCGAAACCTGCAACATACTGCTCTTTGTGCTGCCTCCGGGTGCTTTTATCACCCTTGGCTTCCTCATTGCCGCCGTCAATAAGTTGCGTGGCAATTCGTAATGTCGAAACATCGAAATATCGAAACACCGAAATAAATAAACTATGGAATATATCCTGATTTTCATTAGCGCCATCTTCGTCAACAACATCGTGTTGGCGCAGTTCCTCGGCATCTGTCCGTTCCTCGGTGTCAGCAAGAAGATTGACACCTCGCTCGGCATGTCGGCTGCCGTCGCCTTCGTGCTGACGCTGGCCACCATCGTCACCTGGCTCGTACAGAAGTATGTGCTCGATGCCTTCGGACTGCAGTATCTGCAGACCATTGCCTTCATCCTTGTCATCGCCTCGCTGGTGCAGATGGTAGAGATAGTATTAAAGAAGGTGTCGCCCGCCCTCTATCAGGCCTTAGGCATCTTCCTGCCCCTCATCACCACCAACTGCGCCGTGCTCGGCGTGGCTATCCTCGTCATCCAGAAAGACTTCAACCTGCTGCAGTCGGTTGTCTATGCCTTCTCGACGGCCATCGGTTTCGGCCTGGCCCTGACGGTGTTTGCAGGCATGCGTGAGCAGCTGGAACTGGTAAAGATACCGCGGGGCATGCAGGGCATGGCTATCGTGATGCTCTCGGCGGGCCTCCTGAGTCTTGCCTTCATGGGATTCTCGGGCGTCGACGGTGGCCTGAAGGTGCTCTTCGGACTTGACTGACGAGACGTCCAAAATATGAAAGTTCCTAAATTTTACATTGTTTTTTTTGATAGTCTCAGGAATTGTTGTAATTTTGCAGAACGAAATAACTAGAAAGGCAACAAAACCAGTACAGCTATGGCAAAAAAAGAAGAAACCGAACAGCTCAATCCCCAGCAGGAGAAGTTGAAGGCGCTGCAGGCGGCCATGTCGAAGATTGAAAAGGACTTCGGCAAAGGCAGTATTATGAGAATGGGAGAAGAAAAGATAGAGAACGTGGAAGTGATACCTACGGGTAGCATCGGCCTCAATGCCGCACTGGGCGTGGGCGGATATCCCAAGGGGCGCATCATCGAAATCTTCGGCCCTGAGTCCAGTGGTAAGACTACGTTAGCCATCCATGCCATTGCCGAGGCCCAGAAGGCGGGGGGCATTGCAGCGTTTATTGATGCAGAGCATGCCTTTGACCGGTTCTATGCTGCGAAGTTGGGGGTTGATATCGACAACCTGTACATCTCCCAGCCTGACAACGGTGAGCAGGCCCTGGAGATAGCCGACCAGCTGATACGGTCGGCCGCCATCGACATTATCGTCATCGACTCCGTGGCTGCACTGACACCCAAAAAGGAAATTGAGGGCGACATGGGCGACTCGGCCGTGGGCCTTCAGGCCAGGCTCATGAGTCAGGCACTGAGAAAGCTGACATCGACCATATCTAAGACTAACACCACGTGCATCTTCATCAATCAGCTGCGCGAGAAGATTGGAGTCATGTTTGGCAATCCTGAGACGACTACCGGCGGCAACGCCCTGAAGTTCTATGCGTCTGTGCGCCTTGACATCCGAAAGGTTACCACCCTGAAAGACGGCGACCAGCCCATTGGCAACCAGGTGCGGGTCAAGGTGGTTAAGAATAAGGTGGCTCCGCCCTTCCGCAAGACGGAGTTTGAAATCACCTTCGGCGAGGGCATTTCCAAAATCGGCGAAATCGTTGACCTCGGCGTGGAGTACGGCATTATCAAAAAGAGCGGCTCATGGTTTAGCTATGGCGACCAGAAACTGGCGCAGGGGCGTGATGCCACCAAGGTGCTGCTGAAGGACAATCCGGAATTGTGCGATGAGCTTGAGGCCAAGATTATGCAGGCCATCAGCGACAAAGACGAGTAAACGTACGAAAAAAGCTGAGCCTCACTAAGGCCCAGCTTTTTTGATGTCTTGTCGTGGCCGTTTTACCTCTTTTTGGCAGTCGTGGTCTGACGCTTGGTCGTGGTGGCCTTTTTGGCACCAGAGCGGTCGACACTGGTGCCGATCACCGTGCCGCTGCCGTCGAACTTCACGATTAACAGCTTGCCGCCTGAACGGTTGTAAATCCAGTCGTGACGGCCGTTACTGCTCTCAACGGTGTTGTTGGGCTCACCCATGGCCATAACCACCTCGTCTTCGGTCATGTTCAGGATGACGCGCCCCTGGCGGATAGCGGCACGCGCTGCCTGGGAGGTGGTGCGGGACTTGCCGGCACCCATGGCGAAGAGGTAGCCGAAATAGTCTTCACGACGACCGTCAATGTTGCTGGTCGGGTCGTCGACGTTGGTGAATGTCACGTCCTTGAAATAGATGCGGCGTGTCTCAGTGTCCTTGAGTGTCAAAGTGACATACGTGCTGTTGCGCTTGGGGGCAAGGTTCTCAATCGTGAACTCCGTTAGGCGCGGCACTTTCAGAACACGCTCCTTGCCGTCGCCCTTGGAAATCATGTCAGTGGTGTATTTGGTATGTACCGTCTGGCCAACATACTTCGACAGGTCCTTCGACACTGCCATTATGGCATCCTGCAACTCAAACGAGCCGCCAAACAGCAATTTGGCATTGTCGCCGTCGATGAACTCGTCGTCACGCATGCCGCTGTTGGTCTTGGAGATGGCTACGTTCTGGAAAAACTCGTTGCCCTTGCTGTCCTCAACAATGATTTTCACAGGGAAGCTGCGTGTACCTACGCCGATGGCCTTCACCGTCACCTCCTCGTTCATAGAGGTGGTGTACTCCTGGAAACCGTCACTGTCGTAATCAGTGTCAATCTTGAAGTGGGTGGTCTTCGTAAACAGCGTCTTGCCAATGAGCTTCTCGCGGGCTATGTCTACGTCGCCGAGATAGGCCAGCGTCGGAACGCCCATCTTGCCGTAGCAGTAGTCGTCAAACGAGCCGGTTGGCACTTCGTAGTAGTAGTTCTTCTTGTCGTCTTCACAATAGAAGTTGATGTGGGAATGCCCGTCGGCTGCCTCGGTGTGCCCCTTGTAAATCATAATCTTGTAACGAAGGGGCATGCTGCTCACCTCCTTGCCTGAGGCGGCGTCGTGGAAGGTCTTCACTACCATGTCATACTTTTCGGGCATCACCATAAACTTCATGCCCTCCTGCCAGTCGCAAAGGCTGTAATACTTGAAATTCTCCGATATGAAATCGTGAGCCTTCTCTTCCTCGGGCTGTTGCTCACCCTCGCCGCTGGCGGCTTCGCTCACGGCGGTTTTCTTGGCATTCTTGGTTTTCACAATGTAGCCGTTGCCCAGGGTCTGGCCACCGACCGTTGAGAACATAAGCGCAATGCCTGCTGCCAAAATCACTCTTTTCATAATGCTAAGCTATTTGTTTGATGTCGCTGATGTCGTAATTTTGCTGCAAATTTAGAAAAAACTTTTGATATATGTGCCAAAATGTCGCAACAAAAAATATTTTTCCTCAAAAAAACTGTTTTTGGCACATGCTTTGCGTGATATAGGGTGATAAACTTGAACAAAACAATTAAAAAAATAAAAAATTATGGGAAAGATTATTGGAATTGACTTAGGAACTACCAACAGCTGCGTTGCCGTTTTCGAGGGCAACGAGCCCGTAGTAATCGCCAACAGCGAGGGTAAGCGTACCACCCCCTCGGTGGTTGGATTTGTTGACAACGGTGAGCGCAAGATTGGCGACCCCGCCAAGCGTCAGGCTATCACCAACCCGAAGAAGACCATCTACTCCATCAAGCGCTTCATGGGCGAGAACTGGCAGCAGACGGAGAAGGAAATCTCGCGCGTACCTTATTCGGTAGTAAACGAGGGCGGCTATCCCCGTGTCGATATCGACGGACGTAAGTACACGCCGCAGGAAATATCGGCCATGATACTGCAGAAGATGAAGAAGACCGCCGAGGACTACCTCGGACAGGAGGTGACCGACGCCGTCATCACCGTGCCGGCATACTTCAGCGACTCGCAGCGCCAGGCCACGAAGGAGGCCGGTCAGATCGCTGGCCTGAACGTGCGCCGTATCGTCAATGAGCCGACGGCTGCCGCTCTGGCCTACGGTGTTGACAAGGCTAACAAGGATATGAAGATTGCCGTGTTCGACCTCGGTGGCGGTACGTTCGATATCTCCATCCTGGAGTTCGGCGGCGGCGTGTTCGAGGTGCTCTCGACCAACGGCGACACGCACCTCGGCGGCGACGACTTCGACCAGGTGATCATCGACTGGCTCGTTCAGGAGTTCAAGAACGACGAGGGTGCCGACCTGAAGGCCGACCCCATGGCTATGCAGCGCCTGAAGGAGGCTGCCGAGAAGGCTAAGATTGAGCTGTCGTCATCGACAAGCACTGAAATCAACCTGCCGTACATCATGCCCGTTGGCGGCGTGCCCAAGCACCTGGTGAAGACGCTGACCCGCGCCAAGTTCGAACAGCTGGCTCACGACCTTATCCAGGCCTGCCTCGTGCCCTGTCAGAACGCCATGCGCGACGCCGGCCTGAACACGGCCGACATCGACGAGGTCATCCTCGTGGGCGGTTCGAGCCGTATCCCCGCCGTGCAGGCTCTTGTGAAGAACTACTTCGGCAAGGAGCCCAGCAAGGGCGTGAACCCCGACGAGGTGGTGGCCGTGGGTGCCAGCATCCAGGGTGCCATCCTGAACAAAGAGGGTGGGGTAGGCGACATCGTGCTGCTCGACGTGACACCGCTGACACTGGGTATCGAAACCCTCGGCGGCGTGATGACCAAGCTGATAGAGGCTAACACCACCATCCCCTGCAAGAAGAGCGAGACGTTCTCGACGGCTGCCGACAACCAGACGGAGGTGACCATCCACGTGCTGCAGGGTGAGCGCCCCATGGCCGCACAGAACAAGTCGATCGGCCAGTTCAACCTCACCGGCATCGCCCCTGCCCGTCGTGGCATTCCTCAGATTGAGGTGACGTTCGACATCGATGCCAACGGTATCCTGAAGGTCAGCGCCAAGGATAAGGCCACCGGTAAGGAGCAGGCCATCCGTATCGAGGCCAGCAGCGGCCTGAGCCAGGACGAGATCAACCGCATGAAGGCTGAGGCCGAGCAGAACGCCGAGAACGACAAGCGTGAGCGCGAGCGCATCGACAAGATGAACCAGGCCGACTCGATGATCTTCCAGACCGAGACCTTCCTCCAGGAGAACGGCGACAAGCTCGGTGCCGACAAGGCCAGCGTAGAGCAGGCCGTCCAGCAGTTGAAGGACGCCCACAAGAGCGGCGACATCCAGGCCATCGACACTGCCATCAACAACCTCAATCAGGTCATGCAGGCTGCTTCTGCCAAGATGTACCAGCAAGGTCAGGCAGGTCCTCAGCCCGGCGGCCAGCAGGCCGGCCCCGGCTTCCAGGGTGGCCAGCAGACCCAGTCGAATCCCAACGACGA
>CAMNJY010000072.1 GCA_946541745.1 uncultured Prevotellaceae bacterium
TATAGCATAGTTATAGCATAGTTTGCGGAAACCATGCTATAGGATAACCCAATGTGTGTCAACTCGTTATAACCAACTATAGCACACATAGCATAGTTTTCCGAAACTTTAATCACAGCACTGTTACACTTTTGAAAAAATCCAGGCCTTGGATTTACCAAAAGGGAGCTACTTTCGCGTAAAAGGGAGCTACTTTCGCACAAAAGGGACTCCCTTTTGTAGCAAACTGTAAATCATGGTACAGTAAAAATTATTTAGTGCCGGCAGAGCGTTTTTTGAGATAAAATTGTTACCTTTGCAGCCGACACTGGGAGCGCTGGCGCCCTCGCCCGCACTCCCAGGCAAACAGTGATAATAACGATTAGTTATAGAAGCATGATAGGCAGGTCATATCTCAACAGGCAGAACATAGAGCGCAGCAGGGGTGGGGTGGAGTACCACCCCCTGAAGCCTTTCCTGCCCGCCAACGGCAGGGTGTTGTTCTTAGGCAGTTTTCCGCCGCAGCGGAAACGGTGGTGTATGGATTTTTACTACCCCAACTTCATCAACGACCACTGGCGCATAGAGGGCGCGGTGTTCTACGGTCATCGCCACTTTTTTGTCGATGAAGAACATAAGTGCTTCAAGCTTGCAGACATCGTGGACTTCTGCCAGCAGCAGGGTATAGCCTTCTATGACACTTCAACGGCTGTGCGCCGTCTGCAGGACAACGCCTCTGACAAGTTTCTTGAGGTGGTGGAACCTACCGACGTCAGGGCGCTGATAGAGCGGCTGCCGAAACTGCGGGCCGTGGTGACTACCGGCGAGAAGGCTACCGAGACGCTCTGCCGGCAGTTGGGCATCACTGCCATGCCCAAGGTGAATCAGTTTGTGCCCATTCCGGCGGCTGTCAATCAAGATGGTCAGCAGGTGCTGCTCTACCGTCTTCCCTCGTCGTCGCGCGCTTATCCTTTGGCCTTTGACAAGAAAGTGGAAGCCTACAGGCAGATGTTTGTCCAGACCGGTCTGCTCGGCAGTGACTACCCCCAGCTGTTGCGCTATGACATGGGCGACGGCGTGGTGGCATTCAGCACCCGGCGGCAAGGGGACTGCGGTGCCGAACTCCCTGCCACGCCCTATGCCGCGTTCAACATCAACCGCTATTGCGGTGATGGCGAAGCCCACATCCGCTACAACCGTGAGGCCCTGTGCCGGCTGTTAGGCATTGACGACGACCACCTCGTCATGCCTCACCAGACCCATGGCACCCGTGTGGTATGTATTGATGAGCACTTTATGGAGAAGAGCATGCAGGAGCGGCAGGAGGCCTTGGAGGGTGCCGACGCCTTGATGACCCACCTGAACGGTCTTTGCATAGGTGTGAGTACCGCCGACTGCATCCCCGTGCTGCTCTTCGACAAGAAGCTGCGCGTCGTGAGTGCCATCCATGCCGGCTGGCGGGGCACCCTGGCGCGTATCGCCGCCAAGACCGTGGCCGCCATGACGGCCGTTTACGGTTCGCGGCCTTCCGATATAGTCGCCCAGATAGGGCCGGGCATCAGTTTTGAAAGCTTTGAGGTAGGCAGTGAGGTCTATGAAGCCTTCGCCGCAGCAGGCTTCGACATGACGGCTATCAGCCGGCAGTACCCGTCAACCCGTCAGCCACAGCAACAGAAATGGCATATAGACCTGCCCGCCAGCAATAGCCTGCAACTTGTGGAGTCAGGCTTGTCGGCTAACCATATTAGCCACTGCGGCATCTGTACATATCAGCACAGCGCCACCTACTTCTCTGCCCGCCGCTTAGGTACACAGTCCGGGCGCGTCTTCACCGGCATCCTGTGCCGGTAGCAAGCCTCGCACGCCATAGTGGCTGATGTTGATAAACTATTGATGTGAAAATGGAGGAGAATCAAGACGATGTTGAAGATTGAAATACGAGAAGCAATAAAAGCGCAGTCGGCAGAAATAGCCCGGCTGATAATGATGGCGATGACGGATGACTGTTGCCTGCATTTCTGTGGGGCGGGGTACGGCTTGGACGACTTCCGTAGCATGATGACCATGCTGGTGGAACGAGAGGATTCTCAATACAGTTACAGGAATACGCTTGTGGCGATGTTTGACAATCGGGTTGTTGGTATTGCCGTCAGTTACGACGGTGGTCTTCTTCATGAGCTTCGCCGGCCATTCATCCTTGCGGCGAAAGATTATATCGGCAGGGACCACTCAGATATCGACGACGAGACTCAGGCTGGTGAACTCTATCTTGACTCACTGGCCGTTGAACCTGAATTTCGCCGTCAGGGCATCGCGCAACGGCTATTGAAAGCTACTAAGGAGCGGGCTGAGCAGATGAAACTGCCCTGTGTGGGCTTGCTGGTAGACAAAGGCAATCCGGCTGGCGAAGCACTGTATGCCTCGGCCGGCTTCCGTTATGTAGACGACAACTGTTGGGGTGGTCACCCGATGAAGCACTTAATATTGTAATTGTCGGCCCTCCCGGCCGCGAATACTATTGTTTCTGCCTGATGTCGCCGGGCAGCTGTCCATACTCTTCCTTAAAGCACTTGGTGAAATAGCTGGGTGCCGAGAATCCGCTTTGGTAAGCCACCTCGGAAACGGTAAGGTCGGTAGTGGTGAGCAGATGGCGCGCCCTTGCCAGGCGTGCGCGCCGCAGCAGCTCTACGGGCGACTGTCCGGTGAGCGCCTTCAGCTTGCGGTAGAGCTGTACGCGGCTCATGCTGAGCTCGGCTCCGATGGTCTCTACGCTGAGGTCGCTGTCGGTGAGGTGGGCCTCGACGACGGCCTTGAAGCGGGCTATGAAGGGCGACTCGGCAGCGTCGTCCGGCCCGTCGGCGGCAGCAGTGGCGGCGGCCCCTTCGTCGTCGGCGCCGGCAGGAGGCTGGGGAGCGGCCTGCCAGAGGTCTCTGAGCACCTTGCGGCAGCGCAGCTGGTTGTCGATGCACGCCGTGAGCACGTCGGGCTGGAAGGGCTTGGTCAGATAGACGTCGGCCCCGCTGCGGTATCCCTCAGCCTGGTTGTGGCTGAGGGCGCGGGCGGTGAGCAGTATGACGGGTATGTGGCTCGTGACCACATTTTCCTTCACGCGCTGGCAGAACTCCAGCCCGTTCATGACGGGCATCATCACGTCAGACACTATCAGGTCGGGCACCTCGCGGCGTGCCGTTTCCAGCCCCTGCTGGCCGTCGGCTGCTTCGAGTATCTGGTAGCGGTCCTGCAGTATGGTGCGCAGGTAGAGGCGTATGTCGGCGTTGTCGTCTACTATGAGCAGCGTGGCGCCGTCGGCGGCGGGCTGTGCCGCGGGGACCGCCGGGGGGCAGGGCTCTGAGGCGGACTCAGCCGGAGTCTGGGCCGGCTGCGCGGGCGTGCCGTCGAGCATCTTGCTGACCAGCAGGGAGAGCTGGTGGGCATTGCGGCGCACGATGTCGAAGACGGCGGCCGTGGAGGGGGCGGCCTGCTTCATCTCGGCCGTCTCGGCCAGCTGCGCCAGGGGACCCTCAATGAGGGTGAGCGGCGTGCGCAGCTCATGGCTCACCTGGGTGTAGAAGTCGAGCTGCAGACGCTCCAGGCGTCCGCGCTCGTGCGCCATCCTGACGCGCTGGCGGTGGTAGAGCCAGATGGCTGCGGCCAGCAGCAGCAGGAGCACCGCCAGGGCCAGGGCCAGCAGGGTGACGGCGCGCTGGCTGTCGAGCTGCCTGAGGTAGCCGCTGGCCATGTGCTGCAGCTGCTCTATGTTGCTGGCCTGGCGCATCACCTCGTCGCTCTCCATGAGCAGCACGCGGGCGTTGTCGGGGGTGACGATGGCCGACATCAGTCGGGTCTCCTTCTGATAGGGCCGGCCCTCCAGTATGTCGAGGGCCAGCTGTAGCAGCAGCTCGCCGCGGGTGGGGTAGATGTAGCTGGCGTCGAGCAGGGAGTCGCGCACGAGCCTGATGCCGCCCTGCTGGCCCGGCAGGCCGTCTATGCCGCAGAAAAGGGGCAGGGGCCGGCGGGCGTCGATGAAGGCCTGGCGGGCGCCCATGGCGCTGCGGTCGTTCATGCCGAACACCAGGTCTACCTGCTCGCCGGGGTGGGCCGCTATCCACTCCTTGACGCTGCGGTAGGCGGTAGGCTCCGTCCAGTCGCCTTGGAGCGAGGCCACTACCTGCAGGCCGCTCTCGCCGCCGAGGGCGTCGAGCAGCCCCTTGTGGCGCTCAATGGCGGGCGACGAGCCTTCGAGGCCTTTGACCTCCATCACCCGCCCGCGGCCATTGAGCCGGCTGACGATGTATTCGCCCATGAGCCGACCCATCTCGTAATTGTCGGCTCCCATGAAGGCGGTGAATTTCTCCGAGTTGGTCTTGCGCTCGAACACGATGACGGGGATGCCCTTGTCGTAAGCCCGGTCGATGGCGGGCGAGATGGTGGCTATCTGGTTGGGGGCCACGATGAGCAGGTCGATGCCCTCGCCGACAAGGCTGTCTATCTGTTGCACCTGGCGCTCGTCGCTGTCGTAGGCGGCGGCAAAGCGGAGGTTGACGTTGTCATGGAAATAGGCTCCCATGCGCAGTTCCTGGTTCTGCTTGTCGCGCCAGATGTCGGCCGAGCACTGCGAAACACCTATCTGATATTTACGGGGAGCCGGCGAACAGCCGGCCAGCAGTGCTGACAGAAGTATAAGGTAAGGGTAGAGCTTATGCATACCGGTTTGTGGACGTTTGGTTGAATTTCGGCTACAAAAGTAATCAAAATCATTGGAAAACGAAAATAATATGCTCATATATTTTCTTTTTTTGGCCGCCGGGGTGTGAATTTCATAATTATTTTGTAACTTTGCACCCGATTTTATGAAACTCCTATCAAATATCTCAATATAAACAAAAGGTAAAAAAGATCACAAACATCATGATACTTGAAAAGATAGACCAGCTGCTGAAGGAGGTGCAGACCCTGAGCGCCAAGAACGCTGACGAGGTGGAACAGCTGCGGCTGAAGTACCTCAGCAAGAAGGGCGAGATAGCCGCCCTGATGGCTGATTTCAGGGCTGTTGCCACCGACGAGAAGAAAACCGTAGGCATGAAGCTTAACGAGCTCAAGCAGATAACCACCGAGCGCATCAACCAGCTGCGCGAGGAGTGCCAGGAGCAGGACGGCGGCGAGGAGCCGGTCGACCTGACGCGCACGCCATACCCCGTAAGGCTGGGCACGCGCCACCCGCTGACCATCGTTACCAACGAAATTATCGACATTTTCGCGCGCATGGGCTTCGTACTGGCCGACGGCCCGGAAGTGGAGGACGACCTGCACGTGTTCACCAAGATGAACTTTGCCGCCGACCATCCGGCCCGCGACATGCAAGACACGTTCTTCGTGTCGCAGCATCCCGGCGGCGACGTGACCAAGAACATACTGCTGCGCTCGCACACCAGCTCTGTGCAGGCGCGCGTGATGGAGCAGATGCACACGGAGGACGGACGGCTGACGGCACCCATCCGCGTTGTCTGCCCGGGGCGGGTCTACCGCAACGAGGCTATCACGGCCCGTGCCCACTGCTTCTTCCACCAGGTAGAGGGGTTGTACATAGACGAGAACGTGTCGTTCACCGACCTCAAGCAGGTGCTGCTCTCGTTTGCCCGCGAAATGTTCGGCCCCGACACCAAGATACGCCTCCGCCCCAGTTACTTCCCCTTTACCGAGCCTTCGGCAGAGATGGACGTTTCGTGCTTCATCTGCGGCGGCGAGGGCTGCGGATTCTGCAAGCATACGGGATGGGTCGAGATACTGGGCTGTGGCATGGTAGACCCCAACGTGCTGAAGCAGTGCGGCATTGACCCCAACCGCTATTCGGGTTACGCTTTCGGCATGGGTGTGGAGCGTATTGCCAACCTGAAGTACCGAGTCAACGACCTGCGTCTGTTCTCAGAGAACGACACCCGGTTCCTCGAAGAGTTTGAATCAGCCGGCTGATGTTGACGTCTTGCTCTCGTTATGCAGCTTTCCACGGGAGGACGCGTCAACTGGATAGACTGGGCTAAGGCCTCGGCGGCGGTGGCGGTGGTGTTCTGCCACCTGCCGCAGTCGCAAGAGTGGTTCTATTACCGCTACCTGCAGTCGGTCGTCATCGTGGTCTTCTTCTTCCTTTCGGGCTACCTGAAGCGTGACAGGGGCAGCACGCGTGCCAACTGGCAGAAATACTGGCGGGGGCTCATACAGCCTTACATCATTTACAATGCCATAGTCTACCCCTGCTGGCTGGCTAAATTCGTAGTGCAGCACGGCGACATGCCCGACCTGCTACAGTCGTTGAGACCCGTTTTCGGCGCTTTGCTGTTTCAGCACGAGAGTGAGCTGTGTACACCGTTGAACGGCCCGTTGTGGTACCTGCCGGTCATACTTGCCATGCATGTGACCATAGACCTTTGCCGTAAAAGCCGCTACGGGCATGCCTTGATGGTGGGGCTGTGCGCCCTTTCGGTGGTGCTCTATGCGGCCAACAAGTACTTCTATTTTGCCCCTCAGCTGACGCCGATGGGGCTGATGCGCAATCTGCCTTACTACTATCTGGGATACGTGATGGGGCGGCAACGGCTGCTGGACGAGGCCAGGCCTCGGCGCGACTGGGTCATTGCCGTGGTGAGTCTGTTGTTGAGCGTAGGCTGTTTTGCCTGCCACTTGGATGCTTTCCGCAGTGGACACCATTTGCTGCACATAGCCCTGTTCTATCCTGTCAACGTGGCGTTTCTGCTGGCCGTGGTTTACGGCTGTAGAATGCTGGACGGCTGCCGTTGGCACGTGGTCACCCGTCTTTCCATAGGCACTCTCATGGTGATAGGCCTGCACATGCCGCTGGTGACGTTGACCAACGTCACGATAGGGCAGTGGATGACTGGCGGCACTGTGGCGGCAACTGGCTATCAGTGGTATGAAGCCTTGCCGGCGGCACTGCTGATAGTGGCTCTGCTCTATCCTGTCATTGCGGTGTGTGGGCGACGCTTTCCCTACCTCCTTGGCCGGTAAGTTCGTCAAAGAGCTGAACCCACTGGGGCATGATGGCACTGGCGGCAAAGCGCTGGGCTGAGCTAATGGCCGCACGTCCCATCTGGCTGCAAAGGCCGGGGTCTGACATCAGTGTACACATGCGCTCGGCAAACGCCTGGGCATCGCCGTCAGAGACAATAAAGCCGTCGGTGCCGTCGGTTATGATAGACCGCGGCCCGTAGGGAACGTCGTAGGCCACTATGGGCAGCCCGCAACTCATCGCCTCGGGCAATACCAGGCCGAAGGGTTCGAAAGACGAAGTCATGATGAGGAAGGCGCTGTCTATGTAGCGGTCGGTGATGGCAATAGTGGGCTTGTGGACTTCTATATTGTAGTCGGCCAGCGGCAGTGCCGACAACAGTTCGCCCTCGCTGCCCTCGCCGTAGATGTCGAGGTGCCAGTCAGGATACCGGCTTACCACCATCTGCCAGATACGTACCGCCTCCATCACCCGCTTCTGGGCATTGAAGCGTCCTACGAAGATGACCCGACGGGAGGTGTGGTCGCTATAGCGGCCGGTGGTGTTCAGCTGTACGATATTGGGAATGATCCTTACCTGGCTGAACGTGCGGCGCCAGTCGGCAGCATCGCCTTCTGTAAGCGCCACTATGGCTTGCGCCCTCCTGAGTTGGCGGTACAGGTACCAGCGGCGCACGGTGTTGGCAACGGAACGGGAGGTGTAAAGCCTCAGACGGCTGTTGTGGCACTCAACGATGAGAGGCGTATTGCCCTTGAGCCTGACCAGCAGCCCTACGTCGTCGGCCATCGTGCAAATCACGATATCGGGGTTGATGCGGTGGAAGGTTTCCGTGAACAGCTTTCTGTAGAGGCAATGCTTGCGCCAGGCCGTGAGCAGCCGTTTCAGTCCCCGGTAGCGGTACATGTGGTGGGTCTGCACGCCAAGGTCGGTCAAGTGTACACGGGGGTCTAACGGGTAGGGTACAATGTGGTTGCCCTGATTGGCCGTTACCATATAGACATCGTATCCCTCGTTGCTGGCCAGATAGTTCATCTTGTCGACCAGCACGCGTTCTATGCCCCCCCAGATGGCCAAAGCCCTATAGATGTAGAGTATCTTCAGCATTTTTCTCAGGATTTTTCTTTAACAGGTTGTTGTTACTTCCTCGTAAGCGGTCTGTAGGGTGTAGGAGGCGCGATACGCCCTTCATCTGTAATATACTTGTCATAACAGTTTGTCATATATATAGCTTTGACTTTTAATTCATTGTTAATATCAAAAAAGTCGGATGGCTAAGTACATTAGTCTTGCCAACCGACTTGTATGAGTCTTGCAAATAGAATTCATTACTTCATCTTGTCCATAACCTTGCGGTAGTACCTGTTGGTTGCCCGAACACTGTAGTGTACTCCTCCGTTCCACAGACGAATAGCCTTTTCTATGCTATTCCTTGGGTTATAATACGACTGAATTAGCAGGAACATCTCTTTAGATTTCTCCACGCTGTAACGGTCATTCTGGGTGAATCGCTTCTTACTCTTCTTTTTCTGCAGGATGATGTTGCAATCCCTTACAAGTATCGGAGTAATCTGCATTGCACCCACTGAGTTGCCACTCACTGCTTTTGGATTTCCTTCGCTTTCTACTTGAATAATCGCATCCATCACTGGATTCCAATCAATGCCTGAGGCTTTTGCTTGAATCATAAGCACCATCAGGCTCATACTTACAATCATTACCAATTTCTTCATAACTCTATACTTTAGTACAGCCGTCTCATCACGAGAGCCTGCGTTATCCTTTAGAATTTCGCTGCAAAGTTATGAAGTTTCAATGAGTTAGCCAAACATTTTTTACTTTTTTAAGTATTTCTGTGTGCGCAAACTTAATCTAAATCAACTACCGTAATGCCAGCACCGCCAAACTGGACGTGCTCGTCTCGGTAGTGGCTGACGTTGGGAACGGTGGCCAGATATTGACGGATAAGCTGCCGCAGAATGCCGGTCCCGGTGCCGTGAAGAATGCGTACACGGGGCATTCCCACGAGGATTGCGTCGTCAATGAAGTAGGTCACGGCGTTGACAGCCTCGTCACCTCGCATGCCCCTGACGTCTATGTCCTGCTTGAAGTTCAGCTTGCGGTTGTCTATCACGTTGCGAGTGTCAGAAGAGACGTTGCCGTACGACCCCACGATGGCGGCATTGCGCTCGTCGGCCTTCGATTTCTCTTGAGTCTGGGGCGCCTTGGCATGTTCCAGGCGCTCCGTCCTCATCTTGGTTCTCATGCCGCCAAAGATGACGGTGGACATCTTGCCGTCGATGGCTTCAACGGTGCCCACACTGGTCAGGCCCTTGATGCGCACAGTGTCGCCCACCCGGATGGCGGCATCCTCGCTTCCCGTCCCCCGTTCCTCGTTCCTCGCACCTCGCTCCTCGCTACTCGAGCCGTGTACCTCGCGCCTGGCGAGCTTCTCGGCATTGCGCTTTTCGCGACGCTCCTTGCGCTCCTGTATCTGGCGTATCTTGCGGGATATCATCTCGTCGTTGGCCTTGGTGTCAATGTCGGACACCTCTTCCTTGAAGGCGTTCAGCTCCTCGCGGGCACGGCGGGCGGCTTCCTTTTCAGCCTGGCTTTCACGGATTTCGCGTATCACGTTCTCTATCTTGCGGTTGCTCTCGCGCAGCAGTTCCTCGGCCTGCTCCTTGGCCCGGAAAAGTATTTCCTTGCGCTCGCGCTCTATCTCCTCAATGCTGCTCTCGTAGCGTGCTATGCGCCCCTCAAGCGATTTCTCGTGCTGGTGAATGGTCTGACGCTTGCTTTCCCAGTAGCGCTTGTCGCGCACAATGTCCTGTAGGTACTTGTCGCTCTGTATGTAGTCAGTGCCAACGATGTCCGACGCGTCGCTGATGACCTCTTCCGGGATGCCCGTCTTACGCGCTATCTCGATGGCAAACGAAGAACCAGGCTGGCCTATCGACAGTTGGAACAGTGCCTGCATCTGGTGACGGTCATAGAGCATGGCACCGTTCACCACGCCTTTGTGGTCTTCGGCAAAGTGCTTCAGGTTCTGGTAGTGGGTGGTAATCACACCGAAAGCCTGCTTTCTCCAAAACTGCTTCAGCACAGCCTCGGCTATAGCGCCGCCGATTGTGGGCTCTGTACCGCCACCAAATTCGTCTATCAGCAATAGTGTCTTGCCATTGGCCTGCTTCATCATCTGCTTCATGTTTAAAAGGTGGCTGGAGTAGGTAGACAGGTCGTTCTCTATGCTCTGCTCGTCGCCGATGTCTATCATGATGTCGTCAAACAAGCCGCACGTGGAACGCTCGCCAACGGGTATCGACACGCCGCACTGCAACATGTATTGCAGCAGCCCAACAGTCTTCAGACATACCGACTTGCCACCGGCATTAGGTCCCGAGATGATAAGCAGTCGTCCGTCCGCCTTATCGCTCTTCGCACCCCGCTCCTCGCTCCTCGCTCCTCGGTCCTCGCTCCTCGATAAAATAATATCCAGCGGCACCACCTTCTTGCCTTGTTTCGTCAGCGACATGTCCAGCAGTGGGTGTATAGCCTGAATCCAGTCTATATGAGGCGAATCGACGAGCGTAGGCTCTATGGCACGCGTAGCGTCGGCCAGCGATGACTTGGCGTATAGCAGGTCTATCTGTGCAAGAAACTGGTAGGAAGACAGTATCTCGGCTACATGCGGGCGTACCTCGTCGCTGAAGACCGTCAGTATGCGTATCACCTCACGACGCTCCTCGGCTTCCAGCTGGCGAACACGGTTGTTGGCTTCAACCACCTCGGCTGGCTCTATGAAGACGGTCTTGCCCGTAGCCGACTCGTCGTGAACGATGCCCCCTATGCGCTTCTTCAGGTTGGGAGCTACGGGTATCACTAAACGGCCATCACGCAGGGTCGGTGCCGCGTCCTTATCTACAAGGCCGTCTTTCTGGGCACTGTGTAGTATAGTATATAAGGTACGCGATATGCTACCCTCGGTCTTTGACAACTCGTGGCGGATGCCGGCAAGGGTCATAGAAGCAGAGTCCTTGATTTTTCCAAACTTATCCAGAATACTGTCTATACGTCTTATCATGGCAGGAAACGTGGTAACACCTTCCGTCAGGCGATGAAGGGCAGGGTAGGGATAACTCTCCTCGTCGCTCGAGGCGTCACTCCGGTTCAGATACTTCACTATGTTGCCGATGGTCTCTAATGAGCGCCGCAGGTCCCAAACCTCACTCTCCTCCAAGTGAGTGTTTTCAAGACGAATGCGCGAAATAGAGGAGCGAACGTCAAAGAAATACTCCATGGGGAAATCATCAGCCGTATGCTGCAAATCACGAAACTCCCGTACCTGGGAAAACTGCTCCATCAGCTGCTTATAGTCCGTAGAGAACGCTATTTCATCCACCTTCTCCTTGCCAAGCGTGCTCAGGCAGTGACCCTTCAATAGTGTACGTATATCACTGAAACCTATTTTCTGTTCAAAGTTGCTCGGATAAATCATGCTGCAAAGGTACAAAGAAGTTAAGAGTTTGAACCTACAAGTTAAGAGTTTTAAACATACTTTGCAGTTAATTTATGTTAAGACGCTCAAATTTCTCTTTTCTTGTTTCTCATTTCTCATTTTTATGTCGTACCTTTGCACCCGCTTTCAAGCAATCGCAAGCACTCTTGGAGAGATGGTAGAGTGGTCGATTACAACGGTCTTGAAAACCGTCGTGCTGAGAGGCACCGGGGGTTCGAATCCCTCTCTCTCCGCCAACACTGCTGAAAATCAGTAAGTTAGAAAGTTACACCCAGATTTACACCCACTTTTGGTGAATCTGGGTGTTAATTTTGCCCTCACCTTTATACATCGGCGTTCCAGTCGTGTTCAGTATCATA
>CAMNJY010000073.1 GCA_946541745.1 uncultured Prevotellaceae bacterium
AGGTGATTGTCTTCAAGATGAAGCGTCGCAAGGACTCACGCAAGCGTAATGGCCACCGTGAGCAGTTCACACAGGTAGAAGTTAAATCAGTAATCGCTTAAAAAGAGGAGGACTTAGAAATGGCTCATAAAAAAGGTGTAGGTAGTTCTAAGAACGGCCGCGAATCGGCAGCCCAGCGACTGGGTATCAAGATTTTTGGCGGTCAGCAGTGTGTTGCCGGCAACATCATCGTTCGCCAGCGCGGCACAAAGCACAACCCAGGCAACAACGTGGCTATTGGTAAGGACGACACGCTCTATGCGCTCGTTGACGGAACGGTCCAGTTCCACAAGGGCAAGTTCAACAAGAGCGTCGTGTCAGTAATACCCAACGCTGAGGCCTAAGTAACCAAACCAAGCAAATAATTTATTCCAAACAAACAACAGAATCCCGTCTCTCCGACACAGAGAGATGGGATTTCTGCATTACGAAGCCAGCGGCATGAAAGAGAAAATCATACTGGGCATAGACCCTGGCACCAATATCATGGGCTACGGACTGCTGAAGGTGGTCGACGGCAAGGCGCAGATGATGACCATGGGCGTCATCGACCTGCGCAGTTTCGGCGACGCCTATCTGAAGCTGGGTCACATTTTTGAGCGCGTGACGGGTATCATTGATGAGTGGCTGCCCGACGAGATGGCCATCGAGGCCCCGTTCTTCGGCAAGAATGTGCAGTCAATGCTCAAGTTGGGCCGTGCCCAGGGCGTGGCCATCGCTGCCGCCATCCATCACGGCGTGCCCATCCATGAATATGCACCGATGAAAATCAAGATGGCTCTCACCGGCAACGGGTCGGCCTCGAAGGAGCAGGTGGCCGGCATGCTGCAGCGGCTGTTGAAGCTGCACGACGAGGACATGTCGAAATTCATGGACGCTACCGATGCCTTAGGGGCTGCCTACTGTCACTACATGCAGGCCGGCCGGCCGGAGAGCGATGTGAAATACCACGGATGGAAGGACTTCGTCAACAAAAACCAGGACAAGGTAAGCAAACGCAAGATATGACAACCATCAGACTGACCAACGCCACGACCCGCAACCGCGAATGGGCCATGGCCTCGCCTGTAAATTTCGCCTTGGAGGAAGGTGAACATATTGCCATCGCAGGCCGCAACGCTGCCGGCAAGACGATGCTGGTAGACATGCTGACCGGACGCCATCCGGCTTTTCCCGGCATGGCGGAGTACCATTTCGGCACCGACGCCCACCGGCTGGTGAGCGAGAACATACGCTACATAGCCTTCCGCGACACCTATGGCGGCGACAATGACCGCACCTACTTCCTGCAGCAGCGATGGAACCAGATGGAGATAGACGAGGAAACCCCCACCGTAGGCAGTCGCCTGGAGGAGGCTTACCAGCTGGCCGGACAGGACACACCCGAGCGCCGACGGCTGCAGCAGCACCTCTATAGCCTGTTTGGCATGGAGCCGTTGCTCGACAAGTATATCATCCTGCTTTCGAGCGGCGAACTGCGCAAGTACAAGCTGGTGTCGTCGCTCTTCGGCTGTCCACGGGTGCTTATCATGGACAACCCCTTCATAGGCCTGGATGCCGAAACCCGTGACCAGCTGAAGGACTTGCTGGCCGTGCTGTCGCAGGACGGACAGCTACAGATAGTGCTGGTGCTGTCGAAGACTGACGAGATACCCGACTTCATTACCCATGTGGTGGAGGTGAAGTCGATGCACGTGTTGCCCAAGGTGACGCGTGAAGCCTATGAAGCCAGTGTGCCCCATGAATTCCTTGAAGCCCATGAGTCCCTTGAACCCCAAGAACCCAACAACGCCCATGAGGAGGTTATTGCCTTCAACAAGGTGAGCATCCGCTACGGTGAGCGTACCATACTGAAAGACCTGGACTGGCGCGTCATGCGTGGGGAGCACTGGGTACTGGCGGGACAGAACGGGTCGGGTAAGTCTACGCTGCTGTCGTTAGTGTGTGCCGACAACCCTCAGGCCTATGCCTGCGATATTGCACTCTTCGGCCATCGGCGCGGGTCGGGCGAAAGTATCTGGGACGTCAAACGGCATATTGGCTATGTGTCGCCTGAGATGCACCGCTCCTACCAGCGCGACCTGCCCGCCCTGCGCATCGTGGCCAGCGGGCTGAAAGACTCCGTGGGACTTTATGTCAAGGCTACACCGTCAGAGCTTGTTGCTTGCCGCCACTGGATGGACGTGTTCGGCGTAGGCCATCTGGCTGACCGCTCGTTCCTGCGCATGTCGAGCGGCGAGCAGCGGTTGGTGCTGCTGGCCCGTGCTTTCGTCAAGGAGCCTGACCTGCTGATACTCGACGAACCGCTGCACGGTCTCGACAACGAGAACCGCCGACTGGTAAAGAGCATTATAGAGGACTACTGCCAGAACCCTGCCAGGACATTGATCTTCGTGAGCCACTATGTGGAGGAGCGCCCCTCGTGTATTGACCACGAACTGGTGCTCAGTCGGCATCTTTGAGCCGCAGCTGGTGCTGACGCCAGAACATGACGGCCAGTGACAGCAATACAGCCAACACCATATACAGCCAGACGACGCGGCCTGACAGCAGGCTGTGGGGAGGCACGATGACCTCTATGCTGCGCATGTTGAAGTGGTCGGGCGACTCAATGAGGAACGCCTTGACCTTGAACACATATTTGCCTGACGGCACATTACTGTAGGTGGCTGTGCGGCTCTTGTCGGCGTTGTGCCAGTCGGTGTCGTAGCCCTCCAGCATGTACTGGTAGATCATGCGGTGCTGCAACTGGTAGTTCATGGCCGCAAAGCGGAAGGCAAAGACGGCATCGTTGCTGGGTAGTGTCACCTGTTTGGCGTCGGGTACATAGTAGTCGTAATAGTCGTTCAGGCGCGGACTCACTATCTGGTTGTCCAACAGGAAATCGGTAATGCGCAGTTTCAGCACCGAGCCGCTGGTGGTTTCCAGGCGTCGCCGGTCTATGGTGTAGTATCCGTTGAGCGTTCCGAACAGGATGTTGCCGTTGTCCAGCGTGATGGCCGCCCCTTCAGAGCAGGTGGTCTCGTCCACGCCGTCAAGGCTGGAGAAGGTGGTAAATATTTTCTTGGCAGGGTTGTAGGAGCAGATCACATGGTCGGTGGAAAACCACACGTTGTCGGTGTGGTCGAAGGTGATGCTCTTGATTTCTTCTGACGGCAGTCCGTCACGCACCCCGTAGGATTCGAACAGCCAGCGCCCGTCGGCATCGCGGCCCGTCACCAGGCACAGTCCGCCGCCGTTGGTGCCTATCCACATGCGGCCCTGGCTGTCAGTAGCCATGGTGACGATGTCGTTGCTCATGAGAATCTTGGTGGGCTCCAGGACGGAGTTCTCCACCCGCTCAATGTCTACTTTGCCGTTCTTCAGCGACATGATGAGGATGCCGTCCGTCGTGCCGGCCCACACCTTGCCGTCTTTAGCCAGGGCGATGGTACGCACCTTCCGGAAAGCGTGACGAGGGTAGTTGTCCATGCCGTTGTCAGGATGCAGAAAGAGCTGGCGGCCGTGTTGTTGGCGGGTCAGCACGTTGACGCCTCCGCCGTAGGTGGCCACCCAGATGTTGCCGTCAGCATCCTCCACGCTCTGGTAGGCGGCGTCTGAGCTGAGGCTGTGCTTGTCTGTGCTGTGACAGTAGTTCTGCAGGGTGAAGCCTCCCCCGGCGGCGGGGGTCATCTTGAACAGTCCGTGGTCCTTGGAGCAGAGCCAGTAGTTGCCCTTGGAGTCCTGGGCTATGCCGTAGATGCGGCCTATGGGGTTGCCGTTGCTGTCCTTGGTGATGGTGTAGCGGCTGCCGTTCGGCGGCGTGATGAAGAGGGTGCTGTTTTTGTTGCCCATGAGCAGCAGCTTGTGCTTGTGGTCATAGAACATGCCTCTGATTTCGTTTTCGGTGTTTGAGCTGGCGTTGGGAACGAGCTGTGTGCGGACGATGTTGTTCTTCAGAATCTCGAGCTTCTCCAGGCCCCGTCGGCTTGTTGACATGAAGACAACCCCTTCGGGCAGTTCGAGCGAGGCGTTGACGGTGTTCGACAAGTTCCATGGGTTCGATGGGTCATTGTGGAAATACTCCACCTCGTCGGCCGCCCTGTTGTAGTAGCCGTAGCCGCCGTGGTTCATGCGCACCCATACGATGCTGTCGCTTTCAGCATAGGAGCCGCCGTAGCTGTCATACTCAGGAGCGGGCACCCGCTGCTCAAAGTGCTTCTCGTTGCCGTCCTTGAGGCGGTTGGTGCCCAGGCGCGAGTCGGCAAACCACACCGTGCCCCGGCTGTCGACAAACAGGTTGGAAATGCCGCCGTAAGCCGTGTTGGCCCTCAGCAGACGGGGTTCCTGACCGTAGCCATAGCAGAAGATTCGTCCGCTCTCGCAGCCGGCATAGATGTTGTAGCCTACGGAATAGAGGATGTTGATGGTTTCGTCTGTTGACTGGCCCTTGCGTTCCACCATGCGGTTGACGAGGTCTACGCGGTGCAGTCCACGGTCGGTTCCCACCCAGATGTCATCGTGGTAGCCCTCGGCCATGCTGTTCACCTTGAGGCCCGAGGCGGAGATAAGCTGTAGCCGGGGACGGCCGTCGACCAGGCGCATACGGTAGATGCCCACACCGCTGAAGGCCGCCAGGATGTCGCCGCTGCTCATTCTAAGCAGTGGCACCGTGGTGCGAAACTCATCGCTGCCCTCTATGCCTTCAAACGGGTTCATCAGCCTGTCAGCATGGCGGTTGAGCACGAAGACGCGTCCGTCGTACATGCGCAGCCAGATGTTCTGCTCGGGGTCTATGGTGAGACCGTGTATGCGGTTGTGCAGGTGGGGTATGCCGCTGACGTTGCCGGTCTTATAGTTGTAGAAGTGGTAGCCGTCAAAACGCGACAGGCCGTTCCACGTGGCTATCCACAGATAGCCATAGTCGTCTTGCCTGATGTCAGCGACAGCATCGCTCGAGAGGCCGTTGTCGTCGGCCGAATAGTGTGACAGCGAAGCTTGCAAGTGCTGGGCACGTGTGGATGTTGTCAGCCGTCCGAAGGCTATAATGAGAAGTATAGATAGTAGTATTCTGTATCTGAACATTCTACGATTTACGGTATGAATTAGCGTTGTGGCCTCAAAGTTACAAATATTTTTTTTATTCTCAAAGTATTTTTCCGATTTTTTTTTGTACCTTTGCACTTTGACTACTGAAACAATACGACAAAAACCACACCATAATGAAAAGAAACTTACTGACTTTGTCGGCGCTTCTGGTCGCCATGATGACAAATGCGCAACCGCGTGTAGTAGAGAACCTGAATTTCGGATGGCGTTTCCACCCGGGTGACGCCAAGGGGGCCGAGGCCCGCCAGTTTGACGATGCCCGGTGGCGCGTGTTGGACCTTCCTCACGACTTCCAGATAGAGCAGCCGTGGGTGGCACCTGCCGCCGACGAGAAAGCCGACAATACCGATGTGGCTGCCAACATCAAGAGCCGCCTGAGCAGCCGTGGCTTCAAGGAGATGGGGCAGGGCTGGTATCGCTACCACCTGACGCCGGCCGACTCGCTGAAGGGCCGCCGGCTCCTGCTTGACTTCGGCGGCATCATGTACACCGGCGACGTCTACCTGAACGGTCGGCGCGTCGGCGGCACCAACTATGGCTACGTGGGTTTCCAGATTGACGTCACCGACGACCTGAAACCCGGGCAGGACAATGTCATTGCAGTAAAGGCCGACACGCGCGAACCCAACAACTCGCGGTGGTACACCGGTGGCGGCCTGTTTCGCGGCGTGAGCCTGGTGGCTACCAACAGGGAGCAGTACTTTGAGCGTCACCCCCTTTACATCACCACGCGCGACAACCGCTTTGTGACCATTACAGCTGAGTTTACCAACCGTGGGCGCGACAAGCAGACAACCATTGCTACCAAGATATACAGTCCTGACGGCCAGATAGTTTATGACGGAAAGGTAAAGCAAAACCGCAAGACGGCCTCGCGCACTATGGAGGCCCGCTTGCCGGAGATAGAGATAGCAAGTCCGCAGCTCTGGGACACGGAGCACCCCTCGCTGTATCGGGCCGTGGTGACGCTGATAGGCTCTAATGGTAATATCCTCGACGAGGTGTCGTCACACTTCGGCATCCGCACCTTGGAGTTCGGGCCCGACTTTGGCTTCAAGCTCAACGGCAAGAAGGTGCTGCTGAAGGGCTATGCCAATCATCACACCTTGGGAGCCCTGGGTGCCGCTGCCTATCCACGGGCCATCGAGAAGCGCATACAGCTGATGAAGCAGTACGGCATCAACCATATACGTACCAGCCATAATCCCTACAGCCGTGAGTTTATAGAGCTGTGTGACAAATATGGTGTACTGGTGGTGGACGAACTCTATGACAAGTGGACGCGCCAGCATACAGGCGGTCTCGTCCCCTTTGAGCAGCACTGGCAGCAGGAGGTGCCCGAATGGGTGAAGCGCGACCGCAACTCACCCTCGGTGGTGCTGTGGAGCCTGGGCAATGAGTTGCAGCAAGACCCCAACCAGCCGTTCAACGACTTCGGCGTCACCATGTTCCGCCTGCAGAAGACCCTGCTTCAGCGGTATGACTCTACACGACTGGTGACCGTGGCCATGCACCCGCGCTACCGCAACTGGGAAACCGACTCGCTGCCCTGCGACCTGGCCATGATTACCGATGTGCAGGCTTACAACTATCGCTACATGTACTTCCCGGGCGATGGTCGCCGGTTCCCCTGGATGACTTTCTACCAGAGCGAGGCCTCCGTGGCCGCCATGGGCGAGAACTACTTCGCCATGGACCGTGACAAGGTGATAGGGCTGGCCTACTGGGGGGCCATCGACTACTTAGGCGAGAGCCAGGGATGGCCTGCCAAGGGCTGGGCGCAGGGCGTCTTCGATATCTCGTTAGAGCCGAAGCCCAAGGCTTACTTCATGAAGAGTTTCTTCAAGCCTGAGGAGCCCGTCGTGCATATCGGCATCGTCGACAAGAAGGGCGACCAGATGTGGAACGGTGTGCAGACGGGCAACGACGGCATGAGCGACCACTGGAACCGTATCAGCGGACAGCGCCTGTCGCTCTATACCTATACCAACGCCGACGAGGTGGAGCTGCTGCTCAACGGACGCAGTCTCGGCACCAAGGCCAATCCACGTGATGCCAAGCACCGCAACCAGATACGCTGGGACGACGTGGCTTATGAGCCTGGCTCGCTGGAGGCCTTGGCACGGACGGACGGACGGGTGGTGGCCCGCCATCGCATAGAGACCACCGGCGAGGCTACGCGGCTGACTGCCGAGGCCGACAATGCCGGGTGGCAGGCCGACGGCCTGGATCTGCAGCATGTGCGTCTGGTGGCTGTCGACAAGAAAGGCCGCCGTGTGCAGACGGCGCAGGGCGAAGTCAGCTTCAGCGTTGAGGGCGACGCCCGCATTGTGGGTGTCATCAACGGTAATATCAATTCCGACGAGATGACAGTCGGCAATGTCCGCCAACTTTATAATGGTTCGTGTACCGTAATATTGCGCGCAGGGCGCACGCCCGGCAAGGTGACGCTCACCGCCGCAGTCCCCGGTATGAAGACCGCCACAGTGAAGCTGATGACTAAGTGATTTGGTAATTAGGGCGTTCTGTTCCCTGTATGCCCTTTACAAAGTTACTGACCCCACCCCTAACCCCCTCCCCAATAAGGGATAGGGCTGGAGGTGGGGTTAGTATAACTATGCCTGGGCGCTGCGTCCTAAAGCGAGTGCCTTGATGTTGGCCTCTACCACAGCTTCGCCCTTGCGGTTGAAGACGCGGCGGATGGCGTCCTCCAGTTTGTCGTACTCAATGCCAAGCGCTTTCTGGGCAGCCCCTAACAGTATGACGTTGGCCGAGCGGGGCACACCGTTGTCCTTGGCCATCTGCTCAATGTCGATACTGATGACGTGGGGCAGCTTGGCCAGGTCGGCCTTGATGACCTCCATGTCGGGATAGTTGGGAATATTGACGAAGGGCGTGGAGCTGGTGATGATCCATCCTTCGGGCTTGAGGTATGGCAGGTAGCGCAGGGCCTCCATCGGCTCCATCGAGATGATGACGTCGGCAGCCCCCTTGGCTATGAGGTCGCTGGCTATGGGGCTGCTGCTGATGCGCAGGTTCGACTGCACGTCGCCGCCTCGCTGGCTCATGCCGTGTACCTCGGCCTGCTTGATGTAAAGATTCTCGTTCATGGCGGCTTCGCCAATGATGGTGGCTATGGAGAGGATACCCTGTCCGCCAACGCCGCAAAGTATAATATCTGTCTTCATGTTCGATTTGCTGATTATCGGTTTACGATTTGGCTTGCGCTTTCTTCTGTTTCAGGTGGCGCTGCAGGGTCTGCATGCACTCGCGGCGGGGTATGATGACGCTGGTGCCGTGGTAGTTGATCTCGTCGCGGATAGCCTGGGTGATTTCCGCCATGTTTTTCGGCAGGGGGACCACCACTTTCAGATGTTCGTCGCTCAGACCCAAGCCGCGGCAGATAGCCTCAAACTTGTTGGTGCCGGCGGAGTCCTGGCCGCCGGTCATGCCCGTTGTCAGGTTGTCGCTGATGATGACGGTGATGTCGGCGTTCTCGTTGATGGCATCGAGCAGTCCCGTCATGCCGCTGTGGGTGAATGTAGAGTCGCCAATAATAGCCACTGCCGGCCACTGTCCGGCGTCGGCAGCACCTTTGGCCATGGTGATGCTTGCCCCCATGTCCACACACGAGTGGATGGCATGGAACGGCGGCAGGAACCCTAATGTGTAGCACCCGATGTCGCCGAACACGCGCGGGTTGTCATACTCGCGCAGCACCTCGTTCAGCGCGGTGTAGACGTCGCGGTGGCCACAGCCCTGGCAGAGTGCGGGCGGGCGTGGCGCCACATCGGCACAGGGGTCATAGCATTTACTATTTGACAATTTACTATTTACTATTTTTTCCAGTGCGTCGTTGACCACGTCGGGGTTCAGCTCGCCCGTGCGGGGCAGGGTGCCGTCGAGCTTGCCATGTAGCTTTGTCATGTCGGCCACACCGCGGATAATATCCTCGATGAACGGCTGACCCTCCTCGACGATGAGCACCTGCTCGGCTTCGGCTATCAGACGGCGCACGCGCTCCTTGGGCAGCGGGTACTGGGAAATCTTCAGGATGGGGTGGGGGCAACCCTCGGGGAAGCACTCCTTGACGTAGTTGTAGCCTATGCCGCTGGCAATGATGCTCAGCGGGTGTTTGCCACTGGGGTACATCCACTTGCTCTTGGCCTCTTCATAGGAGTTGTAGGGCGACTTGGCGGCATCCTCCTCCAACTCGGCCTGCTGTGCCGTGACGACGTCGTTGCGGCGGCGGGCATTGGCGGGCAGCAACACCCAGTTCCTGGCCTCGGCGTTGTAGTTGAGCTCATTCTGCTGACGGGGAACGTCGGCACACGCTACCACGGCGCGTGAGTGGGCCATGCGGGTGGTGACGCGCATCAGTACGGGCAGCTTTACACGCTCGGAGTAATCGAAGGCTACGGCCATCATGTCGTAGGCCTCCTGCTGGCTGGAGGGTTCAAAGGTGGGTATGAGTGCAAACTTGCCGTAGAAGCGCGAGTCCTGCTCGTCCTGCGACGAGTGCATTGAGGGGTCGTCGGCCACGAGGACCACCACGCCGCCGTTGACGCCCGTCATGCCGCTGTTGACAAACGGGTCGGCACAGACGTTCAGGCCCACGTGCTTCATGCAGACCATGGCGCGCTTACCCATGAACGACATGCCAAGGGCGGCCTCCATGGCCGTCTTCTCGTTGGTTGACCAGCGGCTGTGAACGCCTCGCTCGCGGGCCAGTGCGTTACCCTGTATAAACTCGGTAATCTCTGTTGACGGCGTGCCGGGATAGGCATACACGCCTGACAGTCCGGCGTGGAGTGCCCCCAATGCGATGGCTTCGTCGCCAAGTAATAGTTTCTTTTCCATCTTTTATATTTTCGATTTTCGATTGCTCACCTTTGTCTTATCAGATCTCCCATCCTATGGCTGATGCTCCGAGCACGGCTGCCGAAGCACCGTCGAGACCGCTCACCAGGAACTGGGCCTTGCCGCGGAAGATGGGCAGCACGTGCTCATCATAGCTCTCGCGGATAGGCTTCATGATGAGTTCGCCGGCCTTGACCATGCCGCCGAAGAAGATGAACGCCTCGGGACTGGAGAAGGCTGCAAAGTCGGCGCAGGCTTCGCCCAGCATGTGGCCCGTGAACTCGTAAATCTCCTTAGCCAGCTCGTCGCCCTTGCCGGCAGCTATCGATACGTCGAGCGAGGTGATGTCCTCGGGGTTCATCTCGCGCAGGATGCTGGCACGGGTGGTTGTCGCCAGCAGTTCGCGGGCCGTGCGTGCCACGCCGGTGGCCGAGCAGTAAGCCTCTAAACAGCCCTTGCGCCCGCAGCCGCAGAGCCTGCCTTCGGCACCGCGCACCATCGTCACATGCCCCAGTTCGCCGGCAAAGCCGTCGTGGCCGTAGAGCAGCTGACCGTTGACCACGATGCCCGACCCGACACCTGTGCCCAGCGTGATGACGATGAAGTTCTTCATGCCGCGGGCCACGCCGTAGACCATTTCGCCGATGGCGGCGGCGTTGGCGTCGTTGGTCAGTGCCACGGGAATGCCGCCAAGGGCCTTGCTGAACATGTCGGCCAGGGGCACGATGCCGTTGTGGGCCCAGGGCAGGTTGGGGGCAAACTCTATGGTGCCCTTATAGTAGTTGCCGTTAGGCGCACCGATGCCCATGGCCTTGATCTTCTCAATGCCGCCCACCTGGTCGATGATGACCTGCAGGGCATCGACACAGGCTTTGACGTAGTCTTCCACTCTGCTGTAGCCGCCGGTCTTGATGGCCGTCGTGGCCTTGATGTCACCACGGGCGTCAACTATTCCAAACACGGAGTTCGTGCCTCCCAAATCCAAGCCAATGACGTATGGCTTCAACGCTTGTTGTTCGTTCATGTCTTTTATTGTTTTATGTTCGTAATATGCAATTTGGCTACAAAGTTACGAAATAATGCTGATATACGGAAACGATTTTGGAAGATTAACTAAGTAATCGTTAAAAAGTATAAGTAGAAAAACACAATTAGGTTATTCAAGTTTCGCATTCGCTCAACTTCTTTGTAGTTCAGGAGTTCAGGAGTTCAGGGGTTGCAGGCAATAGTCTTTTCGTTGCTCTCTAACCATTTCTTACAAGATAAAGGGTAACGTCTGAACTCCAGTAACTCCTGAACTCCTACAACATGAGAAAGTTGAATATGATAATTTTGATTAGTTTTTTTTGTTTATAGGGTGTCAGGGTGTACAAACTCCCTGCAGCAAAGGGTTTGCACCCTGTTTCAGAGGGTGACAGGGTGTACAGAGGGTGTACACTTTGTGAGATGAAGAAGGCAGGTTTGCTTCAAATTCTCTAGAGAATCTGAGACTTAGGAGGCTTCTTTTATAAGGTCAGGGTGTACACCCTCTGTACACCCTGACACCCTAA
>CAMNJY010000074.1 GCA_946541745.1 uncultured Prevotellaceae bacterium
TTCACCAGAGCGTATTACAGAGTTTGGCAGCATGAAGCGTGATGAGCTGAAGGCTTAATTTGTATAATTCGTGAAATTCGTAGTTATTATATTACAAAGATGGAAAAGATTTAAAAGCGTTGCTAACGCTATGTGTGTGGCGGGATAAGCCGCATGAAATCTTTTTCATCTTATTAATCTTTGTTGAATATATAAGCTGTTTTTGTTCTTCTGCTCAGAGCATTTGATTGACGACTACGAATTTCACGAATTTTACAAATTATCCCTAAAATAAAATTTGTATAATTCGTGAAATTCGTAGTTGTATTATGAGGCTTGCCGTTTAGAGCATTTACTTCAGAGACTCTGAGAAGTCGGCCAGCTGGCGTAGCCGCCATTTGCGCTTGGCCTTCACGCCGTAAAGCAGGTACTTACACTGGCGGCACACCCGGCGCCGGGTGCCCGTGGGATACTGTTCAAACTGAGTGTCGGGCAGCTGCTGCCCGCAATTTCTGCAAATCATGATGGTGCTAAGATTAGAGTTTTACGCAAAGGGTCAACCACGGACCCTGTAGTTGGGGAACGCCTGGTGGCGGTTGTCGTCAGGGTTGAGGAGTACCGAGCAGTGTAGCCACATAGCACCGTCGCGTCGGTGCTCGAAGAGCAGCTGGTCGAAGTCAACGTGTTGTAGAATCCAGCGGTAGTAGGCGCGTCCCGTCTCCACGTCGGGCAGGTGTATGTCTACCGCCTCGCCGCTGAGGTGCTTCGAAGCCCCCACGCCGTGTACCCCCGTGTTGACCGCCTCTGAGCGGAAGGCGCTGTTGATGCGGATGGGTCCGAACGCGTGGCGCAGCGGTTCCAGGAGCACGCGGCAGAGGTTCTGCAGGGCCGCCAGCTGTAGTGCGTCGGGGGTGTTGTCTACTCCGTGCTTCTCGGCCCAGGCCGAGCGCGTCATCTCGTTGTAACTGAAGTGTTCAGTGAGCATGTAGTTTTTTCTTTTTGCCATTTTTTTTGAGTTTAGAGTTTTTTTTCGTTTCGCTCTGCAAAGTTAGGCAAAAAGAAGCACCGCCGCTGGGGAACGGGGCTGCGGTGCAACGTTGGTGGGCGCGCTGTGTAGCGGGGGGCACGGGGCGGTGGGACGTAGTGGGCGCGGGCGGCGGGCACGGTGGGCGTTGGTGGGCGCGGGGTGGACGTTTCATGCCGTCAGGCGCTTGGCCGTGAGCCGCGCTATGCGCAGGTAGTCGGCAAAGCGGGCGCCGTTGACCGGAGCGTCGCGCACGTCCCACAGCGCCACCCGCTTGCGGAAGCTCTGCACGGCCAGCCGTCCCAGCTCCTTGCCCACAGGCAGATGGGCATGGGCGGGCACCACGCGCCACACCCGCTGGCAGAAGTCGCGGAAGCAGCCCTCGCAGATGGCGCCGCAGTCAACCAGTGGGCGGTAGACGGCGTACCACTGCCGTCCGTTGCTCACCTCGGGCGCCACGGCGGTGATGACGGCGTCGATCTTCTCGTCGGTCATGGGCTCCGGCTGCCGCATGCGTTCAAGCGTGTGGCGTATGGCCTGCAGGCACTCCGCCGAGGAGGCCCTTACCACCCGCTTCTCCACGCCCACGACGATGCCCAGTATGCGCACCTCCTTGTCGGGCGTCAGCAGCAGGGCCTGGTAGTTGCTGTTGCGGGGCACCAGCCACCGGCGTCCCTGCTCGTCGGAGAAGAGCACCTTCGCCGTGGCCGCCCCGTCGACCATGGCCACCACCACGTCGCCGTCGTGGACGGGCGCATGGAGGCGCACGCGCAGCAAGTCGCCCTCGCTGAAGCCTGCGCCAATCATGGAGTCGCCCTCGGCGGTGATACAGATTTCGGGCTGGCTGCCCACCAGCTCGCGGGGCAGCATGATGCCCTCGCCCATGGTGTCCTGGCCGGGCTCGGCGGGCACGCCGCAGCGCACGCGGCAGGTGCTCAGGTGCAGCCACTTGTTGCATACCATGGGGTTGAGGCCTGCGACGTGGAGCAGGCCGACGATGTCGTAAAATTCTTCCTGGTTCATTGTCTTTGCTTGTTTTTATAGGGGTTAATAGGCCAATCTTTTTCTATATAACGAATAGTTATTATCACTGTCTGCCAGGGAACGCGACTGCAAAGGTAGGCGCGGGCTGCACCATTTCGTGGGGCAGGTATAAGAAAAGCACCACAGGGAAGCGGTAATCCCTGTGGTGCCTGCAAGAAAAGGGCTGGCCGTAAGTGGCGGGCGGCTACATGCAGCTGGCGACTGCGTTGGCTCCAAGCACTGACGCGATGGCGGTGGCCACGGCGGCGATAATTCTGAGAATCATCTTTACGTTCTTCATCTTTGCTTTTTTTGAGGTTTAAATGATTAAATACTGTTGATGCTTACCTTACAACGTTGTCATGTTAGCGATTGCAAAGGTACGGCAAAAAAGCCAGCCCCGCAACGAAAGACCGGGGGCTGGCAGAATCCTAAAAGCGTAAAGTGTTGAAAGTCAGGAGACCTGCTTCGGTTGACGGCAGAGGTGACAAATAGGTGAACAATCTTTGTAAATAAAAGAATCATTGTACAAAATAATTATGTGTCATAAAAAAGGTGACGGCGACCTTTCTGTTATTTCGGAAAAAGCAGTAACTTTGCATGCGTCATGACACAACCCGACAAGTTCAAGGAGTACATCTGGCTGGTGAACGCCATCAGCCGCAGCCGCAACGGGCTGTCGCTCAGCGAGATCAACGAGCAGTGGGTGCAGACCGAGATGAGCGGCGGCCTGCCCCTGGCCCGCAACACCTTCATGCGGCACAAGGACGCCATAGAGCGCATGTTCGGACTCTACATAGAGTGTGACCCCCATAACGGCTACCGCTACTATATAGGCAATGAGCACGTGCTGCAGCAGAGCAGCGTGCAGAACTGGCTGCTCAGTACGCTCACGGTGAGCAACCTGTTGACCGAGTGCCTGGGCCTGCAGCAGCGCATCCTCCTGGAGCAGGTGGCTGCCGACGCGCGGCTGCTGGGCCAGCTGACCACGGCCATGCGCCGCAGCTGCAAGGTGGAGCTACAGTACCGCCGCTACCAGTCGGCCGAGAGCCACACCCACGTCGTGGCCCCCTACTGCCTGAAGCTCTTCCACCAGCGCTGGTATGTGCTGGGCCGTTTCGACGACGGCCACTACGCCGTGTTCGCCCTCGACCGCATCGTCGGCCTCACGGTCAGCGCATGGCGGTTCGTGCTCGACGAGTATTTCGACGCCGAGGACTATTTCAGCGAGTGCTACGGCGTGGTGACGGGCGACGGCACACAGCCCCAGCGCATCAGGCTGAGGGCCTACGGCCGCGAGCAGTATGCACTGCGCGACCTGCCGCTGCACCACACGCAGCGCCTGGTAGGCCAGGGCGACGGCCACACCGACTACGAGCTGACGCTGCGGCCCACCGCCGACCTGAAGGCCCACCTGCTGAGCCGCGGCCGCTGGCTGCGCGTGCTCAGTCCGCAGCCGCTGGCCGACGAGCTGCGGCGCCTGCACCAGGAGGCGGCCGACATGTATGACGAATGACCCAGAAATAAACAGGAAAGACATGAACAGAACAGTGAAACTATTAGCAATGGTGACGGCGGCGGCAGTGCTGTCGTCGTGTAAGACCAACAAAGAGACCACGCCCGCGAGGCCCGACTACAGCGACGCCACGCAGTGGTATGTGAACGACCGGCAGGGGCAGGCCGACATCTTCTATATCATATCGACCGAGACGGGCGACTACCCGCTGGCCGACGGCACGACGGCCCACTATGCCGACACCTACGCCGACAGCCTGCGGCGGCCCATGCTGAGCGAGATGGAGGGTGTGGACACGCTGGTGGGTGGCCGCCTGAACTTCTACTCCCCCTACTATAGGCAGTGCTCGCTGCAGTCGTTTGTGAGCGACAGCCTGGCCGCCGAGCGGCTGGCGCTACCCACCGGCGACGTGAGGCGCGCCTTCAGCTACTACCTGGCCCATGTCAACCCCGACCGGCCCTTCATCCTGGCCGGCTTCAGCCAGGGTGCCATCATCGCCCTGCGGCTGCTCAGCGAGATGAGCGACGAGGTGTACAGCCGCATGGTGGCCGCCTACATTATAGGCTGCAACGTGACGCCGGCGATGGCCGACAGCTGCCGCCACCTACGGCCGGCGCGGGGGGCTGACGACGTGGGGGTGACCGTCAGCTACAACTCCGTGCGCAATGCCGCGTGCGGGCTGTGGCCCCGCAGTGCTGTCGCCATCAACCCCGTCAACTGGCGCACTGACACCGTGACGGCCACCCTCATGACCGAGCCTTCGCCGCTGTTGCCCGTCGGCGAGCAGCAGAAAGACACCCTCGCCGTTAGCCTCGACACGGTCTCCAACCTACTGATAGTCAGCGGCTACAGGGGCACGGACTACGTGCTGCCGCTCATAGGGCGCGAGGGCAACTACCACTCGCGCGAGATATGGCTATACCGTGAGCAGCTGCGCGAGAACATGCAGCGCAGGGTGGATGCCTTCAGGCGGGGTCATCGTCGTTGAGCCTGACGGTGGCGCTGCACAACTGGCAGACCACGGGGCGATGGGTGATGAAGATCATGGTCTTCTGAGGATAGGCCACGAAGAGGCGGCTGTAAAGCTCGCGCTCGGTGTCCTCGTCGAGCGAGGCGCTGATTTCGTCTAAGAGCAGGATGCCGCCCTGGCGCAGCAGGCCGCGGGCAATGGCTATGCGCTGGGCCTGGCCCTCGCTGAGGCCGCTGCCGCGCTCGCCGCACTCAGTGTCGAGCCCGTCGGGCAGGTCGAGCACGAAGTCGGCCATCGCCGTGTGGAGCACGCGCCGCAGCTCGTCGTCGGTGGCGTCGGGCTTGGCCAGTTGCAGGTTGTAGCGTATGGTGCCGCTCATGAGGGTGTTGCCCTGGGGCACGAAGACGAAGTTGGAGCGCGTCAGGTCGCTGACGTACTGCTTCTCGTGGCCGTTATAGATGGTGATGGTGCCCTCGGTAGGCCTGACCAGGGCCAGCAGCAGTCGGAAGAGGGTGGTCTTGCCCGTGCCCGTCATGCCCATGATGGCGGTGCGGCTGCCGGGGTGGAAGTTGTAGCTGAAGTGGGATAGAATCTGGCGGTCGCCGGTGGCATAGTTGAAGCTCACGTCCTGCACGCTGACGCCCAGTAGGCCCGGCATGGGGGCGTGAGGCTCATGAGCCTCACGGGTGCCCTCAGCGTCGACCTTCTCAAGCTCCTCTAAGCGGTCGATGCTGGCCGAGGCATGGATCATGGCGGGCAGCATGTTGACCATCTGCAGTATGGGCTGCTGAATCTGGTTGACCAGCTGCAGGAACGACGTCATGACGCCGAAGGTGATGATGCCCTCGCGCAGCTGCAGGCCGCCCCACACGAAGGCAACGATATAGCCGAGGCTGAAGCTCGACGCGATGAGCAGGCGGGAGAGCACGGTGAAGCGCGTGCGGCGCTTGACGACGGTCTTCAGCTCCTGCTGCATGTTGTCGAGGCGGCCCGTGACCCACTCGCCGCTCTCCAGGGAGCGCAGCACGGCGTTGTGCTCCATGGTCTCCTGCACCATCATCTGGATGATGCTCTCCTGGCGGCGGATGGCGAGCGTCATCTGGCGCATCTTGCGCGCCACCAGCTTGCCCACCAGCAGGAACACCGGCGTGAGCAGCAGCAGCGCCCAGGCCAGGCGGGCGTCCATCGACTGCATGAGCAGGAAGGCACCCGTGAGCTGGAACAGCGTGATGGTGACGTCGGGAATGAGCGACGTGGTGGCGTCGCTCACCACGTCGATGTCTTTCTCTAAGCGTGAGGTGATGTCGCCGGAGTGCATCTCCTTCTGGTCGAACATCTGCCGGCGGAAGAGGTGGCTGAAGATGCGCAGGCGGATAGCCGTGCTCTGCGCCACGCCGGCCTGCACGCCTAAGTAGTAGTAGACTTGGCGGCAAAGGATGCCGCCGGCTACCGTCAGCAAGAGCAGCAGCACCATGATCAGAATGTCGTGGGAGGTGCCTGTGCGGATGGTGACGTCGATGAAGTGCTTGCAGAGCCACACCATGAGCAGGCCCAGCAGCACCCTGGCCATGCCCGCTGCCGTGCGCACCGCCATGTTGAGCCTGATGCCCCTGGTGTTGCGCCACAGCCATACGACGTATCCCTTGCCTATCTTCATGCGCGCTGTCTTGTCAGTAGCCGGTTATGGTTTGGTGGCGTTGATGAGTTGTAGCAGTCGGTCGACGGCCTCAGCCTCGGGAATGTTTTTCTCGACGCACTCCTTGCCCCGGTAGAGCGAGATGCGGCCCCGTCCGGCGCCCACGTAGCCGTAGTCGGCATCGGCCATCTCGCCGGGGCCGTTGACGATGCAGCCCATGATGCCTATCTTCAGCCCCACGAGGTGGCCGGTGGCCGCCTTGATGCGGCGGATGGTGTCCTGGAGGTTGTAGAGCGTGCGCCCGCAGCCGGGGCACGATATGTACTCGGTCTTGGTGAACTTGATGCGGGCGGCCTGCAGGAGAGCCTCCTCCAGGCCCTCCAACTGTAGGGGCGAATAGCCGGGTGAGTGAATTTCAATGTTCGTGGCCTTGCGGTCGATGAGCAGGGCGCCGGCGGCCATGGCGGCCTTGAGCTGGAGGGTCTCCAGGTCGGGGGCGTCGAGGGAGAGCGTGATGGTGTCGTCCTTGATGGCGGCCTCGGCCTCACGGCGCAGGCGGCTGCACTCAGGTATCAGCTCTACCAGGCGGCGTGCCACGGGAATCTCGCACTCAGGCTCCTCGCTCAGCGACACGCGGATGGTGTCGCCGATGCCCTCGGTGAGCAGGGCCCCGATGCCGACGGCGCTCTTGATGCGCCCGTCCTCGCCCTCGCCGGCCTCGGTGACGCCCAGGTGCAGGGGGTAGTGCATGTCCTCGCGGTCCATGGTGCTGACCAGCAGGCGCACCGTCTGCACCATGATGACCGTGTTGGAGGCCTTGATGCTGATGACCACGTCGCCGAACTGCTCGCGTCGGAAGATGCGCAGAAACTCCATGCAGCTCTCGACGATGCCCGCCGGGGTGTCGCCGTAGCGCGACATGATGCGGTCTGACAGCGACCCGTGGTTGACGCCGATGCGTACAGCCGTGTGGTGGGCCTTGCAGATATTGATAAAGGGTACGAGCCTGGCCTCTATCTTCTTCAGCTCGGCCTGGTACTCCTCGTCGGTGTATTCCAGGTGCTTGAACGTGCGGCCGGGGTCTACGTAGTTACCGGGGTTGATGCGCACCTTCTCGCAGTACTGGGCGGCCACGTCGGCGGTGTGGGCCGTGAAGTGGACGTCGGCCACCAAGGGCTGCGTGTAGCCGTCGTGCTTCAGGCGGTCCGAGATGTGGCGCATGTTCTCGGCCTCGCGGGTGCCCTGGGTGGTAAATCGCACCAGCTCGCCGCCGGCGTCGATGATGCGTTTGGCCTGGGCCACCGAGGCTTCGGTGTCGTTGGTGTCGGTGGTGGCCATCGACTGGATGCGGATGGGGTTGTCGCCGCCGATGGCAATGCCGCCGACATGGCAGACGCTGCTAATTCGCCTATTCATTTTTCCTTCCCTTCAGACCTTGTAATTGTATTTCAGCTGTGAAAGCTCCTGGTTGGCCTTCTCAATCTTGGCCTTCAGGCCGGCCTTGTAGTCGTAGAGGCGGGCGGCAATGGCCTCGTCGGCGAGGGCCAGCATCTCGACGGCCAGGATGGCGGCGTTCTGTGCGCCGTTGACGCCGACGGTGGCCACGGGAATGCCCGGCGGCATCTGGACAATGCTCAGCAGGGCGTCCATCCCGTCGAGCATGCCCTTGATAGGCACACCGATGACGGGCAGCGTCGTCGAGGCGGCAATGACGCCGGGCAGGGCGGCCGCCATGCCGGCGCCGGCAATGATGACCTTCAGCCCGCGTTGCTGGGCTGTGCGGGCAAAATGCTCGACGGCGTCGGGGGTGCGGTGGGCCGAAAGGGCATTGACTTCAAACGGCACCTGCAGCTCGTCCAGCAGCTTGCAGGCTTTCTCCATGACGGGCAGGTCGCTGGTGCTGCCCATGATGATGCTTACTAATGGTTTCATGTCGTTTTATTCGTTATTTATATGGAGCCTTTAGGGCTTATAGGTAGACAATGCTGATAATGGCGCAGACGAAGCCGACGAGGAAGCCGACGACGACCTGCGGCAGTGTGTGCTGGCGCAGAATCATGCGGCTGCTGCCGAGCACGCCGGCCACGAGGAGCACCAGGCAGAACCACCACGTAGGGTTGAAGTGGAACACCTCTGAGAAGACGAACAGCGCGCCGGCCACGCCGCCGATGCCCGCCGTGTGGGTGGAGATTTTCCACCATACGTTGATCAGCGCACAGACAACCTGGATGACCAGTGCCGAGGCCACGATGCTGCGCATGAAGTAGGGAATGTGCATGCGCTCCATGATGTAGTAGCACGTGAAGTAGCACAGGATGGATATGACGTAGGGCACCACGCGCCGCTCGCGCACTCCTAACTCCAGGAGCGACCATCCCTGGTAACGCCGGTAGAGGTGGATGAGGAACGTGGGCAGCAGGATGGTGAAGAAGTAGACCAGTGCCAGGACGAGGAACTTGTAGCTGGACAGGTACTGGCTGAGATAGCTCAGGAAGAAAAGGGCCACCAGGCCTAACATGGGCAGGTAGAAGGGCGTGAACAGCATGCTCACCACCCTGGCCGTCATTATGATTTGTTTCTCTCGTGTCATTCGCTTGGTTGTTCATTTTCGCAGCCGGGCCACCGGAATGCCTAACTGCTCGCGGTACTTGGCCACCGTGCGCCGTGCTATGGGGTAGCCCCGCTGCTCCAGGAGCTGGGCCAGTTCTTCGTCTTTCAGGGGCTTGCGCTTGTCCTCGCCGTCAATGATGTCGTGCAGCGCGGCCTTGATCTGGCGGGTTGACAGCTCCTCGCCCTGGTCAGTGACGTAGGCGTCGCTGAAGAAGTGGCGCAGGGGGAACGTGCCCCACCGCGTCTGCGCATATTTGGAGTTTGACACGCGCGAGATGGTCGACAGGTCCAGGCCTGTGCGCTCGGCTACGTCCTTCAGGATCATGGGGCGCAGCGAGGCCTCGTCGCCGTCGACGAAAAACTGGTGCTGCAGCTGGATGATGGCCTTCATGGTCGTGGTCAGCGTGCGGCGGCGCATGCGGACGGCCTCTATGAAACTCTGGGCGGCGTCCACCTTCTGCTTGATGTAGAGCAGGGCCTCCTTCTGCTGGCGGGTAATGTGGTCGCGCTCCTGCTGATACTCCTTCATAGACTCGGCGAACGACGGCGACACCTGCAGCTCGGGCATCTCGCCCTGGTTCAGGGTGAAGGTGACGGTGCCGTCGTCCTGTGTGTCGACGATGAAGTCGGGGGTAATCTGCTGCAGCGAGCGGCCCACGGTCTCGCCCAGGGAGGCGCCGGGCTTGGGGTTCAGCCGCCGCAGCTCGCCGAAGAGGGCCTCGGCCTGCAGGTCGCTCAGCTTCAGGGCCGACTGTATCTTGGTCCACCGCTTCTTGGTGAAGTCGTCAAAGTAGTCGCCTATGACCCGCTGCATGAGCGTCTTCAGCCGCGAAGGGTCGCGCCGCTCTATCTGCAGCAGCAGGCACTCCTGCAGCGAGCGGGCACCGATGCCCGCCGGGTCGAACAGCTGCAGGTGCTTCAGCACACGCTCTATCTCGCCGGTGTCGGCGTCGATGTTGTGGTAGACGGCCAGCTCGTCGCTGATGGCATCCAGCGGTTTGCGCAGCAGTCCGTCGTCGTCGAGCGACCCTATGAGATATTCCATCACGTCGCGCTCGCGGGCCGTGAGGTCGGCCAGCGACATCTGCTCCAGCAGCTGGTCGTAGAACGACTTCGTGTCGCCATAGACCATCTCCTCGCGCTCCTCGCCCATGCTGCCGCCGCCTTGGTAGACGGGCAGCTCCTCGTCGTCGCGCCCTATGCTCTGCAAGGCTTCGTCTAAGGCCGACTGACGGTCTTCGCGGTCGCGCTGGCTGTCGTAGTCGTCGGGCGCATCGCCATAGTCGGGCGCGTCCTGGCTCTCCTGATAGTCCTGGATGTCTGGACTGTCGGGGCTGACTTCCAGGGCCGGGTTGTCGTCCATTTCAGTGTTGATGCGCTCTATGAGCTGCGTGATAGGCAGTTCCACCAACTGGGCATGCAGCAGTTGCTGCTGCGACACCATCTGCTGCAGCCGTTGCTCCTGCCGTTGCTCCTGTATCTGTCCAAACTTGTTGTCGCTCATGACGCGCTTTCTCTACGATAAATAGTAAACTTTCAGATGGTCGGCCAGGGTGGCCAGTGCCTGCGGGTCGCCGTTGCCGTAGCGTTGCCACACCTGCTGGCAGGGCTGTAGCAGCTCGCTCAGCGTCACGTCGCGCCGGTTCAGATAGGGGTCGCAGTGCTGGAAAACATCCAGTATGTCTACCACGTCGTCGGCACTGATATGCACCAGCCGGGCCAGTTCCTGTACTTCGGGGGTCTGGCGGACCATGGTGGCAGGCGTCAGCCGGAAATAGAGGTCGAGCACCAGGGTCAGCACCACGGGCGTCAGCCTCTCGTCGGCAGCGAGGGGCGTCCAGTCGCGTTCCCATGTCTCGTTGATTTCCACGCCGTCGTAGAACTCGTCGGCCCGTCCGAACCCCTTCATGGCCCGCAGCAGCTTGACGGCCCGGCTCAGCTTGCCGGGACTGTTGGCGTAGGTCTGCCAGATGCGCTCTATGCGGGGCTTGTCGAGCTTGGCTATCTGCTGCATGCGCACGGCCAGCGACTCGGGCTGGATGTGCAGTTCCAATGCCAGTTGCACCATCACGCGGCTGTAGACCGGCTTCAGTCCCACGGGCCGGTGCAGGTAAGCCTGCATCAGCAACAGCCAGTCGTCGTCCTGCCATTTCTTGTTTTTTGCCATAATATCCGTGTTTCGTCTGCAAATTTAGATAAAATTTCCGAGATTTTAAGCCAGTCGAGATAAAAATGTGAACAAAAAGCCCCGAAAAGTTAGAAATCAAGTCACACATACGCTCTTTTCCTACTTTTACGGGCTCTAAGTCACAATTAATTTGTTATTCAAGTTTCGCATTCGCTCAACTTTCGGAGTTATAAGGAGTAGGAAGGAGTTATCGGCCTTTGGCCTCATGTAGTTAGAAGTCATTTGTCTTACTCTCTGCAAACTTCAGAGGTTATTGGCGTTGTTAGTCTTTTTTTTGCGCGAAAGGGAGTCCCTTTTGCGCGAAAGTAGCTCCCTTTCGGAAAATCCAAGGCCTGGATTTTCTAAAGAGGAACAGCACTGAGATTAAAGTTTCGCAAAACTATGCTATGTGTGCTATAGTTGGTTGTAATAGGTTGACATACATTGTATTATCCTATAGCATAGTTTCCGGAAACTGTGCTATAACTGTGCTATAAACTATGCTATTCAACAAAGATTAAGAAGATGAAAAAGATTTCATGCG
>CAMNJY010000075.1 GCA_946541745.1 uncultured Prevotellaceae bacterium
AGAGTAGGAGGCCGCCATCTTTATCAGGGCTGTAGTCTGAAATTCAGATTACAGCCTTTTTTATTGTTTCGTTTTATACTTATTTTAGCAATTTTGATAAGTTATTTGGGCTTCATTTCTTTGTAGTATCAGATATATTTTGTAACTTTGCAGTCATTAATTGATACTTACTTAATGAAAAGGCATGATAGACAATAACTTGGACAGATATCTGGATGAGATAGGTCAAACAACACTGCTGAGTGATAACGAGGAACGGCTCCTGTCGGAACGTATCAAGCAGGGCGACCAAAAAGCCTTAGGTCGTCTTGTGGAGGCCAATCTCCGTTTTGTTGTGAAGTTGGCCTCTCAGTATCGTGGCCGTGGATTGCAGATGGACGATTTGGTGAGCGAAGGTAATATTGGCTTGATGACTGCTGCCGCTCGATATGACGGCTCTCGCGGCCTTCGTTTCGTGAAGTTCGCAGCTCCCTATGTACGTCGGCAAATAGAGCGTGCTATAGATAAGCAAAATGGAACTTTAAAGGCTGTTGGTGAAACTGTGCGGAGCCAAACACGTACATTGTCAGTCGATGCTCCGTTAGGTTATCGTTCCAATGTTAGCCTGCTCTCAGTGCTTGTCAACTCAGATGCACCCCTGGCCGATGAGCGTGTCTATTCAGAGGCTATTGAGCATGCCGTGGAGTTTGCACTGCTCACCCTCAGCGAGCGTGAGTCTCAGGTAGTGACCCGGTTCTATGGCCTTGACTGTGAGTATGAGACAATGGCCGAGATTGGTGATGAATTAGGTCTGAAACGCGAGCGTGTGCGCCAGATTCGTAACCGAGCCATTCGGCGGCTAAAAAAATCTTACCGCCAGAAACTGGTAGAGTTACGCAGATGATTTTTCTAACAAACAGTAAAAACTATAAAACATGAAACAGACAATTCTTGTTACGGGTGGTACTGGCTTTATCGGGAGCCATACCACCGTTGAACTGCAGCAGGCAGGCTATGAAGTGGTCATCGTCGACAATCTTTCCAACTCCAATGCCAGTGTCATTGACGGCATAGAGAAAATCACCGGTGTCCGTCCTGCTTTTGAGAAAGTGGACTGCTGCGATTTGCAGGCTCTTGAAGGCGTGTTCAAGAAGTATCCAAAGATTGAGGGTATTATTCACTTTGCAGCTTCCAAGGCCGTGGGCGAGAGTGTCGAGAAGCCTCTGTTGTACTATCGTAACAATCTCACTTCGCTCATCAACTTGCTGGAACTCATGCCCAAATATGAGGTGAAGGGTATCATCTTCTCATCATCGTGTACCGTTTATGGCCAGCCGACAGAAGACAATCTGCCCGTTACCGAGCAGGCTCCCATCCAGAAGGCTCTTTCGCCCTATGGTAACACGAAGCAGATCAATGAGGAGATCATACAGGACTATATCCACAGTGGCGCTCCTATCAAGAGTGTCATACTGCGCTACTTCAACCCCATAGGTGCCCATCCCACAGCGCTCATCGGCGAGTTGCCCAACGGCGTGCCTATGAATCTTATCCCCTTTGTCACACAGACCGCTATGGGCATTCGTGGTCAGCTGAAAATATTCGGTCACGACTATAATACGCCTGACCATACCTGTATTCGCGACTACATCTATGTGGTTGACCTGGCAAAGGCACATGTAAAGGCTATGGAGCGTGTGCTCGACAATCCCGATACCGACGCTGTAGAGGTGTTTAACATTGGTACCGGACGTGGCTTGTCCACGCTTGAGGTGGTCGAGGGCTTCGAGCGTGCTACCGGTGTTAAGGTGAACTGGACCTACGCCCCCCGTCGTGAGGGCGATATTGAGCAGGTTTGGGGTGATGTTACCAAGGCCAACGAAGTGCTTGGATGGAAAGCCGAGACACCTACCGACGAGGTGCTGCGTTCAGCCTGGAAGTGGCAGGTAAAGTTGCGTGAGGACGGTATTCAGTAAAAGTAACGTAGAAAAATTTCTATCATCATAACGGTCGGCCAAGGCCGACTGTGATTTGTGTTTGTGTTGTTTCGGGCTCTCGATGTGAATCGGGGGCCCGCCTTTAGTTCCTTATTTAGCGTCGGCGTTACAAAAAAATGTCGCAAATATTTGGCGGTACGGATTTTTTTCGTATCTTTGCCGATAAAAAGGTTTCCAATGACACTCATTGTCGTATTACTACTCGTATTTGGCTACCTGCTCATAGCCACCGGTCACCTTACAGGTGTCAACAAGGCCGCCATCGCCATGTTTATAGGTACGGTGGGGTGGGTGGTCTACATCTGTTGGGGTGCTGATTTCGTCATGTCGCAGCATCCTCATGAGTATGTTGACTTCTTAGGTGGCGCCACCCCCTCAAGTGATGCAGTGAAATACTTTATCTGCGACGACATCTTCCTGAAATACGTGGGCCGTGCGGCGAGCATCGTCATGTTCCTTCTCGCTACGATGACCATCATAGAGATACTCAGCAACAACGGCTGTTTCGACTTTATTACCGAGTGGATCCGTACTCGCAATTCCAAGCGTCTGCTGTGGACTATCACGCTGGCAACCTTTATCCTTTCGGCAAATCTTGACAACCTGACTACCGCCACTATGATGCTGGTTATCATGCACAGTATAGTGCGTAGTCGCCGTCAACGTATGCTTATAGGTGCCGCTATTGTCATTGCAGCCAACTGTGGCGGCAGCTTTACCGTCATAGGTGATCCTACAGGACTGCTGTTGTGGGGTGACGGGGCTGTCACAGCTACCAACTTTTCCAAGTTCCTGGTCCTGCCAGCCATCGTGGCATGGGTGGTACCTACACTGCTTATCAACCGCCAGCTGCCAGACAAGTTAGACACCGAGTGGTCGGCACCACCTTACCGTGGTGATGATACCAACCTGAACCGGTGGCAGCGCGTGGTGATGCTCTTCGTGGGTATTGGCGGGCTGTGGTTCACGCCTACATTCCACAATATCACCAAACTGTCGCCCTTCCTCGGTGCCCTTTGTACGCTCAGCGTTCTGTGGGTGGTCAATGAGGCCTTTAACCGAAAGCTTAACGATGCCGACCAGATGGCTCAGCGCCGCATACCCCGAGCCATTCAGTATGGCACCATTCAGCAGATGCTTTTCGTCATGGGCATAATGCTTGGCATGGGTGTTATGGCCGAGACAGGTGTCATGGGCGATATCTGCGCATGGATAGACTACAACCTGCACAACATCTGGCTGGTGGGTGTGGTCAGTGGACTCCTCAGTGGCGTGGTGGATACGTTTACTGTTGCCATCACCGACATTACCCTCTACCCCCTTGTGGATGCAGACAGCATCGGCACGTGGGCCGACGGTGCCTACATGATGCAGTTTGCCCAGAATGGTGCCTATTGGAAGGTCATCGCCTACACGACAGCCGTGGGCGGTTGCCTGCTCAGCGTGGGGTCTACCAGTGGACTTGCCCTCATGAAGATGGAACATGTCCGCTTAGGTTGGTACTTGAAGAACCTTACCCCCAAGGTACTTTTGGGGTTTGTCGTGGGCTTGCTGGTTCTCTATGCCGAGGTCGCTTTTATACCATCATAAATATAACTAACAATCATTACTACTATGGCAAAGATTAAAACTATCGGAATTCTGACATCTGGCGGAGACGCTCCAGGCATGAATGCTGCTATCCGCGCTGTGACCCGTGCCGGTATTTACAACGGCTTCACTATCAAGGCTATCTATCGTGGCTACGACGGACTCATCAAGGGCGAAGTCAAACAGTTTACCACTGAGAACGTCAGTGGCATCATTACACGCGGCGGTACCATACTGAAGACGGCTCGCTCAAAGGAGTTTATGACGGCTGAAGGCATGCAGAAAGCCTTCGAGACCTGCCAGCGTGAGGAAATAGACGCTCTTGTGGTCATTGGCGGCAATGGCTCCTTGACCGGTGCTCGCAATTTCGGCATGGAGTTCGACTTCCCCGTCATCGGACTGCCCGGCACCATCGACAACGACCTCTACGGCACTGACTCTACTATAGGCTATGACACAACGATGAATACCATCATGGAGTGTGTAGACCGTATACGTGACACAGCCAACTCGCATGAGCGTATCTTCTTTGTCGAGGTCATGGGGCGTGATGCAGGCTTTCTGGCTCAGAACAGTGCCATCGCCTGTGGAGCTGAAGCGGCCATCATCCCAGAGGAGATGATGGAAGAAGACCAGCTGGCAAAGTTCATGGGCCGTGGCATACGCAAGTCAAAGAAGTCATGTATCGTCATCGTTTCAGAGAGTCCCAAGTGTGGCGCCCTCTACTATGCCGACCGCGTTAAGAAGGAGTTTCCTGAGTTCGACGTGCGTGTATCCATACTCGGCCACCTGCAGCGTGGCGGTACACCTTCGGCCCACGACCGCATCCTGGCCAGTCGCACCGGTGTCGGCGCAATCGATGCCATCCGCCAGGGACAGCGCAACGTCATGGTTGGTGTTCGCAACAATGAAGTCGTCTACGTGCCCTTCTCAGAGTGCATACGCACCGATAAGCCCTTCGACAAGAAGCTCATCAAGGTACTCGACGAACTGAGCATTTAGACGCGGAAGATTGAAAATTGAAAATAGAAGTTTGAGCGTTGAAAACCGATATTAAGAAGATTGTGCTTACCGGTGGCCCCTGTGCCGGTAAGACTACGGCATTGGTGCGTGTTGTCGACCACTTTTCCAGCCTTGGGTTTAAGGTGTTCACCGTGCCTGAGGTGCCTACTTTGTACAGCCTTGGCGGGTGGAACTACCTGACCCCTAACCGCCAGCTTTACTACGAGGGAGAGTATGCCATACTAGATACCCAGCTGACGTTGGAAGACAATTTTCAGCGCATGGCTTTGGTGTGCCAGAAACCGGTGCTCATTGTCTGCGACCGCGGGACGATGGATATTTCTGCCTATATGTCGTCCGACATGTGGGCCGACATTACCACCAAGGCCGGTACCAGCTCCAATGAGTTGCGTGAGCGCTATGACGCTGTGCTCCACCTGGTGTCGGCAGCTGACGGTGCAGAGAAGTTCTATACTACAGCCACCAATGTCACCCGTTATGAGAAAGCCGATGAGGAAGGCTTGCGCATAGCCCGTGAGTTGGACAAGAAGGTCATCAAGGCCTGGACGGGCCACCCCCACCTTCGTGTGATTAATAACCACGACGACTTTGAGTGCAAGATGCAGCGTGTCTTGCGTGAAATCTCCAATGTCTTAGGGTTGCCACAACCCGTTGCCGAGGAGCGCAAGTATCTGGTGGAGGTAACGGGACCGTTGCCTGAAACCATCGACAGCGACATTCTGCAGACCTACCTTGTCAGCGAGCCGGGCAGTGAGGTGAGGTTGCGCCGCCGTTCCTGGAAGAGCGGTAAGGTGGTCAACATTCACAACACCAAGAAGCGCACTGCTCCCGATGTTCAGGTAGAGACCGACCGCCAGGTGGAGAATGCTCTCTATGAGTCGCTGCTGCAGCAGGCCGACCCCTACCGTCAGCCTGTCAGCAAGTTGCGGCGCAGCTTCATCTGGCGCGGACAGTATTTTGAACTCGACTTCTATCATGGCCCTCTTGAGGGCTTGGTCATCCTTGAGACCAAGGGCATTGCCGATGCCGAAGATGTCAATTTCCCGCCTTTCATCCGTGTTGTCAGCGATATTACCGGCAACAAGGAGTACTACAACTACAACCTGGCCCTGAAACATTAGGCCTCAGACAATAAATAGCTTAGAAATCCGTTTTATCATTATATGATGAAACGGATTTTTCTTTTGCTTGCGCTGATTCTGGCCCTCATGGCCTGCAGCGATAACGACACGTTTACCACGAGCCGGTCCAACCTGCTGACTTTCTCGGCCGACACTGTCAAGATGGATACTGTGTTCTCTACCGTGGGGTCCAGTACCTACACCTTTTGGGTCTTCAACGACTCCGGCGACGGCATACGGCTCAGCTCCGTTCGCCTGAAGAGTGGCAATCAGACCGGCTTCCGGGTCAATGTCGACGGTTCTTATCTTGACAACACCCTGGGCTCTGTCGTCACCGACCTTGAGGTGCGTCAGGGCGACAGCATCCGTGTGTTCGTAGAGCTGACCTCGCCTGAAACCAAGCGCGACGAGCCGCTGATGATAGAAGACGACCTGGTGTTTCACTTAGAGAGTGGCGTAGAGCAGCGCGTATGTCTCCGGGCATGGGCATGGGACGCTCTGAAGGTCACCAACCTCGTTGTCAGCCGTGACACCACCATTGAAAGTGCCAAGCCAATCATCGTCTATGGAAGAGGTATCAGTGTTGACAGCGGAGCGGTGATGACGCTGCGCAACACCACGCTCTATTTCCACGACCAGGCCGGCATTACTGTTGGGGGCACGCTGAAGGCCGACCATGTTACCATGCGTGGCGACCGTCTCGACCACATGTTCGACTACCTGCCCTACGACCGTGTGAGTGGCCAGTGGGGTGGGGTGGTCTTTGCTTCCTCGTCTTCCGATAACGAACTGACAGACACTGAGATACGCAATGCGTCGGCTGCTGTCCGCGTAGACTCGGCAGCCCTCGACACCATCGGCTACAGACTGCGCATGACGCGGTGCGTAGTCCATAATGCCAAAGGCCATGGTGTGGAAGCTTCTAACAGCCACATAGGCTTGTACTATTGCCAGCTGACCAACACCTTAGGCGATTGCCTCAGCCTGCATGGTGGCATGGCTGAGGTAGACCATTGCACGCTGGCCCAGTTCTACCCCTTTGTTGCCAACCGGGGTGCAGCCCTGCGCTTCGATGATACCGGCGGGTTGCGACTCTCGTTCCTTCATTCTATTGCCACCGGTTATGAGGACGATGTCGTGATGGCTCACCGTCAAGACACCACCCAGGTCTTCAGCTACTTGTTCAGCGATTGCCTACTGCGTACCCCGGCTGTCGAGGACGACACCGTCAGTTTCAAGCGCATACAGTGGGAAACGCCCAAGGACAGCATCCAGGGCAAGCAGCATTTTGTAAAGATTGACGAAGGCAACCTTGACTACGACTTCCATCTCGACTCCGTTTCAAACGCCCGCGACAAAGGTTGCTACCCGCTGCTCAGCGACTGATGTTTGGCTGTTGCAGACCGTAGCCTTTGCGGCGGTCAGCTACAAGCATGGCGAACGCCACCGCAGCAGCTCCCAGGGCTGTGAAACCGAAAATGAGCATGGATGTGGTGTAGGTGGGGTCTGTCTCGTTGGCATGCCCCACAAACATGGGAATGACAGCGCGTCCGAAATTCTGGATGAAGAAAATCATGGAGCATGCTGTTCCTAAACATTTCAGCGGAATGATTTTTGGCACGCAGGGCCACAGGGCCGCAGGTGCCAGCGAATAGGCTATAGAGAGCGCGGTCATCAGCGTGATGGCCACCGTCGGGCCGGTGGCTCCCAAGTCGTCAGAGACGGGCATAGCGAACCCGAAGTGGACTGCAGCTAACAGCAGTGCGCCGGTGATGACCATCGTCACCCCCCGGCCATGGCGGTCATAAAACAGTCCGAAGAGAGGCGTCAGCAGGATGGTGCCAAAGGGGGCTATGCTCGAGAAGAACCCCGCCAGGACTGCATCGACGCCGTACTTCATGACCATCAGCTTAGTAGAGAACTTCAGGAATGGCGACACGGCCGAGTAGAACAGCACGCAGAACAGCGTGATCAGCCAGAAGCCTGGCGACCTCAGCGTCACGCCAATATCGCTCCAGCGGAATTCCTCGTCGGAGGCCTCCGGGGCAGCATTTGCCCCAAGCACTCCATCCATCCGCCTGTCCATCACGCAGAAAACGAGAAAGGCCAGTAGTCCTATAATCAGTAAGCCCGTAGCCAGCAGCAGTGGTGCCGACAGCGTGAAATGGCGCGCTATGGGTGCTGAGATGCTCAGTGCCGCAGCCGTGCCGAGGCGTGCCATTGCCAGCTGCAGGCCCATGGCCAGTGCCATTTCGTGCCCTGTAAACCATCTTACTATAGCCTTCGACACGGTGATGCCCGTCATCTCGTAGCCTACGCCGAAAATGGCAAAGCCAAGCGCGGCCATGACCACCGAGGCCGGCATTCCGAACCACTCGCCTTCAGGAGCGGTACTCACGGCATAGAACTTGATGAGTGTGCCGGCCATCATCAGTGAACAAGACAGCACCCCTGTGAAGCGAACGCCCATTTTGTCGAGAATGATACCCGAGAAGAAGAGCATCAGCAGGAACACATTGATAAAGCTGCCCGCTCCTGAGAAGAACCCGTAGTCTGTCGGCGACCATCCCAGTCCCCCCTGCGAGCGAGGCATTTCCAGCATCGCCTCCAGTGGCGACATGACGTCGTTGACAAAATAGCCCATCATCATGGCCGTGGCCACAATGAACAGCACAGTCCACCGTGCAAATCCCGAGTCGCTCAATCTTTTCACCTCTTCACCCTTTTATTTTTTCTTCACCGGGTCGCAGGTCAGGCCGCAGCCCAATTTCTTGAAAATCTTGCGGTCTACCTCGCTCAGCATCACCGTAGAGTGTACTTGACAGTCGCGCAGCTGTGGCAGCTGTTCCAGTGCGCGCCGGCAGTTCCCGTCAGTCTGCGAGAGCACGCTCAGAGCTACCAGCACCTCGTCAGTGTGCAGTCTCGGATTCTTGGCGCCTAAGTATTCGGTCTTCGTCTTCTGTACGGGCTCTATCAGGCTTTGCGGTATGAGCTTCACCTCGTGGTCGATGCCCGCCAGGTGCTTCATGGCGTTCAGCAGCAGGGCGGCACTGCATCCTAACAGTGGCGACGACTTTGAGGTGATGATGGTGCCGTCGGCCAGTTCTATGGCGGCAGCCGTGTGTCCGGTCTCTATCTTTTTCTCGTAGGCCGCTGTTGTGGTACGGCGGAAGGCTGTGGTAATCTTGGCCTGGTTGAACAGCAGTCTTATCTTGTTGACCTCGCTCTCATTGTCGGCCCCGTTGGCCATCTTGTTGGTAGCGTCGTAGAAACGGCGTATGATTTCGTTGCGCGATGCCTGGCAGCAGACCTCATCGTCCGAGATGCAGAAGCCTATCATGTTGACCCCCATGTCCGTTGGCGACTTGTAGGGGTTCTCGCCGTAGATGCCCTCAAACAGGGCGTTCAGCACCGGGAAAATCTCTATGTCGCGGTTGTAGTTGATGGCCGTCTTGCCGTATGCCTCCAAGTGGAAGGGGTCTATCATGTTGACATCGTTCAGGTCGGCTGTAGCGGCCTCGTATGCTATGTTGACGGGGTGTTTCAGTGGCAGGTTCCACACGGGGAACGTCTCAAACTTGGCATAGCCTGCGCGCACGCCGCGCTTATTCTCGTTGTAGAGCTGGCTCAGACAGGTGGCCATCTTGCCGCTGCCGGGTCCTGGGGCGGTGACAATCACCAGCTCGCGCGATGTCTCCACGTAGTCATTTTTGCCGAAGCCCTCGTCCGATGCTATCAGGTCTACGTTGTGTGGGTAGCCGTCTATGGGGTAGTGTATGTACGACTTGATGCCGTCGCGCTTCAGCCGGTGTCGGAACTGGTCGGCGGCGCGTTGGCCGTCGTAGTGGGTGATGACCACCGAGCCCACCATGAAGTTGCGCTTCATAAACTCGTCGCGCAGCCGCAGTACATCCTCGTCGTAGGTGATGCCCAGGTCTGCCCTCACCTTGTTTTTCTCTATATCGTCGGCACTGACCACGATGACGATTTCTATCGAGTCGCGCAGTTGTGCCAGCATTCGCAGCTTGGAGTCGGGCTTGAAGCCCGGCAGCACGCGCGAAGCGTGGTGGTCGTCAAAGAGCTTGCCGCCAAGTTCCATGTATAGCTTGCCGTCAAACTGGGCTATGCGCTCACGAATATGCTCTGACTGGATTTTAAGGTACTTCTCGTTGTCGAATCCTATTTTCATCATACGTCTATTGGTTTTTGTGTGCAAAGGTACAAAAAAACGGGGTCAGTACAAAGGAAAATCATTTCTTTTTTTGCTGCTTAGGCCGCGAGCCTACTTCCATCTCAGCCTAAGCACCAGTGGCAGGTGGTCGCTGTAGCCCGGCTGATAGTTCATGCCGTTGTACGTCCGGCGTGGCCGGTAGCCGCTGTAGGTGTGTTCCTCCTCCAGCAGAAACGGGGCTGAGTGGATGTACGTTGTGTCTACCCTGCGCTGTGCCGCCGCTGTACCCAGTATGTGGTCAATACGACTCCATCGGCCCTTGTATCGGTAGGTGCCGCTGACGCCGTTCTCCCCACGGGCCTTGGCCGTCATACTGTTCAGGCCGTGGCTTGCCATCAGCCGCAGGGCGGGGCTGTCAGCTTCGTCGTTGAAGTCGCCGGCCACGAGGATGCAGGCCCCGGCCGACCGTTTCAGCACGGAGTCTGCCGACTGGCACAGCCGCCGCGCCACCTGCATGCGGAAGGGCCTGGAGTGACGCTCGCCCCCATAGCGGCTGGGGGCATGAACCACGTAGACGTGCAAAGTGTCGCCCGTCAGCACCCGGCCGCTGACATAAAGGATGTCGCGAGTGGGGCGCATGCCCTCCACGGTCTCCACGCGGAGGCAGTGACTATTGAGCGGCATGAATGCCGAGGGGCGGTAGAGCAGCCCCACGTCGATGCCTCTCAGGTCTGGCGATTGGGTTATCATGTAGTCGTAGCCGGCATTGCGCAGCACCGACCTTCGCGCCAGGTCGTGCATGACGGAGTCGTTCTCTACCTCACAGAGGGCCACAAGGTCGGGAATGCCGTTGTCGCATGTCGAGAGTATCGACTGTCCTATGTTGTTGAGCTTGCGCCAGTATCGCTGGCGGTTCCAGTGCCGTGTGGCCTCTGGCAGATACTCCGTGTCCTGTTTCAGTGAGTCGTGTCGGGTGTCGAACAGGTTTTCGCAGTTCAGCTCCACCAGCGTCAGCGACTGCGCCTGCGCCGTCAGCGAAAACAGCATGACGGCACACCCCCGGCCTACCCAACTACGAATTTCACGAATTATACTAATTAAGCCTTCAGTTCTTCCGCTACCGGGATAAAAACAACTACGAATTTCACGAATTATACTAATTAAGCCTTCAGTTCTTCTTTTCCGAGACAATTTGTAAAATTCGTAAAATTCGTAGTTGTGCATGCCCATTATTCTTATAATTTTGAGCGAAGCGACCATATTAACCTTAACCTTAACCTTTCTGGTATCTAACTACTCCCCTCCCTTGGGGAGGG
>CAMNJY010000076.1 GCA_946541745.1 uncultured Prevotellaceae bacterium
GACTTGCCCGTGCCCGGTGGACCGTGTAGTATGAACGAGCGTCCGCGGCCCGACTCCACGACGGCCTCCATCTGCGACGAGTCTACGTCGAGGGGGATGGCGAAGTCCATCGGGGCGCAGGTCTTGTCTATCTCACGGGCGTCGACGGTGCTCTCGTCGTCAGCCCCGGTGTCGGCTTGTGGTTGCGGCTTGCCGGTCAGGGCTGCTATGACCGGACTCTCTTCCAGCTTGTCGGCATTGGTGTGGATGTCGTTCCACATGACAAACTTGTTGAAAGAGAACAGGCCTAACAGCGACTCCTCGACCACCGTCCACCGCTCCATGTCGGCAACGGCCTGGCGGACGGTGGTGAACACCTGGCGCACGTCGATGCCGCTGTCGTCCTTGGGCAGGCTCTTCAGCTTGTCAATTCTGATGTTGAAGTTTTGTTTCAGCAGTTCCAGTAAGGTGATGTTGGGGATGATTTCCTCGTCGCGCTTGCGGATGACGAAGTTGTTGCCCGCCCGGCGTACAATGTCGACGGGCAGCAGCAGCAGCGGTGCGTAGCGGGCCTGCTCGCTGCGCGGCGTTTCATACCATCGCAGCATGCCTAAGGTCAGGAACAGGCTGTTGGCACCGTTCTCCTCGATGGCCGTTCGGGCTGAGCGGTAGATGTATTTCAGGGCTTCCGGCAGTTCCGTCTCGTTGAGGTACGACACGATGCGCCCTCCGGCCATGAGCTCGCAGACCTGCTGCTCGTGGGCTTTGGCCTGGAGAGACGAGTCGAACATGTCGTTGGCCAAGGGCTCAAGGCGCTCGCCAGGGCAGGCTACCACCTGGAAGTCCTCGCCCTGCTGGAGAAGGTCCTCCAGACGGTCTATGCCGAACGACATGAACGGCACCACCCGCCTGCCGAGGCGGGTGTTCAGCAGATTGTTACGCAGTGTGAAGTCCAGCAGTTTCCGCTCCCAGATAAGTTGTTTGGTCAGCGGCTGACTGTCAAGTCCCTGTATAGTCTGCCCGTTATTGCTCGCATCTTGCTCTTCTATCATCACCTAACTTTATATTAACATCCCGAATGCGGTGGCAAATATACAAAAAAAAATTGAAATAGCAGTAATATTTCAAAAGATTATTACAGTTGGCGAAAAAAATGGCCCCCGCATCGCGTAGTGGATGCGGGGGCCGGTATTGTGGGGTTGAAAAACTTAGTCTTACTTCTTCACGCACTTCACGTTCTTGAACGACAGCCAGCTGATGTTGTTGTCAGCAGCGACGATGAACTTGATCTTCATGACGCCATCCTCACCGACGGTGCCGGTAGCAGTGAAGTTGTCGAGGAAGAACTGGCTGGTGCCCACCTGAGTGCCGGCAGCCACGTTGGTGGCAGCGCCGTCGTTAGCCTGCAGCGAGATGCCGTAGGCAGGAGCCTCGTAGCCGTTCTTGGCGCGTACGCGTACCCAGGCCGAAACCTCATATTCGCCAGCCTCCAGGTTGTTAAGGGTAGCGGTCAGCGTGCGCTCGCCCAGTGAAGCGCCGTCGCCGGTCCAGTACTCGAAGAAGGGAACGCGGAAGTTGCTGCCGTCGTTATCGCCCTCTACCGACCACGTGTTGATGTAGTAGGGAGCGTCCACGAAGTCGGGGTTGGTGTCCCAGGCGCTCAGCAGGAAATTGTCGACGGTGATGGCATCGTGCCAGCCGGTGACGTTGTCGGGGTTCTGCAGAGCCTTAATGTCCTCCTCGGTCAGCAAACCGCTGTCAAACTTCTGAGCATACTTGCCGTAGTACTCGTTATAGGCAGCCTCGGTGTAGACGTTGGTAGCGTCAACCAGGGCCTTCATGGCGTCGAGGGCCTTCTTGACGTTGGCATAGACAGCAGCACCCTCCTTGGCCAGCTTGACGCCGTCCTTCAGGGCTGCCAGGGCAGCCTCGCTGCGCTCGGCGTTGATAAGCTCGTTCAGCAGGGCCTTAAGCTCGGCGGGCATGGGGGCTTCTGCCAGCTCCAGGGCTTCGGGCATCACCTCGTTGTAAGCCTCGCTCAGCAGGCGGGTCTGTGTCTTCACCAGGGCCAGGCGCTTGATCTGGATGGTGTGCCAGTTGGTGCCGGCCTTCTCCTTGCCGAGACCCAGGGTGAGGGTGCCGTCAGTCACGTCCACATTGAAGGCGTAGATGCCATTTATGGTGGTTGCCGTGGTGATATTGCAGGTCAGGAACTCCTTCTCGTCGTTGGCGAAGACGTAAGCAACGTCCTCAGCGCCGTCAGCCATGTCAGAGGCGAAACCGCGACCGTCGGTGAAGAAGGCGTTGGCATATATTTCTACCTCATAGGTGCCGTTCTCCAAGTCATTTATTGTCTGTTGCAACAATACACCTGTGGTCTCAACGGTGGTCTCATACTTCTCCATCATCTGGGCTGAACGTCCGTCGGATGTCGTAATGGCAGGTGCAAATTGTGTAGCACACCAGCCGCCGCCCCAGCCGTCTGTAGCAACCTTTGCAGTCACGTCTTCATAGACGGTTTCCTCGATGGGATAGTCTACAGGCTCTTCGATACCGGCGGGGTTGTCAGTCTGCGTACAGGAAGTTGCAAACAGTGTGCCCAGTGCAACAGCAAAGCTCTTCGTTAAGAATAATTTTTTATTCATAGCTTATAATTTTGCAGGCTCATTTTTGTTTGGCACCAAGGGGGCAGAGCCTATTATCCCTCAAGATGTTTTAGATAATATTTTTGTTTTTTGGTTTTTCCGTGCAAAGGTAAACGTTTTTTTTGAGTTTTGCAATATTTTTATAAAAAAAATACTGAAAATGGCTTTATTCGAAATAGAAGGTAAGTGTCACCATCTTGCTGTGGCCCGCATTGACGGCGTTGGTGTAGACGCGGAGCGAGCTGTCGGTGAGCTCGTCGGCGTGTCCGCTGTCGATGGCGTTCATGAGGCTGTAGCTGAACTTCAGCTCGGGGATGAGTTTGAAAAACCGTAAATAGAGGTCGCAGCCTATGCCTACCTCCACCATGGTGTCGTAGCGCTTCAGCTGGATGTAGTCCTGCGACTTGCTGGTCAGGTTGATCATGGGGTTGATGCCCCCAATGATGTAGGGCCGGTAGTTGTTGAACCGTTCGGCGGCAAACTTCAGGTTGATGGGGAAGGCGATGTAGGTGTTCTTCAGGTCCTGGGTGGCGGTGACGATGCGGCCTTCAGGGTCGGTGCGGTTTATGTGGCGGAACGTAAGGTGCTTGGCACCGAAGTGCATGGTGGGCGAGAGCCTGACGGAGAAGTGGTTGGACAGCCGCTGGTCGGCCAATACGCCGACGCTGAACCCCGGGTTCCAGTTGTCCTGGTCTATGACCACGGTTTCGGTGACCGTCGTGCCGTCCTCCAAGGTGACTACCTGCGGCCCTACGTTCTGGAACTCTATGTCCTGCATGTGGAAGCCCACGCTGATGCCGAAGTGCATGGGTCTGAGGTCAATGTAGGGCTTGTTTTGCGGCTTGCGCTCCTGTGCCGACGACGTGAAAGGTAAAAAGGTAAAAAGGTAAAAGGGTAAGACGATATGAAGCCATGAGGGTGAAGTGAACTTCATCCTCAAGCAGCTGTACACCTTATTATATATAAGTTTCATTAAAAACCTTCTTACTTTTTTGCCTTTATAAGATATAACGTAGAAATCGTCTTAATATTATGTTTGTAGCAATTTCGACGTCGTATAAATTGCAAAAATAAATACCAAAAGTTAGGTAGATATCAAAAAATATTCTTACCTTTGCATCATCAATATTAAGTATTAATTCATTTTTTAAAAACGTTTAGGATTATGGCATATGTAATTGGTGACGACTGCATCGCTTGTGGAACATGCGCAGGTGAGTGCCCCGTAGAGGCTATCTCTGAGGGTGAAAAGTATGTAATTGACGCTGACGCTTGCACAGAGTGCGGTACCTGCGCTTCTGTTTGCCCGTCAGAGGCAATCAGCCTTCAGGCTTAATAGGCCCGATAAGCTTTGTAAACCAGTATGAAGGTGTGCCCATCGGCACACCTTTCTTTTTTGTTCAGTAGGCTGTCAGCCGTAAGCCGATGTCGGCGATGCCGGGCAGTGTTTCGCGCTGCATGGCGTGGTGTATGCTGATGCGCAGCGAGTCGCCCTCGTTGAGGCTGATGTCGGTCATGTGGAAGCTGTACTGGTAGAGGCTGATGCCCTGGCCCTTGATGTTGCCCTCCTGGTCCACAAGTTCATAACTGATGGTGTCTGTCCGTTGGTAATGGCTGGGCTGCAGGCTGATGGCGGCTTTGGAGTGGGCGGGAATGGTGGTCTGCTCAACGATGAGGCTCAGCCCCCGGAAGGGGTAGTTGCCTGATATACGCAGTTCAACGTCGCGTTGCACCACGGCCCGCTGTTTAGACGGCGGGAGCGTGAAGTAGAGCGTGTCGTCCTTCCCCCATCCGTCTACCGATGTGTGTTCGTAGTGGTGGTAAATGGTCTTGCGGTTGCAGCTGGCCGTGACCAGTGCCACCGTAGTGATGAAGACCAGCGTCCTGAGGCTACTTCTTCTCATCCTTCTTACCCTGTTGGTCGTCCTTTTTGCCCTGCTGGCCGTCCTTCTTTGGTTTGGCTTCTTTCTTGGGCTGCTGTTCGTCCTTGTTGGAGGGGTCTGCCTTTTTCTTCTTTTTCTTTTTCTTGGCTTTGTCAAAGCGGTTGATGTCGCCCTGGGCCAGGTCTACGTGTGGCTTCTGTGGTTTCTGCTTGCCACTCTCCTGCAGCGACTCCGGCTTTTCGCCGCGTCGGTTCATTTCTATGATTTGACGGGCGCGCTCGGCAGTGATGGTCTCCAGGTTGGCGGCCAGGTTCTTGTCGGTAGAGTAGGTTACCAGTCCGGCCAGGATGTCGCTCTTGAAGAGGTGGTAGTCGGAATCCAGCGTCTGCAGCACGACCTCGCGGCTGGGCAGTCTCCTTCCGGCCTCAATGTAGTCGTCCACCTCGTAGTTGAGGCAGCACTTCAGCTTGGCGCACATGCCGGCCAGCTTCTGCGGGTTGAGTGATATGTCCTGAAAGCGGGCGGCGTTGGTAGAGACGGATACGAAATTCTTCATCCACGTGGCGCAGCACAGTTCACGGCCGCAGGGGCCGGTGCCGCCGATGCGTCCCGCCTCCTGGCGGGCACCTATCTGCTTCATCTCTATGCGCACGTGGAAGGCGGCTGCCAGGTCCTTGATGAGCTGGCGGAAGTCTACGCGCTCGTCGGCGATGTAGTAGAAGATGGCCTTCTGCCCGTCGCCCTGGTACTCCACGTCGCCAATCTTCATGTCCAGTCCTAAGCCCTTGGCTATCTGGCGGCTCTCTATCATGGTTTCGTGCTCGCGGGCCTTGGCCTCGCGAAACTTGTCCATGTCAATCTGCCGGGCCAGGCGGTAGACGCGCTTGATGTCGTCGGCCGACTTGAGGTTGGCTTTCTTCAGTTGCAGTTTCACCAGGCGTCCGGTCAGTGTGACGACGCCTATGTCGTGGCCGGGGTTGGCCTCCACGGCTACGATGTCGCCCTTCTTCAGCTGCAGGTTGTTGACGTTGTGGTAGTAGCCCTTGCGGGTGTGCTTGAACTGCACCTCCACGAGGTCTGTGGACTCCTGGTTGCCGGGCACGTCGGCCAGCCAGTCGTAGGTGTTCAGCTGGCGGTCTTGGCGGCCTATGGCCTGGTGGCAGAGGCCGCGGTCGCAGCCGGTTCTTATTTCGTATTCTTTTTCCATTGGCGTTGTTTTCGTTATTTCGTTATCTCGATATTTCGATATCTCGATGTTTCATTATTTCTGCAGCAACAGGACGATGACCTGCAGGGTGAAGTCGAAGAAGACAATCTTGGCGTTGGCGTTCTGGCCTATGTCGCGGATGGCGCGGTTGGCCAGGTCGTAGAGAGCCAGGATGTTGGCCTCGTTGACGAAGCGGGCAAAATTGTGGGCGAAGTTTTCCTCCTGCTCGGTCATGTAGACGATGTCTTGCTCGTGAAAGTTGTACATGAAGCATTCGCGGGTCATGCGCAGGAAATACTGCAGGAAGCGCTTCTGCTTCTCACGGCCGAAGGCGGCCAGCACCTCGCTCCACTTCCTCAGGTCGCGTATCTTGCGCTGGTAGGCCAGCCGCATCAGCGAGATGTAGAGGTCGAGGAACTGCTCGTTCTCGGTGCCCGTCTGCAGCTCCTCCAAGGCTTTCAGCCATGAGCCGTTGGCCAGGCGGCTGATGCGTCGGGCAGCCTCCGTGCTGACGCCGCGCCGCTGCTGCAGGGCCTGGCTGATGGTGTCGGCCGGCAGCTTTTTCACATCGATGCGCTGCACACGGCTGCGGATGGTCTCCAGCAGGCGGTCGGGCTCTTCACAGGCCATGATGAACACTGTCTGCTGCGGCGGTTCCTCAATGAGTTTCAGCAGCTTGTTGGCGCACTCTATGTTCATGCGCTCCGGCAGCCAGATGATGCTCACCTTGTAGCCCCCCTGGCTCGACTTGAGACTCAGCTTGCGCAGCAGCGACTCGCTCTCGCCGGCGGTGATGACGGCCTGCTGGTTTTCGCCGCCCATGGCCGTCATCCACTCGTCCATGGTGAAGTAAGGCCCCTGCCTCAGCAGCTCATGCCACTCGCGGGCGAAGTCGTCGCTCGTGGGCTTGTGGTCGCTGCCCATCGACGGCAGCTTGATGGTGGGGTAGGTGAAGTGCAGGTCGGGGTGCTCCAACCGCTTGACCATGGCGTTGTCTTCGCCTAACAGGTAGGAGGCGAAGGCGATGGCCAGCGCCTTCTTGCCCACGCCCTGCGGGCCGCAGAGCATGATGGCGTGGGGCAGACGCCCTTCGCGGGTCATCTGTAGCAGGCGGTCGCGCACCTCTTCCTGGCCTATCACTTCTGCGAATGTCATCGGGGGGATTTACTATTTTAATTTACTATTTCTGTTAACTGTTGCCTCATAGCAGGCGGCGGGTGACCTCGACCACCGAGTCGATGGCCGAGACGGTGTAGAAATGAATATCCTTGACCCCGTGGGCATACAGCTCGCGGCACTGGGCCGTGGTCCACTCTATGCCTAATTGGCGGGCGTCCTCGTCGGTCTTGCACTTTACTATTTCGCGGGCCAGCGGCTCGGGTATGTCGCAGTGGAAGGTCTTGGGCACCACGGTCAGCTGGCTGAGCTTGGCCATGGGCTTGATGCCAGGAATGATGGGCATGGTAATACCCATCTGCCGGGCCTTGTCGACAAAGTCGAAATATTTCTGGTTGTCGAAGAATAGCTGGGTGACGGCGTACTGTGCGCCCAGGTCCTGCTTCTCCTTCAGGTATTGCATGTCGCGCTCCAGGTTGGGGGCCTCCTCGTGCTTCTCGGGATAGCAGGCCACCCCGTAGTCGAAGCTGCGGCCGGGGTTCTTGATGGGGGTGCCGTCGGCAAAGTAGCCGTCGTTGAACCGCTGTACCTGGCGTATCAGGTCGGTGGTATGGGCGTGCCCGCCGGGAGTGGGGGTGAATCGGCTGTCCTCCCTGGCCTTGTCGCCTCGCAGCAGCAGCAGGTCGTGAATGCCTAAGAACTGCAGGTCGATGAGTTCGTACTCAATGTCCTCGATGGTGGCACCGCTGCAGATGACGTGGGGCTGCACCGGTATGTGGTAACGCTGCTGGATGGCGGCTGCGATGGCGATGGTGCCGGGGCGGCGGCGCACACGCAGCCGCTCAAACTGCCCGCTGGGCAGCTCGTGGTAGACGTACTCCGAGTGGTGCGTCGTGATGTTGATGAAGGCAGGCTCCAGAACGGCCAGTTTGTCGATGTCGGCAAAGAGCTTTTCCGTGCCTGTTCCCTTCAGCGGCGGCAGCACTTCAAACGAGAACTGCTTGTCGCGTGTATGCTTGTTGATGATCTCTGTTACGCTCATAAATGGCACATTTGGGCACAAAGGTACAACTTTTTTGGGATGTAAAAGACGTAAAAGACGTTAAAGAAGTTAAAGGGCGTTGGTTTTGGGCGAAAAAATAGTATTTTTGCAGCATGGAACGTAAACCGATAACTTTCGATACTTTCGTCCGCGGCTTTTTGGCTGTGGCGTTGGTAGTAGGCATTGTGATGCTGCTGGGCAGACTGAGCGGCGTGCTCGTGCCGTTTTTCTTGGCGTGGCTCATAGCCTACCTGCTGTTCCCGATGGTCAAGTTCTTCCAGTACCGTTGCCGCCTGCGCTTTCGTATTGCGGCCATCCTCATGGCCTTTCTCGTCACCGGCGGTGTGGTCACCGGTGTCTTTATGCTCATGATACCGCCCATGATAGAGGAGGGTGCGCGCGTCACAGAGCTGATTGTCCACTACGTGCAGACCGACGAGACCATCAGCAGCATTCCCCGCCTGCTGCAGCAGTACGTCCATGACCATGTAGATATTGAGCAGCTGAAGAAGCTGGTGACACAGGACGGCTTCATCGACACGGTGAAGAGCACCATCCCCAAGGTGTGGGCCGTCATCTCGCAGAGCATCAGCGTCGTTGGCAGTGTGTTCTCGCTGACCATGGTGCTGCTCTATACCCTGTTCATCCTGCTCGACTACGAGGAGATTTGCAGCGGGTGGCCTCAGCTGCTGCCTCGCCGTTACCGCCCCTTTGCCAAGCGCCTGGTGGCCGACGTCGAGGAGGGCATGAACAAGTATTTCCGCGGTCAGGCCATGGTGGCCTTCAGCGTGGGTGTGCTGTTCAGCGTGGGCTTTCTCATCATCGATTTCCCCATGGCCGTGGGCTTGGGCATGTTTATCGGACTGCTGAATATGGTGCCTTACCTGCAGCTGGTGGGCTTCATACCCACCATCATCCTGGCCATCGTCAAGGCTGCCGACACGGGTCAGAATTTCTGGCTTATCCTGCTCATGGCCCTCGCCGTGTTTGCCGTGGTGCAGGTGATACAGGACACAATCCTCACGCCGAAAATCATGGGCCACGTCACGGGCCTCAACTCAGCCATCATCCTCCTGTCGCTCTCCATCTGGGGCTCCCTCCTCGGCATCCTCGGCATGATTATCGCCCTCCCCATGACTACCCTCCTCATCAACTACTACCAGAAGTTCATCATCAAGCAGAAATAAAGATAGCAAGAAATAATCCGAACTGCCAAGCAATTCGGATTATTTCTCGTTTGGGGGTGTTCGTTCCTCGGATGACTGGTCGTCGCACCTTATTGTTATAACGCGGCGACTTCATCGGCAGTGAGGCCACTAGCCTTGACGATGTCGTCGATGCTCAGGCCCATCGCCTTCAGGCTATGGACATGTCTATTTGCTAAAAATCCGTCATAATAAGTTGTTATGACGAAGCCATTGCTTGCCGTGGGGAGTCATGCAATAGATTAAGAACAATGCTGCAGGTATGCCCATATATGCCAATAGAAATAAAGTTCCCATATTACTCACTCTTTCTGTTTGTTAATATTAATCCTACTATCAGTAGCAACGCGGAAATGAATGCACTTAGTATATAAATTAACCAACGCATGTCTGCCAAATCCTGAACCAATGAAGCAACAAAGACTACAGTCAAGAGATATTTGGAAATATCTATCAAATAGTTTCCTAATTTCTCTTTCCAACGTCCGCCGGAATTCTTGTCATTCCTTTCGTGCTGCTCCAGTTGCTTGTTCAGTTCCGGCTTCTGCATCTTTGCTTTTTCTCTTCTTTTTGTCATATTACGTTGCAAAGATAAACAATATTTCTGAAACTGCCAAACTTTGTATTAGGAAATCTTTTAGGGCGACAGTATAGCAAGAAAAATCCGAATTAGCAAGCAATTCAGATTATTTCTTCCTTCGAGGGCGTTCCTCGGATGGCTGGTCGTCGCACCTTATTGTTATAATGCGGCGACTTCATCGGCAGTGAGGCCACTAGCCTTGACGATGTCGTCGATGCTTAGGCCCATCGCCTTCAGGTTACGGGCAATGTCCATGCGGCCTTTAAGCTCACCCTCTGCACGGCCTTTACGCTCACCCTCCATGTACTGACCTTCCATCACGACGAGGGTGTCGCGATAGTGGCGGAGGCTTTCATCATACTGGCGGCGCTCCTCTTTGTCTAAAGAAGCCACCTCTGCTATGTCTGATAGACGCTTGAATACTGCGTCCTGTGCCACCCAAGGCATGCGCTGTAATATATCCATGTTCTTCAATACAAAAATGATACGTTCAAAAATATTCTCACACTCATCAGCCTCTTTCGTGAAATACGGCAGCTGAAGATAAGTCAAGCGAACCTTGTCCGAAAACAGTGTATGCCGCTTCATGTCCATCAGCGCAACATCCGTGCGGAACTCGCTGGAAATGTCGTTCAGCTTGAAGTTCAGGAAGGCCACCAGATAGACGGCCTTGATGTCGTAGCTCCATTCACTGCCACGCTCACCCTGCTCCACGATAGAACGGGAAAGATAGTAGATGCTGCGCTTCTTAAAATAGGGCTGGTACTTGTTCTGCATCTCAACAATGATGTGCTCACCTGTCTCGGTCTCACAATAGATGTCGTATATCAGCGAGCGGTCGCCGTCGTTTATACGTATTTGCTCCTTGTCAAGGAATTTCACATCTACTATGCACCGTTCATCCTTGAGCAGTCCATTAAGGAATGCTATCAGCACCGGTTTCGAGAACTCCTGCCCGAAGATGCGCTTGAAGCCAACGTCCGTAAACGGATTGATGAATTTTCCCATATTCTCGCAATTCTTTCTTTTGCGCTGCAAAGATACGAATAAGTGAGCAAAATACAAAAGGAAAATCCATTTTTCTTTTTATTTTCGCGCTCGAGCTCTGCTCGCTTGCTACCAATCTGAGTTTTGTGTCATTTTGTACTATCAATGTCTGAAAGGCTGATAAATAAAGAAATTCTGAAGATTTTTCCGTCATGAAGTTGATAGTACAATGTTCTATCATTCCATTGCAGTCGATTTGGGGAAATTACTCATTTCATTAGAGAAAGGTGATTACCCGTTGATAGTACAAAACGAATTAAAACTCGCATTTATGAGGCTTGTCGTTTAGATCATTTGATTGACGACTACGAATTTTACGAATTTTACTAATTATCCCGGTAACGGAAGAGCGGAAGGCTTAATTTGTATAATTCG